>CAMDLX010000072.1 GCA_945901935.1 Bifidobacterium breve | reverse complement strand
CAGTTCTGCCGATACCAGTTCAACCAAGTGAGAGATAGAGGTCCGATGAAATCGAATCCATATTTGAGCGGAAACTTTGGGCCCGTTACAGAAGAGGTCACGGCTTTTGACCTTCAGGTCACCGGTCAGATACCTGCTGAACTCAACGGACGGTATTTGCGTAATGGACCGAACCCAATCACTGCTGACCCGGAAACCTATAACTGGTTCTTGGGGGATGGAATGGTGCATGGGGTTCGTCTGCAAGGCGGTCAGGCTGAGTGGTATCGAAATCGATGGGTGAAAAGCCCGGACAGCTTTGCTCCCAACACAAACGTGATTGGCCTGAATGGTCGGACTCTTGCGCTCGTCGAGGCAGGGGCTCCGCCCGTTGAACTGGGCTTCGAACTCGACACGATCGGAACCAGTGACTTTGGAGGCACCCTCTCTCACGGTTACACCGCTCATCCAAAGGTCGACCCTGTCAGCGGTGAACTTCATGCAGCTAGCTATATCTGGTCACTGCCCAACGTCATTGAGTACACCGTCACTGGGCCTGACGGAACTGTGATTCGCCGTGAAGAGATTCCGGTGCCTGGCAGCCCGATGGTTCATGACATCTCGATCACCGAAAGTTCCGCGGTTTTTTACGATCTGCCCGTTGTGTTCAATCTGGAAGATGCCATGGCTGGAATCGGCCTGCCGTACGCGTGGAGCAATGATTACGGGGCTCGAGTTGGAGTACTACCGCGCCAAGGTACTGGCACCGATCAGTTGCGTTGGTTCGAGGTGAACCCCTGTTATGTGTTCCACGCAGTGAACGCGCACGACGCAGTCGGAGCGAACGGGCAGCAACTGATTGTGCTCGATGTAATTCGCTTCGACCGGGTGTTCGACCAGAGTCGACTCGGCCCAGATGAGTGTATTCCGTACCTCTGGAGATGGACGCTTGACCTGCAGTCCGGCAGGGTTACTGAGGAACAACTGAGTGACCAGCCCATTGAGTTTCCGCGAGTAGATGAGCGGCTAGTCGGCAAGAAGCATCGTTACGGATGGGCTACGAGTGTGTACAGCGGCACCGGGGAACCTGGCGCTTATGGGATTTTCGATGGAGCAAGCATTGCTTGTTATGACTTCCAAACCGACTCGCTGACTCGTCACGAGATGGGGCCCGGCAGATTTGCAGGAGAAGCGGTATTTGTCCCCGCCTCGGAGACTGCTAGCGAGCGGGATGGCTATCTGATGAGCATGGTCTACGACACAGGTACGGATCGTTCAGACTTAGTGATTCTGGATGCACAGGATCTTCTTGCCGAGCCACTAGCGACTATTCATCTGCCCCAGCGGGTGCCATTCGGTTTTCACGGGAACTATGTAGCCGAGTAGCCGAGTAGGGCGGGTAGCGGCGGGCGAAATAGATGTAAGCAGTCTGCTCGCGTAGCGTATGGGAATGCCTGAGTTTAAGTACCAGCCCATGTTTCCGCAGCCGAAGCCAGATGTTCCATTCCGAAAGCTGACGGGAGACTTTGTTTCAGTCGGCGAGTATCGAGGTAGTCGGATTCTGGAGGTGGATCGCCAGGCGCTGACTCTGTTGATTGCCGAGTCAGTCCACACCATTTCGCATCTTTTTCGCCCGGGCCACCTTGCACAACTCTCCAAGATTCTTGATGACCCTGAGGCAACAGAGAATGATCGATTTGTGGCACGAACCATGCTGCAGAACGCATGTGTTTCTGCAGGCATGATTCTGCCCAGCTGCCAAGACACCGGCACTGCAATCATCATGGGCAAGAAGGGGCAGCAAGTCTGGACTCACGGAGGACCTGACGCCCCCGGCGGCGATGAGGCTGCGATTGCTGAGGGTGTGTATCGCACGTACACCGAGACCAATCTTCGCTATTCGCAACTCGCTCCGATTACTACCTTCGAAGAGCGCAACACGGGCACGAATCTGCCTGCACAGATTGATCTGAGTGCCGTTGATGGTGATGAGTACAACTTTTTGGTCATGACGAAGGGTGGCGGCAGCGCAAACAAAACCTTCCTGTACCAAGAGACCAAAGCGCTGCTCAATCCGGAGTCGCTGCTCAAATTCGTTGACGAAAAGATTCGCACCCTCGGTACCTCTGCTTGTCCTCCCTATCACCTCGCAATCGTGATTGGCGGTACCTCGGCCGAGATGAATCTGAAGACGGTGAAGTATGCAAGCGCTCGATACTTGGATGGCCTTCCCATAGTGGGAAATGAACTCGGCCATGCCATTCGAGACCACGGCCTTGAGCAGCAGATTTTCCAGCTCGCATCTGCTACTGGGATTGGAGCCCAATTCGGTGGCAAGTATTTCTGCCATGACGTTCGGGTGATTCGTCTGCCTCGTCACGGTGCGAGCTGCCCCGTGGGCATCGGCGTGAGTTGTTCTGCAGATCGTCAAGCTCTTGGCAAAATTACTGCAGAGGGGGTCTTTGTTGAACACCTTGAGACTGATCCAGCGCAGTACCTGCCAGAGATCACAGCGGCTGACCTGCGCGCTGAGGTAGTTCACGTAGATCTGAATCAGTCCATGGACGAAATTCGGAGTCAGCTGAGTCAATATCCAATTCGCACGCGCCTGTCCCTAACAGGTCCAGTAGTAGTGGCGCGAGACATCGCTCACGCCAAGCTCAAAGAGCGGATTGATTCTGGCGAGGGTCTGCCGCAGTACATGAAGGATCATCCGGTGTACTACGCAGGGCCGGCAAAAACCCCAGAGGGTATGGCCTCTGGCAGTTTCGGTCCGACTACGGCTGGTCGCATGGACAGCTACGTGGACCTATTCATGCAGCACGGGGGCAGCTTCATCACGCTGGCAAAGGGAAATCGCTCGGCTCAGGTTCGCAACGCATGCAAGGACCACGGCGGTTTCTACCTAGGTTCGATTGGTGGACCTGCAGCGATTTTGGCCCAGGATGCAATCAAGAAGGTCGAGGTTTTGGAGTATCCAGAACTAGGCATGGAAGCCGTCTGGAAGATCGAGGTCGAGAACTTCCCGGCGTTCATCATTACTGATGACAAGGGCAACGATTTTTTCTCTGGGCTGCTCTAGAACGCGCTCGCTGGTACTGCTGCCAGGTTTAGCTAGCAACTCTGGCGGCGGCCTGAGCAGCAGCTGAGGCTTTCCATGCCTTGGCAAACGAACGACCCTCGGGAGTTTTGAGAACCTGAGAGGTGTGCTCATGCGAGAGGTCGGCTGTGCGACCGTGTTCCCCGGAGCGCAACAGGTTCAGACCATGCTCGTGCGCCTCGGTAACCGTTGGGCGAATAGCAATGACCTGAACTCCTGCTTTGTCTGCAGCGATCATCTCGCGATCGAGTTGACGATTGAAGAGTTCCTTGCTGGCCCGCAGATGCAAGGGGGGCTTGTGGTCGGGGTCAAATGACTGCGGAGCGGCAACCAGGATGAGTTCTGCCCCAGCCTCAATAGCGACATCAAGGTTGGTAGAGGACTTCACAGCACCATCAATGAGCAGTCGACGTCCAAGTCGAACCGGTGGGTAGAGCAGTGGCACAGCGGAAGCCGCTCGCATGGCATCGGGTAGGGCTGGCCGTGGAGCGCCGGCTGGTCCCAGAACAACGCGTTGCCCTGTCACGATGTCAAAGCTGCACAGCGCTAGGTGTTCTTCGGGCCAGTCTTCCCCCGCCCAGTTCGCGAACTCCATTCGCTGCTCGGTGACGGAGCCAATCCCAGCGCGGTAGAAATGCTGCAGCGAGAGTGGTGGACGAATAGCTGGCCAGCGAATCACCGTGCGGTGGAGAACGTATGCCGACCCTGCGACTCGCCGAGCGAGGCCAATTGGTGTTCGCCACCCTTGACTAAAGATCACTTCTGGCCGAACGAATGGCTGATTCTCGGCAAAGGGATTCCGGTCCTCATGTGCCATGGCCCAGACCAGATCAAGGTCATTTCCAGCTCTCATAATCGAGCCAACGATTGCACCGGCGGAGGTACCCACCACGAACTCGGCCGCAGTCGGATCGAGTCCAGCCTCCGCCATTGCTTTGAGCACGCCAGCATGGAACGCAATGCCAACGGTGCCGCCTGCACCTAGGACTAAAGCAGTTCGTTTGGGCGCTTTCGGCCTTGGAGAACTTCTCTCGGTTTTTGGCGTGTTACCAAGAGCATCGAGTACTGATGAACAACTCTCTGCTGGCTGAATGCCGTTCCCCATGGTCTACCTACTGCTCGGTCGTGTCGGATGCCTCAGCTGCCGACTAGGGAGTTAGTGTGCGGCTGAGCAGTGATTCTTTTCAATGAGTGGAAACCCCAGCCTGCGGATGGGTAAGACTCAAGCCGTGGATCCTATGTTGATCACCAACCTGCTCGGTGCGATAGGGCTCGGAGCCTCGGCTGGGCTTAACGCTTGGATCCCCCTGTTAGGTCTGGGATTAGCACAGCGCTTTGGGGTGGTCGAACTCTCGGGGCGCTATGAGCAACTTGGTTCAACTTGGGCACTTGCCATTTTGGGTGTGCTGTTTGTTATTGACCTCATCGGCGACAAAATTGTGATGATCGATCATGTATTGCACGTATTTGGCCTAGTCGTTGCGCCAGTTTCGGGGGCAATCGTGTTCTCAGCGCAGGCAGAGTTGTTGTCGAACTCCCACCCGGTGCTTGCAGCGGGCGCCGGAATCGCTCTGGGGGGAACAATGCATATGGGCCGGAGCGCTTTGAGGCCAGTTGTGAGCGCCGGCACTGGGGGGATAGGGAATCCTGTGGTCTCGCTAATCGAGGATGTGATGGCTGTAGTCATGGTCTTTCTGGCCATCCTCGTGCCGGTGATTTCATTCTTCGTGCTGATCGCGTTGGTCTTCTTTTCGGTCAGATGGATTCGCAAGCGTCGCGAGCGTAAGGCTCAAGCCCTTCCCGACGCGATAACTTGAGAATAAGTGATGCCGAGTATCTCAACGTTGGGCCAAGTGGTTCCTCCTCGCCCAAGTTCCCTGCAACCCCGAGCGCTAGCCGCATGTGCGCTCTTGCTTGGAGTTCTCATCTTTGGAGCAGCGCCAGCCTCGGCGCATGCCGTTCTCACCCGGGTCAGCCCAGAACCTGATGCCGTCTTAGAGGAGTCTCCCAAAGAGATCAGCCTCAGCTTTACTGAAACAATCTCCATTCCGGCTCAGGGGATTCGCCTCTTTGATCCGAGCGCAAGCGAGGTCTCAGGGGTCACTGCCGTTGCGCGAGGCAACACCATGACTGCTCAGGTGCCGCTCCTCACCGCAGACGGCTCCTACACCGTTGCATGGAAAGCCGTTTCGGCAGATGGCCATGCGGTCAGTGGTGCGTACCTGTTTCACTTGCGGGTAGCAACGTTGACCCAGCCTGTGGCCGGTGTGGAATCGGGTGTTGCCCTGTGGCCGAGTCTGCTGCGAATTTTGGGAACCGTGATGTCTATAGGAGCGCTCGCGCTCTACTTGGGTAGGCCAAGACGGCGTGCAATTGGCCTCTGGGCCGTTGCCTCGGCTGGAGCTCTGGTCAGTCTGATCAGCTCGGTAGCAGCCGCAGGTCCGGTTCTCTCCACTGGCTGGTCGGTTAGCTTTTCAACTTCGACGGGACGCCTAACCGCTTTGGCTTTGCTTCTCACGATCAGCGGGCTGCTAGTGACGCTCTGCAGGCAAGGGCTGACTCGATCAAGGGCTTCAGGCTCGGCTGAGCCAACAGCACCAAGTAAGAATGCGGACCGAGCTCTTGCAGTTCTTGCGGTGTTGACTGTGGCGACTATCGCCCTCGAGGGGCATGCCGTTGCGATCAATCCCATTGCGCTGTCCGTGACGCTGACTCTGGGCCATGTGATGGCGGCGCTGTGCTGGGGCGCAGGGTTGGTCTGGCTGGAAGCCCGAACTCGCTCGGCCTCTGCAACTGAGCTTCAAGCAGTTGTTATCAAAAGGTCACCCTGGGCTATCGGAGCGGTGGTGATTCTTGGAATCACTGGCGCACTACTGATTCTGGATCGCGTGCCGCTCAATGAGTTACTGAGTTCTTGGTATGGGCGACTGGGGATCCTGAAACTCGTGTTGCTGTTTGTAGCAGTCGGTCTGGCGCTTTCTAACCGCTACCGACTGACTCCCAAACTGCTGGAGCCCAAACTGCTGGAGCCCAAACTGCTGACTGAGCCTGTTCCCGATCAAGCTGTTCCTGCTCAACCGGCTGCAGTGACTCAGTTGCGTAGGTCTGTGCGGATCGAGATGCTGGTTTTGGCTTTAGCGCTCCTGATAGGAGCAACGCTGGCGCAGGTTGCACCACCGCAAGCCGGAGTGGGAGGCACTGCGGGCGGTTCATTCAGCGAACGAGCGGCATTCGGTACGGGGCAGGTTGAGCTTCGCGTTGACCCTGGTCTGCGCGGGATGAACGAGGTACACGTCACCGCACTCGGCTCTGATGGTCGACTGATGCCAGGAGTTGAGGAACTCGAACTCTCACTTTCGCTTGCTGTTGACAACATCGGGCCTCTGAAGCCTGAGATGCAGACGATTTCCGAAGGCCACTCAGTGTCCTATGCGCGATTCCCGTTTGCCGGAGAGTGGACGGTGCTCGTGACTGCGCGCCTAAGCAAGTTCGAGGCAGTATCTGCGGTCTTTACTGTTCCCATTGGCACCCGCTAACGCGGCCTGATCGCCGGATCGCCGTATCGGCACCCCAACCCGGATGTTTATGGTCGATTATCGACCAGAAACATCCGAGTTGCGGCGAATAGCGAGTCGGCTTGGGGTGAGTTGCGGCGAAGCGCGAGTCGGCTTGGGCTTGAGTCAGAAGTTGTCGGCAATTTCGATCTCGCCTGCTGCGATCGCCTCTGTGAAGCGTTCGTAGTCAGCCTCAATCTGTGCGCCATAGCTGACGGCGTATGCCTCCATTGCCTCATCGAAACGCTCTGATTTGCCAAGGTAGCCAGCAATAGCGACTGGGTCTGCCGAGCGAGCATGAGCACGAGCCAGGGTGCGGCCGCAGAGGTCTGCATAGGCAATGAGCCCAGCGGGCGGGAGTTCGTCGATGTCCACGCTGCCCTTCATATCTTTCAATTGCCGGACGTAATAGAACTTGCCAGCTGGGCCTCTCGTCCAGCCGAGGAAGATATCGCTAGCGGCTTGCATCTTTCGTTGACCAACCACGGCGCGCTCGCCCTGATGGGCAAATTCGCTTGCGCCTGCGTAGGGGGCGAGTACTGAATCCTCGGCCTCTTTAACTTGCAGAAAGAGCACGTCGTCTTCGTCCCTGCCGTGCATGAGGACAATCAAGCACCTAGTCCCGACGCTGCCGACTCCGACCACTTTGATTGCCAACTCGATTTGGTGGAAGCGGTGTAGTAGCTGACGATGATCGGGGTCAAGGCTCTCGGCGTACAACTCCAAGGCTTCCTCAGTAATTTTTTGCCATTCGGGTGCGTCAAGCGGGGTGAGTAGCGGTGGCTGATGCAGGATGCGCCGTTCGCCATTGACCATTTCAGTCAGTTTGGTCAGTACCTGAGCCGAGGTGCGGTGCTTCGCCTTTTCGAGAGACTTGGCAAGCTTCTTTGGAGAGACGATTCCTGTAAATTCTGCGAGGGCTTCGCTCAGTTCAATGTGTTCGTACCAAATGTCGAGAACGTCAGCCTCTGCTAGGCGAAGCATGTTTTCCCGGTAGGTCTTAGCAGCCTTCTTGGCTGCGGCCCGGCCGGCTTTCTCACCCTGACCCGAGGTCCTAGCAGCAATGAGAAAGCTGGTAACAAGGCGTTTAACATCCCATTCGAATGGGCCTGGAAGGGTCTCGTCGAAGTCATTGAGGTCGAAGACCACGTTGCGTTCGGGTGTGCCATAAGCACCAAAGTTGCAGAGGTGAGCGTCGCCGCAGAGTTGGGTTCGCAGCGAGGTTGACGGGCCACTCCCGAGGTCTCGCGCCATGACTACAGGCGATCCCCGAAGATACGTAAAAGACGAGACCGACATGCGCCCGTTGCGTACGGGTACCAACTCTGGGATACGTGTCCGGTTCTGCTCAATCAGTTGTTGAACTGGGTCTGGCCGGTCGGCCGGGGCGTTCCACTCGCCGAGTGTTTCGCGGGGAATGGCCTTGCGAACAAGTTCACCAATCACCATGCGTTGAGAGGGAGTGGTTGTAGTCGGGTCTGGCTCGATGTAGGTCTTGCCATCCCAATCGTCGTTAGGTTGATTTGGCGATCTGAGCGGTGGTGTTCCGGAAGGGATCCGCTCTGTCTCGGCTAGAGCGGCCGTGAGCAGCTCGGCCGATTCATTTGGATCCGGGAACGGGTCGTCTTTGGTCATCAAGCGCTTCTTCCTCTGGTCGTCTAGTGCTGCACAATCCAAGCCAGCAAGTAGCCAAGGCTATTAGATGAACAGTGCATTAACACAGGAGCCATCAAGCTCTCCGACCGATTGCGTAGCCAAGACAGAGCCATACCTGCTGCGCCGGTACCGATTACGCCTGCCGCAATCGCTGCCGCTTGGCCAAGCGTGCCGGGGAGTAGGTCCCTAAAGACTGGGTTCACTGTGCTGACATTCCAAGATGGCAAGACATGCCAAAAGCCAAAGAGGAGGGCAGCTAGAAGATCGGCTCGCAGGGGCCCGTTGGCGTGGTGAGTGAAGCGCTTGCGAAACATCGCAGGGAGTACGCCACGGAATGCAATCTCTTCCATCAGCACAGTTCCAAGCGGCACCATAATGAGGGTTTCCCAAGCTAGGGCCCCCAAAGAAATATCTGCTCGGCTGTCTTGAAACAGACCGTTCGTGAACGGAATCGCAAGTCCAATGAGGTAAATGCTCAACAGGATTGCGGATGCACCACCACCCCATCGCAACCCACTCTGAACCTTTCTGGGCTCTAGGCCGAGGTCATCGGCAGTGCGCCCATCCCAGCGAACAGCGATGAGTAGTAACAGAGCTGCCACGGTCAAGTTCCACGGCACATATGCCCAAGAGGGGAGTACCTCGTTGGCCATCACGTTGGAGACCAGCAGAGTTGTTAAAACTGCGAAGAGCGTCCAACGGGGATGAGGGTGACTTAACTCTGAAACAGTCTCGAGGCTGTTGAGATTTGTTTCGCTGGGCTTTGGCGCCGAGGGGGTACTGCCCTCGCTCGATTCAGTCACGCGCCTACGTTACCCCTGCGCTTGCACTGTGCGTCTAGCCAGCGAGTTGGGCGGTTGCGGCATGGTGTAAGACAAGTTCTGCAGCGGCGCTACCGCACATTCCGTGCACTCCACCACCGGGCGGAGTGGAAGAAGAACAGAGGTAGACCCCCTTCATCGGGGTTGCCCACGGGTGAACTGATGCAACCGGGCGAGCAACAAACTGCCGCAGGTCCGAAACCCCACCGGTGATATCCCCACCGATGTAGTTAGCATTATGCGCTTGCATCGCCGCAGGCCCCATGGCGTGTTTGGCCAAAATCAGGTCCCGAAACCCTGGGGCGAACCGCTCAATCTGGGCTTCGATCCGATGAGTCATATCTACATCTGAGCCATTAGGCACATGACAGTAGGCCCAGAACGTGTGCTTGCCTTCTGGCGCTCGGGTGGGATCAAAAAGTGAGGGCTGGGCTGCTAGAAGAAACGGCCGCTCGGAAATACGTCCTTGCGTTGCTGCGAGTTCTGACTCGCGCACCTCATCGAGGGTGCCGCCAATATGCACGGTTGCTGCTCGAGCAACCTGCGGATCTTTCCAAGGGACTGGGCCGTCGAGGGCCCAGTCCAGTTTGAACACTCCGGGTCCGTAGCGAAACTTCTGCAGGGATCGTCGGTAACGAACTGGCATCTGCTCACCCGCCAGTGCCACCAACTGCATTGGGGTGATATCGCACAGCACTGCTCGAGCGGGCGGGAGTTGCCGCAGAGAACGCACGCGTTCTCCGCAGCGAATCTGACCACCAGCTTGGATGAACAACTTGGCGAGAGCATCGGTGATTGTTTGAGAACCGCCCTGAGCTAACGGCCAACCGACACTATGCCCCAAGGTTCCAAGCAGCATTCCTACCCCTGCAGTAGCTGCAGCAGACAGGGGCAATACCGAGTGCGCTGAGAGACCAGCGAGCAGTGCAGGGCCGAGTTCGCCGCGGAATTGTGAGCGGCTCAGCGACTCAGCTGAGCGCACAGCATGTCGAGCAAAGCGAGCTAGTGCGATTGGGTGGGCGGGAGGAATAGTAAGAGGAGCAAGAACTGAATCAGTGAGCGAGAACCCAGCGTCAACACCGGGAGCAAAGAGCCGAGTCCACGCCTTGCCATCAACTCCAAGTCCCGCCGCTGTTGCGCTGACACTGCGCTCCAGCATCACGGCCTGCTCTGGTCTCAGCGTGTGGGCTAAGGGTGCATCGGGTTGAATCCATGTCACGCCAACAGAATCCAAGCCCAAGTTTCGAAGGGCCGGGGATGCCAACCCAAGTGGGTGGATGGCAGAACACACATCGTGAGCAAACCCCGCAAGGGTCAGTTCCTCGGTCCGTGCTCCGCCACCTGGATGCTCGTTTGCCTCGTAGAGCACGACCCGCCAGCCGGCACGAGCCAGCGTGAGCGCAGCTACAAGACCGTTTGGTCCTGCGCCTACGACCACTGCGTCCCAGGATTCGCTCACCCTGACACCCTAGGTGCGTGAGCGTGATCTGCCTGTTCGGTTAGGCGCCGGCTAGAGCCTTGGAGAAGGCTCCCGCCGGAGCAGCCACACTGGAACAGTTGTCTTGTGCTCGGGTATTCGGGCCCTCGGGGCATGGCTGGTCACGACTCGCAGACCAGATGGCAATTCTGGCTAGCCCAAGAGTCGTTGCTTGGCTTCGAACATATGCCGCATCGCTCAGAGTAAATATCTCTCCGAGGATGTCATTCTGACCAATCATGGGGATCACTCCGACGAGGCCGTAGCGCTGAGCAGAACTGAGCGTGGGGTACAGGGGGGCGATCTGATTATGAGTTGAGGTGGCGGCTTCGATGGCCCAAATTCCCATCTTGCCCTGAGCAGAACCCAAGCCGTAATCCATGGTCATGATGTCAATTGAAGAGAGCACTACCCCGGCATTGACTGCGGAACGAACTACCGCGAGACCATCCGGAGTCAGGCCGTAGGGCATGACCGGCAGGGTGAGCGTGACATCAAGCTTGCGGTTTGCTGCTCGTGCTCGCTGCTGCAGGATGGCAATAGCTGCGGAGCGTCGCTGAACGGAAGCTGCATCGTTTGTGGCTGCGCCTTCGATGTCGAAGTCAATGGAGGTGAGTTGGTAAGCGTCAATGACGGCCTGGTACTCATCAGCTAGGGCTTGCACTGTGGTGCAAGTCAGTGCCAGTTCCTGATTAGCTGCACCACCGAATGACATGATCACGTCACCTCCTGCAGCCCGAAGCGCTGCGAT
>CAMDLX010000071.1 GCA_945901935.1 Bifidobacterium breve | reverse complement strand
GAAAAACCGCTCCAGACGCGTCTCTGCGATTAGTTAGCCAGACCAAATGCAGATCGAATCTGCCCCACCACCCAGCCGGGCTGGTAACAGATCTGCCTCCAGGTGAACCGCAGGACTCGCCAACCGGCAAGCACAAGATCATTTTGGCGGACTCGATCGCTCTCAAATGCCTGCCTGCCGCCATGAAAGCTAAACCCGTCACCTTCAATTGCCAGCATGCAGTCGGGATAGCACAGGTCAATTCGGTAGTGATGGCCATTCGCAGTCACCCTGTACTGGGCAATGGGTGAGGGAAGCCCGGCCTTACGGATGGTCAGCAGGAGGCGAGTCTCTAGATCGCTTTCTGCTAGCGCAAGGTCTTGGTTCAGACTCCGCAGAAAGCGCCTTGCTGCTGCGGCTCCGGGTCGCCCGGGGCGTGAGATTTGCAGGAAATAGTCCGTCAGTCGATCAGTGTCAGTCAGGCGCATGCGTGATGCCCGGTCAAAGAGGACCTGCAGTTCGGCGGGGGAGACGTGTCCTGCTAAGTCAAAAATCGTTCGAGTTGCGTCAGTAGCGGGCACTTTCTGTACCGTCGTGATGTGCGCCGAGTACAGGTCGCGGCTCTGGTAGATCTGGATGCCCTGAGCCGAGCGTCCACCACTCCGGGCAGTGCTGATCTGTGGCCTCGCTGGCGTAGCGTCGCGCAGGCCGAGCAGCCATGCGGCGCTCAGGTGTGAAGCAACGCCACCTGTTTGCCATGCCGCAGCAAGGAGACTCCGGCGAGCCGTCTCGACTGACCCTGCAACAGCAAAAACCTGTGGCGAGAGTCTGCTCCACCGGCCTTGCGACACACGGTGCGCAATCTGGCGGTCAGTCAGGCCAAATCTTCGGGCGCCTTCGCGATTGATGAGTCCATGATGCAGTGCGGCGAACTTGTTGATCTGGGCCTCGGTCATGACAGCCGAAGTCAATCGGATTGCAGGTGCAGTGTCAGCGGGGAACGCGCCCCGTATCGCGTTTGGAGCGGTTTTTCGCCACATACTGGCGAAAAACCGCTCCAGACGCGTCTAGGCGGGCTGACAGCTTGGGCAGAACCAGATCGGCCTTCCGCCAATTTTGAGTACTTCGATGCCCGAACCGCAGCGCTTACAGATCTTTCGGTGATAGGCGTACAAGCGATCCTCGGATTTCATGCGTGATCGAGTGACGCCGATTTCAGCCGGGTCGGTTGTGACAATGCGGCCCATGCGCTCGCCGATACGCAACAGACGCACGGTCTCCGACCAGAGCAGAGCGAACTCATCCTCGGTCACGCTGTTCGAAGGCCTTGCGGGGTGAATCCCGCACAGAAAGAGCAGTTCCGCCCGGTAGACATTTCCGATTCCTGCGATGACTGATTGGTCAAGGACGAGAGCGCCCACAGCCTGTCGGGATGCGGCGAACTTGGCTTGAGCCGCCGGGACATCGGCATCGGAGCGCAGCGGATCTGCCCCAAGCCGGGCGACAATTTGCTCTTGCTCGCTTGGGCTCATGAGTTCACAACGAGTGGGGCCCGAAAGATCCCAAGCAATGGCTTCGTTCTGCAGGCGCAGCCGGACCTGCCCAACGGGGTCGGGGATCGGAGCCTTTCGAGATCGAAATTTGCCGATCAGACCAAGGTGCACGTGCAGGACATCACCCGAGTCAAACTCGCAGAACAAGTACTTTCCCCAAGCCTGTGCGCTCAGCAGAGTGAGTTCATCGAGACGCTCGGCACCCTCTGCGAAACGTCCCTGTGGCGAGGATGCCTGAACGGGGTTCCCTGCGAGTGAAGCGTTGAGTAGCCGAGCGAGCCGGTGAATGGTGTGACCCTCGGGCATCTGATCAGTCTGCCGCAAGCTCAGCTCACAACCCGCTCAGCTCAGCTCACCCCTACTCACAACCAGCGCAACCCAGGCCTGCTCAGTTTTTCCTGCACTCAGGAGGGCTAGTGGAAGACCACGGTGCGATTGCCATATGGCAGCACCCGGTGGTCGAGGTGCGCCTCGAGTGCTCGCGCTAGGACCACGACCTCTAGGTCGCGACCTTTGCGGGTCAGTTCCACGACGCCGTCTCGGTGACTAATCGGTGCCACATCCTGAGCAATGATCGGCCCTTTATCTAAGTCCTCAGTCACAAAGTGCGCAGTCGCACCGATCACCTTGACTCCCCGCTCAAGTGCCTGACGGTACGGGTTTGCTCCCACGAATGCTGGCAGGAAGGAGTGATGAATGTTGATAATGCGGTTTGGCCATTGCTGCACAAACTCGGGTGACAGGACGCGCATGTACCGAGCAAGAACAATCTGTTCGATGCTCATGGACCTGAGAAGGTCTTGCATCTTCTGGTCTTGTTCGGCTGGCGAATCACCAACTGGAAGTTCATGAAAGGGAACCCCAAAGAACTGGCACAACTCCCGATGGTCTGGGTGATTGGAGGCCACGAGCACAAGCTGGGCTGCAAGCTCTCCCATATGCCAGCGCGAGAGCAAGTCAATAAGGCAATGCGGGGCCTTTGAGGCCAGTACTGCCAGACGAGGGAGCTCATCAGAGCACCGAATCAGCACGTCCATGTTGAACTGATCTGCAATGGGTTGGAATGCCTCGGCCAAATCCTGCCGCTGCACAGCAAACCCGGAGAGCTCAAACTCAACGCGTTGAAAAAAGAGCCCCGGTTGATCTGCCCCAGCTTGGCTCAGATCAGTGTGTTGTTCGGCGTGAATGATGTTGCCGCCGTTACGCCAGACGAAATCGGCAACCGAGGCCACCACCCCAGGCTGATCCGGGCAAGAAAGAAGAAGAACTGCTGTTGGTCCCATGGGCTGCAACAGTACGGGTTGCAACGGCACTGACGGCAACAGCACTGACTGCAACAGCACTGACTGCAATACTGTTTCTGTGGCGAGTCCCGAACGAGGGCGCCTACTGATTCATACAGACAAGGGGATGCTGACATGTCGCATGATGTGATCATTACTGGTGGAACCGTGGTCGACGGTACGGGAGCTGCAGCTCGCCGTGCCGATGTCGCCATCGACGGAGATCGAATCACGAAGATCGGTGAGCTCTCATCGGCTGACGTGAGCGGCGCCGGACGAGTGATCGATGCCACTGACCGCTTGGTAACTCCAGGCTTTGTTGACCTGCACTCGCATCTGGATGCCCAGATTGGATGGGACCCAACGATGTCTTCCTCTTGTTGGCATGGGGTGACCTCGGTAGTGATGGGCAACTGCGGCATGACTTTTGCTCCAGTTCGACCTGGTCAGGCGGAGCTCTTGGCCACCGCAATGGAGTCAGTGGAGGACATTCCAGCTTCTTGCATTCTGGCTGGGCTGCCTTGGGATTGGGAGAGCTACGGCGAGTACCTCGACACGATCTCGAGCTTTCCGCTGGGCCTCAACGCTGGTGGTTATGTAGGCGACGTTGCGGTGCGCTTTTACGTCGCGGGCGAGGCTGCCTGCGAGCCGGATTTCCAAGCTACTGAACAACAACTGCAGGAGATGGCAGCCGAAGTTGAATCTGCAATGCGGGCTGGAGCATTTGGCTACTCAATCTCTCGCAGCCTGTTTCATCGAGTGCGTGACGGACGCAACGTGCCAGGCACTTGGTCTGACCCTGCTGAGTTTTTTGCGATCGCAGCATCGTTGAAGACACTCGGCCGGGGGGTGCTTGAGAGTGCGCCGCGCTACAACTTTGAAAACAGTCCGGGTTCGCGTGTGGCAGAGGAACTCGCTTGGATGGCCGAGATCAGCCGTGTGTTGGGCCGGCCGTTTAGCTTCAACCTGCAGCAGATTCGTTCGCTCGGGAACCATTACCGTGAGGTGCTGGAACTCGCCACACAGGCAAATGCCACGGGCTCTCAACTGCGACCACAGATCACACCTCGCAGCGTTGGCGTGTTGTTTAGCTTTGCAGCGAACACGCTCATTGATGACCTACCAAGCTTTCAACAGCTTCTTGGTTTGGATTTGGCTGGGCGCCTAGCGGGCATTCGCGATCCGCAACTGAGGGCACGTTTGATTGAAGAAGGCAGTTCCAAATCGGTGGACCCGTTCGAGATCATGTTCTTGATGTCAGCTGAAGGCAGTGCTCAATATGTGTACAGCGAAGAGGATTCCCTTGCAGGAATTGCGCGCCGAACAGGTGTCACGCCAGTCGAGGCGTACCTCGATGCCATGGACCGATCCGATGGTGCAGCCATTGTGAATTGGCCTGTGATGAACGAGCAAGAAGACGCGATCAGAGAGATGGTCTTATCGCCAGTGAGCATTATGGGGTTGGCCGACGCTGGGGCGCACGCCACTCAGATTATGGATGCTTCACAGCCCACGTATTTCCTGTCTCACTGGGTTCGCGATGAGAAGATTATGAGCATCGAGGAAGGCATCCGTCGTTTGACCTCGGATACCGCTTCGTTTATTGGCTACCGCGATCGCGGGGTTCTTGTTGAGGGTGCCTTTGCTGATCTGAATGTGATTGACCTAGATGGATTGGCACTTGAAGTTCCCGAGATTGTTCATGATTTCCCAGGGGGAGTGCCGCGGTTTGTGCAGCGGGCACGCGGCATTGATCACACCATTGTGAACGGGCAGCCATTCATGGACCATGGCGTCCATACCGGTGCGCTCGCCGGACGGGTCTTACGCAGCACTGACTGAGCTGGCCGACTCAAGATTGCTCAGGCCAAGTACAGGCCCCGCGCATAGGAGTAGCCGAGGAACGCCAGCATCGTGCCGCTTATTGTCCAGACCCCCGCTCGTAGCCAGACGGGTCGCTTACTCAGCCACTCGCCAGCGACGGCGACCACTGGAAACGCTGGAATTAAATAGCGTCCTAGGCCGTAGAAATCCTTGCTCGAGATGACAGGGATGCCAATGAGCACAATGCAGAACGCTCCGTAGCCCCAACCAAAACGGCGGATCACTTTGGGTACAAGCAAAACAGCGCCGACGGCAAGGAAGCCGTGCAGCAACATTCCACCGGTCTCCCGAGTCAGCCCGACCTCTCTCAATCCGGCGACCACGTTGAGCTTGAACCAAGTGGCTGGGCCGGGCTTGTGATCCCAGCCGGGTGCACTCTCGGCATCGGCAAAAGCAAAGGGGGTGCCCTCGGTCTGCCACAAAAATACCATGTACATCAGCGGTCCGAGTAGGGAGAGGAGAACCCACGCATCTTTGGGCTTGAGCTTTCGGAATTGAATTGATCGGGGAAAGTGCAGCCACAGCAGTGCCCGACGCCAGTGGGGTTCGATGCTTGTAGATGTGCTCGCGCCCGGCGAGTCGGATCGGCCTTGAGTGTCGGATCTTGCCAGCATTGGAAGGAATGCTTCACGGCGTTCAAGGGCGAGGACTAAGAGTCCGGCAACAACGGCTAGACCCATCGGGCGACCCGCCGCTGCAAAGGCGCCAAGCAGTCCAGCGAGCACAGTCTTGTCTCGCTCGAGAAGCATGAATGCGCCGATTGCACATGCTGCAAATAAGGCATCGCCGTATACCGACCACTGCATGTACCAGGCGTAGGGAAAGAGCAGCAGGGTGATGACTGCGGCGATTGAGGCCATGCGAGTCATGCGATCTTGGCACCACCGAGCCAACAGAGTGATGGTCGCAAACCCACTGAGCCAGGTGATGATGAGGCCAGCGTCGTACTCATCGTTAGTGAGCAGGGCGAGCCCACGAATTGCCATGGGGTACGAGGGCCAAAAAGCAACTGCCCGCTGCTGACCAGCGGTAAAGCTGTAGCCGTTGTGAGCAATGCGGTAGTACCAGTTGCCATCCCACCTGACCCACTGCCCGAACCAACCGATCCCGGGCTCGAACTCTTGTCTGCCGATTGCTACTTGGTGGTCGATAGCCAGCCTGCCGAGCAGGAGCAGGACTGCCGAGACTGCAATGAAACCCAATGCTGCAACTGCCAAGACAGGAATTTGCCGGGGGCCCGCAGGGGCTTCGGGGTCAGCTGAGTCTGAGGGAAGCGACACGGATAGCGAATGTACTCCCTTCCAGAACTTGCGGGGGGAAACAGTCAGTTCTGTGGCCCCGAGATTCGAGAACCCTTGAGCGTGTTCTTTGGCTACTCTGTCGCCACCAACACATACCTAGCTGCAGAGGTTGAACCCCCAGATGAAACTCGAAGACGTAGACCTGCTGGACTTGGATCGCTTTGCGCGTGAAGAGCACCACGAAATGTTCACTGTGCTTCGAGCCGAGGACCCCGTTCACTGGACTCCCGAACCCGACGGGCCTGGGTTCTGGTCGATCACCAAACATGCCGACGTGCAGCTTGTCAATCGAGATACCGATGGGTTTAGCGCCGAAGCCGGTGGGATTACGCTGCTGGAATCATCCACTCTGGACGAGGGGATGGACATGCGCGGCAAGATCATGGTGATGACTGACCCGCCACGCCATACTCGCTACAGATTGCTGGTGAACAAAGGGTTCACGCCCAGAATGATCGGGCTGATCGAAGCTCACCTGGAGTACCGCGCTGAGCTGCTTGTGGACTCGGTGATTGAGCGTGGCGAATGCGAGTTTGTCACTGAGCTCGCCGCAGAACTTCCCTTGCAGGCAATCGCAGACATCATGGGTGTGCCTCAGGAAGAGCGGCACCTGATCTTTGATTGGTCCAACCGTTTAGTTGGATCTGATGACCCCGAATACAACCAAGATCCCGAGGACAAAGCAGACGCGCTTGTAGCGGCGACTGAGTTGTATATGTTCGCAAGCGCCCTCGGTGAAGCCCGCCGGACTGACCCTCGTGACGACGTTGTGACCAAGCTCATCAACGCCGAAATCAACGGCGACAAGTTGACTTCAGAGGAGTTTGAACTCTTCATCTTGCTGCTAGCAGTAGCGGGCAACGAGACCACTCGCAACGCAACCGCACACGGGATGTATGCGTTCATGACCTACCCCGAGCAGTTTGCAAAGCTCCGGGAGCATCCAGAGCTCATGGCCTCTGCAGTAGAAGAGGTGCTGCGCTGGTCCTCGCCGGTGCTGTATTTCCGCAGGCAGGCCACACGCGACTTTGAACTCCGCGGAAAGCAGATTCGAGCTGGGGACAAGATCGCCATGTGGCACGTATCGGGTAACCGCGACGAAGAGGCCTTCGAGGATCCCTTCACGTTCGACATCACGAGAAGCCCGAATGATCACGTGGCCTTTGGTGGTGGTGGTGCTCATTACTGCCTTGGTGCAAACCTGGCCAAGCTCGAGCTTCGGCTTTTGTTTAACCAGCTCGTGAACCGAACCCCAGATATGCGAGTTGCCGGCCCAGTTGAGCGACTGCGGTCAAACTTCATCGGCGGCATCAAGCACATTCCGGTGGAGTTCACCCCAGGTGAGCGAATCCATGCCTCGGACATATAGATTCTAAAAACCTAACCAAACGGTGAGGAAGATCATCGAGGAGCAGTCGTGTTAAAGGGATTTAAAGAGTTCATCATGCGGGGCAATGTCATTGACCTAGCAGTAGGCCTTGTTATCGGCGTGGCTTTCGGGGCGGTAGTGAAGTCCTTCGTGGACGATGTACTGATGGCCTTTATCGGTGCCGTGTTTGGCTCGCCGAACTTCAATGACCTCACGCTGAGCGTCGGGTCGGGCGTTGTCTTCTACGGGAGGTTCATAACAGCGTTGTTGAACTTCGTGTTGGTAGCCGCAGCTGTTTACTTTGTAGTAGTCGTGCCCATGAACAAGCTGGCAGAGCGCCGATCAAAGGGTGGCGATGACGACATCGAACTCACCAATGAAGAGAAGATGGTTGCGCTGCTCGAGCAGATCGCAAACCAAAAGAGCTGAGTCCGGTCTGCCGCATTGGCGCCGGTAAGCGACGGTTTCCGTAGCTTACCGGCGCCAATAGTCAGGTTGAGGGGTTGGTGCGGACGGGGGGACTTGAACCCCCACGCCCTTTAGGGCACTGGGACCTAAACCCAGCGCGTCTGCCAATTCCGCCACGTCCGCACGAGAGCCACACACTAGTTGCCCCTGCGAGGGGGATGAACCCACTAGGCGGCACAACGATGGTCTCCGGGCGCGTTATCCTCAAGGCCTATGCCAATGTCAGATACTTCAGCCGTTCCCCCTTTCCTCCTCGACCCGGCGACGGCTCAGGGCGGTTCCGGGATGGAGCCCTCCGCAGATATTTACGCCCGCCTCCTCAAGAACCGAATTGTTTTCCTCGGGTCAGAGGTGAACGATCAAGTTGCCAACTTCTTGACTGCTCAGTTGCTGTACCTCGAGGCTGAGGACGACAAGAAGGACATCTGGCTCTACATCAACTCACCTGGTGGATCAGTGACCGCTGGCATGGCCATCTACGACACCATGCAGTTTGTATCGCCAGACGTTGGCACCATCTGCATGGGCCTCGGGGCTTCAATGGGGCAGTTCCTGCTGTGCGCTGGAGCCCCCGGCAAGCGTTATGCGCTGCCACACGCTCGCATCATGATGCACCAGCCTTCGGCCGGAATGCAGGGCCAAGCAACAGACATTGCTATTCAGGCAGAACAACTCAAGTACATCAAGCACCTCTTGGCAGACCTGATTGCTGAACACACCGGCCAAACCACCGAGCAAGTAAATCTTGACTCGGACCGGGACCGTTGGTTCACAGCAGAACAGGCCAAAGAGTACGGAATTATCGACAGTGTGATCCAGCGTCGCCTGCAGATTTCGGCGCCCGAAGCATCTGAGTAACTACTGCTCTGGAGGTTCAAGTCTGCGTGAATTGGGCGAGTATCGCCCGATCACTTCACAAAGACTTGAACCACAAAGTACTGCCCGTTTGCAACAGCAACGCCTGTTCCAAACCTGGTGAACCCGCTGTTTAAGATTGCCGTTCGATGTTCCGCGCTGTTCATGAACAAGCGGTGCATTTCTGACACAGATCCCGCCCTGCCAACATTTTCAGCAATTTTTGTCCAGTTGCTTCCGCTGTCTTGGCTCAAGTCAGAATGAGATGCTCTCCCGGCCGCAGCCATCTTGACTGCCCAAGCTTCTGCCTTCGCCGACAGCGTTGGATCTTGGGCGAGCAGTCCAAGTCCTGAACTGCCCCGCTCGCTATTGATGAGAGCGGCCGACTCGACTGCGTCGGAGTTGCTGAGGCAACTCGTAACTACGAACGTCGCACCTCCCAGCAGCAGAATAATTGCTGCGAGACGCGCTACTCCAGGTCGATGCCGCACTGCTCTGACGCCCACACCCTTATTCTACGGCTTCGGCTCTCAATCTGACCCAAACGAGTGTTCAACTCTTCGCGCCTTCGTTCAAACTGCCCCGGATCAGACTGCCCTTCATCGCGTTCAGTCGAGATGAGGTTGATGATCTCGACCATGGAATCCGCAACGGCTACAAAATCGGCGCGAATCTCTGGTGGGGCTTCGCCTGCGAGCTCGCTGAGTGCAGCCGCCTCGTCGCTAGCTTTGCTCAAATCGCTAGATCGCAGAGCTGACGCGATTCCACTCAGGTCAGCGGATTCTGACAGCTGACTGCAAAAGGCCGGTTGACCATCACCACACGCCACAAGCAAGGTGCTCAGCATGACGCTCAGCACGAGCAGAACCAGTGAGGCTGCTGATTTACTTTGCATTGGATCTTAAGATCTTGCTGCTTCTGCCAAGGTCCGGATCTCGCTGACAGCGTGGGACAGGCCCTGAGGGTCCCGATAGAGCGCACTGCCCGCAACGAGCACGTCTGCTCCCGCTGCTGCTGCGCCGCTCACCGTGGCCGGACCAATGCCGCCATCTACTTCAAGGTCGATGTCTCGGCCCGTATGTTGAATCATCTCGGCAACCTCCGAGATCTTGGACTCCATCGTCGAGATGTATTCCTGGCCTCCGAAACCGGGGTTCACTGTCATGACAAGAATCAGATCAACAAGGTCCATGACGTGTCGGACTGCCGAGGCAGGAGTAGCAGGGTTGAGCGCCACTGCTGGACCGGCGCCGAGTTCGCGAATGTTTGAAAGCGTTCGATGCAGGTGCGTGCAAGCCTCTGCATGGACGATGACAATTTCACAGCCGGCCTCTACATATTTGTGGACGAGTTCGTCGGGGTTGACCACCATGAGGTGAGCCTCAAAAGGGACATCCACGAGTGGCCGACAAGCGCGAATCACATCGGGTCCGAAGGTCAGGTTTGGGACGAACACGCCGTCCATCACATCCCACTGAATTCGGTCAACGCCGGCCTTTTCCAAGCTGATGCATTCCTCTCCAAGCCGAGAGAAATCTGCCGGAAGAACCGACGGTGCAATTTGGACGGGGCGCGTGCTCAATTCGGTCACCTTCTCGATCAGGGTCGGCGTCAACTCGCCGCCGACTCATGACCCTAATCGCGCAACCCGTCACTGTGGCAACAGAACCCATGGGAGTCGACACTTCTTCCCTGCGTGTCTGAGCGACCTACGGTTAGTGGATGCAGGATGTGTCCCCCCACCAATCGGAGCAGGCTCCGCTGCAGCCTGAGCGACAGCCTGAGCGACAGCCTGAGCAACAGCCTGAGCAACAGCCTGAGCAACAGCCTGAACTGCAGATTGAACGGATAGTTGCAGGTGGGCTTGGGCTAGGGCACGAAGAGTCGGGTCGAATTGTTCTCGTTGAAGGCGCGCTGCCAGGTGATCGTGTCCTTGTGCAGATCACCGAATCTTCGAAGCGCATGGCCCGGGGACAGGTCCGAGCAGTCCTTGAGCCCGCAGCGGGCCGTCGAGAAGCTCCATGTAGAGAGGTTGCTGCAGGGTGTGGAGGGTGCGACCTTCAACATGCCGAGGAAGCGTTGCAGCTTCGTCTGAAGGCCGAGATTGTTACTGATGCGCTTCGCCGAATCTCCGGTCTTGAGGATGTGCCAATTTCTTTTGCAGGCGAACTCCCAGCCACGCAATACCGAACCACCCTGCGCTGCGGAGTGGAGGGCTCTACGGCTACGAGCGCGGCGATCACCGAATCAGAACACCTCGGCAGAGTCGGATTTCGAAAGCGCCATAGCCATCAGATTCATCAGATTTCTTCATGCATGGTGGCGCACCCCTTGATTGACGAACTCATTCAGCAGGGCCGCTTTGTGGGGGCTAGCGAGGTCACCTTTCGTGTGGGTGCTCGAACTGCGCAGCGCATGGCGATTGTGGACACTCAAGTAGCAACAGGCGAGAGGTTTGGCCTTCCCGAGGACGTGCGCGTCGTAACCCAGCAAGCACTCGCTCAAGGCGAGCAGGCTTGGATCTATGAGCAGGTAGCCGGCAAGCAGTTTCGGATTTCGGCACGCTCGTTCTTTCAGGCTCGACCTGATGGTGCCGAGGCGTTGATTCAGGCGGTGGCCCGAGCAGTGACGCCCTTTGACGCTGCTAGCGACCGCCTAGTGGACCTCTACGGGGGAGTCGGCCTGTTCACTGCGGGGTTGAATGCTCAGCGGTCAGTGCTTGTTGAGCGTTCTGAGTCATCCGTGGCGGATGCTCGAGTCAACCTTTTCGACCTTGATACACAGATTGTTGCTAGCTCGGTCGAGACCTGGCGGCCAAGCGCGGCAGATGTTGTCGTTGCTGATCCGGCAAGGGCTGGGCTAAATACGGCAGGTGTCGCAGCAGTGGTTGCTACTGGGGCGGAACGCGTGGCGCTAGTCAGTTGCGATCCGGCGGCTCTTGGTCGGGATCTGGGCCTGCTCGTTGCTGCTGGCTTTGAGGTGCTCAGGATCGAGATTGTCGATATGTTCCCGCAGACGCATCACATCGAGACGGTGAGTACCCTGAGAAGAGTGAGAACTAGCGCGGTCGGCTGTTGAGGACTTTCGGTGCGCGGGCGGC
>CAMDLX010000070.1 GCA_945901935.1 Bifidobacterium breve | reverse complement strand
CTACGAGCGGATGCGTAGGAACAAATTCTGGTGCTGCCATGATCAGATAAACCTACCGCGATTCACGAACCTGCAAGAAGAAGGCCAAACACCACAGCATCGATCAGCGCCATCCACGAGGCTTCGATGATGTTGGGCGAGACGCCAATAGTGGTCCAAGTGTCATCGCCATTGGTTGAATCGATCAACACTCGAGTTACTGCGCCGGTATCCGCGGTGGAATCCAGAACTCGAACCTTAAAATCAATCAGGTGAATCCGCTCAAGCGCTGGATAGTTCGGGTTGAGGGCGGCTCGCAATGCGGCATCAAGAGCGTTCACAGGGCCGTTGCCCGCTCCAACCGAAGCGAGCAGTTCCCCCTTGATTGCCAACTTTACTGTTGCCTCGGTTGTCACCTTGATGAGCGGTTCGGTTTCGGTCTGAGGAACCTCTTCATGGATCGCAGTCACTCGATACGATTCAACCGAAAAATACTCTTGCTTCCAGCCGGTTGAGGCTCGCATGAGGAGTTCTAATGATGCATCGGCCGCTTCAAAAACGAACCCTTCAGCCTCGAGTTGCTTGAGTTGCTCCGAAAGCGCTCCGGCTTCGCGATCATCAAGTTCGATGCCGAACTCGGCAGCCTTCATGGTCATTCCCGCACGACCGCCGAGGTCTGAAACTAGGACTCTGGTGCGGTTCCCAACATCAGTCGGGTCGATGTGTTCGTAGCTCGCCCCGCCAACTCGCCCTAGAGCTGAGGTGTGCAACCCGCCCTTGTGCGCAAAGGCAGAGGCCCCCACATATGGGTCAGCCGGATGCGGCGGAAGGTTCACCAACTCAGCCACGTGGCGTGAGACTGCTGTCAGGCGCTGCATTCGCTCAGGGGGGAGAGTGGTGATCCCCATCTTGAGTGTCAGGTCTGGGATGACGGTCATGAGGTTGGCATTGCCGGTGCGCTCACCGTAGCCATTGACTGTTCCCTGCACCTGACTAGCGCCACCGACGACTGCTGCAACCGAATTCGCCACTGCGCAGCCCGAATCGTTCTGCGTATGGATCCCAATCTGGGTGCTTTGAAAATATGCTGCGACCTCAGAGGTGATGCTCTGAACCTGATGTGGCAACGAGCCACCGTTTGTATCGCAGAGCACCAGGGTGTCAGCCCCATTCGTCACCGCTGCTTCTAGTACCCGCAAACTAAACTCGGGGTTTTGCAGGTAGCCGTCAAAGAAGTGTTCCGCATCGAAAAAGACTCGCAGGCCGGCAGCCTTGAGGAACTGTACGGACTCCCCCACCATGGCCACACCCTCTTCCAGGGTGGTTCGGAGCGCCTCGGTAACATGAAACTCAGAGCTTTTTCCAACGATGCAGACTGTCGAGGTACCCGCTTCTACAAGTGCGCGAAGCGTGGGGTCATCATCTGAACGCCCGAGCGGACGTCGAGTGGATCCGAATGCGACCAAGGTAGACGTAGTCAGGTGTAGTTCGGTCCGAGCACGTCGGAAAAACTCCTCATCTTTGGGGTTCGACAGCGGGTACCCGCCCTCGATCCAATGCACGCCCAGCCAATCGAGTTGTTCTGCAATTCGAAGCTTGTCCTCAACAGAGAGTGAGATCCCCTCGAACTGAGCACCATCTCGCAGGGTGGTGTCAAAAATCTCGACTGACGTGGGGATACTCATGAGACGAGTTCAACCCAGTCTCTGAATTGATCAACTTGGCCACGAACAACCTTTGCATATTCTGCTGCGATTGCCGCTGTGAAGGGTCCTGGGCAAGGAATGGCGCGATCGTCTACCCCGTTCACTGCTGACACCTCGGCGGCCGTGCCGCATAAGAACATCTCGTCGCAGATGTACAAATCCGACCGGGTGAGGTCTGCAACAGCGCACTCGATACCCATCTCATCCGCAATCGCCATCACCGTGTCTTGTGTCAACCCTTCAAGGGCCCCAGCAGATCCCGGCGGGGTGAGCAGCACACCACCGCGAGAGACAAAAATGTTCTCGCCGGTGCACTCAGAAACAAGTCCCTGTCTGTTCAACATGATGGCCTCGTCGTAGCCAGCCTTGAGGGCCTCGATCTTGGCTAAGGAACTCGTCACGTAGTTACCGGTTGTCTTGGATGCCGGCGGCATGGAGTTGTGATCGTGACGCATCCAGGTGCCGATCTTCAGACTCACTCCCTTTGTTGCCGCGTCGTCACCGAGGTACGCGCCCCATGGCCAGCAGGCAATGGCCACGTCCACAGTGCAGGGCAAGGTATTGAGACCCATCTCGCCGTAGCCGTAATAGGCAATCGGACGGATATAACAAGACGGAAGACCGGAGGACTTGACCACAAGCTTGGTGGCCTCAATGAGTTCCTCAACGGTGTACGGGATGTCCATCATCATGATTTTGGCGGAGTTGAAGAGTCGCTCGATGTGCTCCGTCAGGCGAAAGATTCCTGGCCCTTCAGAAGTCTCATAGGCGCGTATCCCTTCGAACACACCCATTCCGTAATGCAAGCTATGTGTGAGTACGTGGATCTGGGCCTTATCCCAATCGACGAGTTCGCCGTTCATCCAGATTTTTTCGGTTGGGGTAAAAGGCATATCGGGTACTCCCGGTGGATTCGCTTCTAGGTGGTTTTCCGCTGTTCGGAAAGCTGTTCGATTCTAGGTGTTCAAGGTCGCTTGCGTAACTACCGCAGAGAAGACGGCACAGCAGCACTCACCTCAGTGAGCTTTCACTTCGTTCGCAATGGCATCGCCAATCTCAGAGGTAGATCCGGTATGGCGCTCCGGCGATTGCATCGCTGCGGCCACCTTTGCGGCTGCTTCTGATTCACCAAGAAATTCCAACATGAGTCCAGCCGAAATGATCGCTGCGATCGGATTCGCCAAACCCATACCTGCAATATCGGGGGCTGTTCCGTGAACGGGTTCGAACATAGATGGTCCAGTTCGTGCTGGATTCAGGTTCGCCGATGCTGCAAAGCCAACGCCGCCAGCCACTGCGCCACCAAGGTCGGTCAGAATGTCGCCGAACAAGTTGTCGGTCACAATCACGTCGTACCGCTCGGGGCGTTCAACGAAATGTATGCACGCTGCGTCAATGTGGTCATAGCCAGTTGAGACGTTCGGGTATTCCTCGGCCACGATGTTGAACACCCGCTGCCACAGGTCACCCGCAAAGGTGAGCACGTTCTTTTTGTGAACCAACGTCAGGTGATGGCGCTCAGTTTTTGCAGCACGCTCAAAGGCAAAGCGAATACAGCGCTCTACTCCCATGCGGGTATTCACCGAACCTTGGGTTGCAATCTCGAACGGCGTCCCCTTGCGCAGGAACCCTCCCTCTCCGGCATAGGTGCCCTCGGTGTTCTCGCGAATCACTTCAAAGTCACAAGTTGGGGGCAGGTGAAATGGGCGCAGGTTGATGTACTGATCCAATTCGAAACGCATGCGCAACAGGATTCCGCGCTCGACGAGTCCTGCTGGGGCAGAGACACCAACCGCAGGGTCGCCAACTGCACCAAGCAGCAGTGCATCAAGACCGCGCCACTCCTCAAGAGTTTCGTCATTGAGCACGGTGCCATCCTGCAAGTAGCGGTGTGCGCCCAGGTCGTAGTCAGTTCGCTCGTAACTCACGCCCGTTGCATCAATAATTTTGATGGCCTCGGCTATGACCTCGGGGCCAATTCCGTCGCCGCCGATTACGCCGATCTTGTAAGTCATTGAAATACTGCTCCTATGGGGCTCTCCGCATCGAAATGGGAACTGCGACCGTGATCCGGACAGCAGTCAAGCTACAGCAGCGGCTCCACAGGCACCCATCTGTGGCACTGGGTTCAGCGAGTGCAACTATTCTGTGGCGATGGCACAAACTCACGAGTTATCTCAGGCTGCATACGATCGCCTAGTAGAGGAACTTGAGTACCTTCGCACTCACGGCCGAATTGAGTTGGCTGACAAGATTGAGCGCGCTAGGGAACATGGGGACCTAAAGGAAAACGCCGAATATCACGCTGCAAAAGAAGAAAAGGCCAAGATGGAGGGGCGGGTCGCTCAGCTGTTTGGAATTCTTGAGAACTACACCATTGTGGACAACTCGGACTCAGAGACCGTTGTTTCTGGATCGATTGTCCTCCTGAAATACAGCGACGAAGAAGACGATGAGGCTGAGCGCTATTTGGTTGGATCCATTGAAGAGCGACGTGAGGACGTCCACCTAGTGTCTCCAACTTCTCCACTAGGAGAAAAACTGCTTGGCTCGAAGATCGGCGAGACCATTGTCTACGACTCGCCCGGTGGCCAACTTGAAGTTGTCCTGCTCGCAATTGAATAAACCGCTGCCGTGAAGCCGCAGCGTTGAGGCCTAACCCCGAGTCTGCCCATCGCCGCGAACCACAAACTTGGCCGTAGTGAGTTGCTGTAGGCCCATTGGACCGCGTGCATGCAGCTTCTGTGTTGAGATTCCAATCTCTGCACCAAAGCCGAACTCCTCGCCATCCACAAAACGAGTTGAGGCGTTGACCAACACTGCAGCTGCGTCGACCTGAGCTAAGAACTTCTCGGCAGCTGCATAGTCACTTGTGATGATTGACTCCGAGTGGCCTGAGCTGTGTTCGTTCACATGCAGGATTGCCTCGTCGAGCGAATCCACAACTTTGACCGAGAGTTTCATATCAAGGAACTCAGTCGAGAAGTCTGCCTCGGTTGCTGCTCCAATTCGACCGAGCATCTGCTGAGAGCGGTCATCTCCAACAAGTTCAACTGCGGCCAGTGATTCATCAACCTGAGCCAGGAACTGTTCTGCAATCGCGCTATGCAAAACTAGCGATTCCGCTGCGTTACAGACTGAAGGCCTCTGCGTCTTTGCGTTGATCAGGACCAACTCCGCCATCTGCAGATCGGCATCTTTATCTACGTACACGTGGCAGTTTCCATCGCCGTCGATGACATACGGGACAGTGGCGTTTTCTAAAATCGACTGGATAAGCGATGGGCCGCCACGAGGTATCAGGCAGTCGACAAACCCTCGCTGCTGCATGAATTCAACGGCAGCCTCACGAGAGGAGTCCTCTACCAGAATGATCGAATCCTCGGGCAGACCAACGCTGCTCACGGCTGAGCGAAGCACCTGCGCAATTGCAATGTTCGAGTGAATCGCTGTGGAGGACCCACGCAGAAATGCAGCGTTCCCCGACTTCAAGCACAGTCCGGCCGCATCCGAGGTGACGTTGGGTCGGCTCTCATAAATGATTGCAATAACACCGAGTGGCACTCTGACTCTGCTGATGCGCAGGCCATTTGGCCGAACCCAACCGTCAAGAACCTCTCCCACGGGGTCTGGCAGAGTTGCAACCTGTCGCAAGCCACCGGCCATTGCAGAAATGCGTCCATCATCGAGCCGCAAACGATCCACCAAGCCAGGGGCGATTCCTGCACCCTCTGCGTTGCTGACATCTTGAGCGTTGGCCACCAAGATGGACTCTGTGTTGTTTTCTAGGGCATCCGCAGCAGCAAGTAGGGCAGCATTTTTGGTAGAGGTTGAAGCTGTTGCCAGCCCCCGAG
This sequence comes from Bifidobacterium breve, assembly GCA_945901935.1. Taxonomy (GTDB): domain Bacteria; phylum Actinomycetota; class Acidimicrobiia; order Acidimicrobiales; family Microtrichaceae; genus IMCC26207. The sequence continues at coordinate 6,566 of CAMDLX010000070.1, read as the reverse complement.
AAGCTTGCTTGGCTCTCCGAGCGAGTTCTGGCATTTGCGTTGTTGTCATCCCAGCAGGATAGCTGCCCCTGTGGAGGGACTGACTTGGATAATGAGCCACTCAGTCTTTGCCGCAGTATTGGCCCAAACTCTTATAACGATGGCTCGCGACCACAGCAGCCCCGGTACTCTTTAGCTGTGTCTACTTCCGTACTCGACGCTGTTGTCGACAGCTTTGTTGAGGATCTCACACAGGCGCTGATCTCTGCCACGGCACAGCTTCAGGACGTGAACCCACAGGATCTGCGCTCTGCAGTCACCGTCGAGGCGTTCAATCTTGCTACTGCCATGATTGATGCTGATGAACGTCACACGACCGACGAACTCGAGAACCTGATTGAGGCCTTCGGTCACCGACTGCCAGATACTCAGCTCTTGATGGCCACCCCAGAAACACTTCGTGGCAGCGACCTAGTAGTCGGCCGCCGCCACTGGCTCGAGACCGACTCGGAGTTGTTTGGGATTCTGGCCGATGCTGACGCTCGACAAGGCACCGAATTAGCCCAGCAGTATTACAACCGATCATTAGATATTGCCCATGTCGTCGCATCCTTAGATGTGGTGACCTCTGCAGCCGAACTGACTGCTATCTCTGCGCTCAGGTCAAAGCTGCTCGCCGGGATGAGATCCTCGGCAGCAGAGGCAGCAACTTTGGCGGGTCCGAAAGGCGCTCAGCCCAAGCGCAGTGCCGAACCCGTTGACAATGCTGAGCAAGACGCAGAAGCTGAGCCAGAAGCAGAATCAGAGACAGAAGCAGAGACAGTCACTGCAAAGGCTGATCCCCCTAAGCGCCCACTCGAAGAACTCCTCGCAGAGCTCGACACACTCGTCGGCCTGCACGAGGTAAAGGAACGCGTTCACCTAGTTGCCGATTTTCTCTGCGTGCAGGGCCTTCGTGCTGCACGCAATTTGCCCACTATGGAGACCAGTAATCATCTGGTCTTCACTGGCAATCCCGGCACGGGTAAGACAACCGTTGCGCGATTGTTGGCACAGATTTATCGCACCCTTGGGGTAGTGGCCCGCGGTCAATTGGTAGAGACCGACCGCTCTGGGTTGGTAGCCGGGTTTGTCGGGCAGACTGCACCGCTAGTTCGTGCCAAGTTTGATGAAGCCGAAGAAGGCATGCTGTTTATAGATGAGGCCTACACGCTGGTCCGGGGCGGTGAGAACGACTTTGGTCGAGAGGCCATTGATCAGATCGTCAAGCTGATGGAGGACCGCCGAGATTCTGTGGTGCTTGTGGTCGCTGGCTACCCAGAAGAGATGCAACAGTTTCTTTCGGCGAACCCAGGTCTGCGGTCTCGCTTTCCGACAACCATTGAGTTCCCTGATTATTCCACCGAAGAACTCATGCAAATTGTTGACAGCATGGGAACCAAAGAACGCTACGAACTCACCCCCGAGGCGCGCAGTGCCTTTGCTGCGCAGTTGGACTCCTTGCCCAGAGAGAAGGGCTTTGGCAACGCCCGAGTTGCCAGAAACATGTTCGAGGCCGCAGTCAACCGACATGCCAGCCGTGTGGTCAAGTTGGAACAGCCAACCGAGCATGACCTAACTGCACTAGTGCCGGCAGATTTAGGCCAGCCAGATTTGGGCCATCCAGATTTAGGCCAGCCACATGTAGGAGCGCCAGATTTGAGCGAGCCCGACGCGCAGCCTGAGGCGCGGCCAGATGAGCAGCCCGACCGGGATGCTGTATGAAACGCCTTGCTGCCATTGTTTTAGCTATAGGTATGGTGTTTGGGTCTGTTGCGCTGCGCAACTCTTTGGATAACAGCACCCAAGCTCAGACTGCAACAGGCGGGGATTCTTCGTTTCGCCTGACATGCGCTGTTGAACTCGCCGATGTCTGCAACGCGCTAGCTGCGACTCAACCCAATCTGATAGTCATGATCGAGGAGGCCGGAACAACTGCTGACCAGCTCACACTGTTGCCCGATGGAACCGACCCGGGGTTTGATGCTTGGCTCACTGTTGGGCCTTGGGCCGAGATCGTGCAAGACAACCGAAGCTTCACCGAAAACGGTGGCGTCATTCTCGGTACGGCTTCGAGGGTGCTCGGCAGCTCCTCTGCCCAGATCGTTACCTCCAAGTCTGCCCAAACCGAACTAGAGGCGGCCTGCGGCGGAGCTATCACTTGGAAGTGCCTCGGCGAGAATCAGTCGCTACCTCAGCCGCAGAGCATCGGCATGGCCTCCCCCAACACGGGCGCGGGCCTCGCCGTGTTGGCTGATGCAACAAACAGTTTCTTTGGAAATAGCAGTTACTCGGCTTCCGACTTTGAGGGTGCGGCTTTCATAGGGTGGTTCGAGCAACTCACCAAAAAGAGTCGAGAGTCCAACCTCGGCGAGCAAACAGTTCTTGAACGGGCAGTGGCAGCAGCGGGAACATTTACAACTGTTGGTGCGCTGAGCACCGAAGTCGAGTCGCTCAAAACTGCTTCCAGTAAGTTCAACTCCGTTCCTGCCCCAAAGGATGCCCCAGACCAACCTGTGATTGCTCAGGTGCGGCTCGTCCCTGCTGCAGGAATCACTGCGCAGGATGCGCTCGATCAAGTGAACAGTGACGCACTCACTCAGTTGCTGGCGGAATCCAACTGGAACACCTCTGACCAGGACTCACGGTCGAACATGCCCGCTGCTGGAGTGCTACAGGTTCTTCGAGACATGTGGGACTCATGAAGAAGAACCCCTCAGGACCTGTACCAGTACCAGTACCAACACCCGATGTAGACAGCTTTGAGATATTCAGCCAGCGAAATGGAGACTTGATGATGACCACCGCACACTCAGCAGCCGGAACAACCAACCGCACCCCCCGCAGTCCTAGCCGCCAAAGCAAAAGACATGTCCTCTTTACGGCCACCGTGTTGGCATGTTCGCTACTTGCGACTGCTTGCGTGGGCGGCTCAAGCCAGGCAGAAAAATCCGAAACCCCAGAAGAGACTGCCGATCCGCGACGTGACTCCTGCATCACCGTTGACCTGACGGTGAGTTCAGAGAAGATCGACCTTCTGGGTGATCTTGCCGATACGTTCAACGATTCACAGCAAGCCACCCTCAAAGGGAAATGCGTGTTTGTCGATGTGCGCTCAAAGTCCTCGGGTAGCGCCATGACGGCTCTGTCTGAGGGGTGGGATGAGGCTGTCAATGGTCCGGCCCCGGTTATTTGGTCACCTGCCTCAAGTACTTGGGGAACGATCTTGAACCAGAAGCTCGCCGATGCTGGCGAGCCGCCAATGGCACCAACGGGTGCCACCTCGTTCATGCTGACTCCGCTTGTCATTGCCATGCCAGCACCAATGGCGCAGGCGCTTGGTTATCCAGAGAAACCAATTGGTTGGGCAGACATTTTGCGACTCGCTCAGTCCCCAACAGGCTGGGCCGAGTTCGGCCACCCCGAATGGGGCCCGTTCCGCCTTGGTAAGACGAATCCGAATTACTCCACTTCGGGGCTGTCTGCGCTGATTGCGCAGACCTACGCCGCAACTGGCAAGACCAGCGATCTCTCTTCTGAAGACCTTGCTTCGCCAGCTGTGATTCAAGCGGGAACCGATATTGAATCCTCTGTAGTTCACTACGGCGATATCACGATGACGTTTCTGAACAACTGGTACCGGGCGGATCGCCGAGGAACTGCTCTGACCTACGCCAGTGCAGTTGCCGTAGAAGAGAAGTCGCTCATTGATTACAACAAGGGCAATCCTGATGGCGTCCTCGATCAGGGAGAGAAGCCGAAGAAGCCCCGAATTCCTTTGGTTGCGATTTACCCGACCGAGGGCACGCTCTACTCAGATAACCCCTTCTTCATCCTTGATGCACCGTGGGTGTCACCAGCCGAAGCTGCCGCTGCAGAAAAGTTTCAGGCCTATGTACAGCAACCAGCAAACCAGAAGAAGGTGCTCAAGTACGGGTTTCGGCCGGGCAATCCCGAGGTTCCACTTGCGGCCCCGATTGTTGCTGCAAACGGCGTGAATCCTGACCAACCGGCCACCTTGCTGGGGGTACCCTCGGGCAAGGTCATGGTTGACCTGCTTTCCGCCTGGGCCACCCAACGCAAGGGCGCTCGGGTGATGCTTGTGCTCGATGTTTCGGGCTCGATGGGAGACCCGGCCGACCCAGCGGATCCCTCTGGTCCAACCAAGCTGGACTTAGCCAAAGAAGCGGTCAGCAACGGCCTCGGCAATTTCAAACCCGAGGACCTAGTCGGCTTGCGGATCTTTACGACCAGCGATGATGGCACCCCGATCGTCACCGATCTCAGCCCCGTCGCTCCAATTGGGCCAAACCGTGAGGCTCTCATCAATCAGGTCAGCACACTTCAACCACTGCGGGGAACGCCGCTCTATGACGTGACGCAACAGTCCTACAACTACATGCTCGAGGCCTATAACCCCGAGTTGATCAACGCTGTTGTGGTGCTCACGGACGGAATGAACGATGACGGCACGCCAGAGGATGACAAAAAGCAGTTCGCTGCGCTGCTCGCCGATGTGAAGCTGAATAGCGATGGCGAGAACTCAAAACCTGTCCGCATCTTTACGGTCGCATACGGCACGGGAGCCGACCCGAGAGAGCTGCGTCAAATCTCTGAAGCCTCGAACGCGACTGCTTACCAGGCAACTGATGCGACCACAATCAATCAAGTGTTTGCCGCTGTGGTGAGCAACTTCTAGGGGTAATTTGCTCGTTCAACAATGAGTCACCACCCTTTAGCCCGAACCCCTGCAAACATGGTGTGCAATGCCGTCGTTTCGTGACCGTTTTCTGACTCCACAGGTGGCTCGCGCTATCACCTCGCCTTCGGCGATTCTGGTGACAGCAGCGGGCGCATCTGCTGCCATTCTGTTGGGACTCAACCCCATTGGAATTGTGCTCGTTGGCGCAGGAGCCTTTGCGGCCCGAGTTCTTGGTTCGGTTCCTCGCAACTCAGCACGAGCCAGGATTTCACCGGGATCGCTAGTCGAACCTTGGCAGTCACTCATGAAGGGGATTCTGGATGCCCGAAAACGATACGGCGCAGCGCTCAAAGGCATGCAGGACGGACCGCTGAAGGAGCGTCTTGGCGAGTTGGGGGAACGTTTAGAAAGCGGAGTGGACGAGGCTTGGACCATTGCGCAGGCCGGCAATCAGCTCACTCTTGGTAGAAGACAGATCAATAGCGAATCAATTTTTGCCGAACTTCAACAAGCCCAGTCGGCAACTCGCACGGAACGATCAGATCAGAAGATTCAAGCGCTGCAAGCCCAACTCTCTGCTACGCAGCGCCTCGACTCGACCATCGGCGACACCTACGACCAACTCCTCCTACTCGATGCCCGCATCGATGAGTTGGTGACACGAACCGTAGAGTTGTCTGTCAGTCAGGCGAGCACTGATGACCTAGGCGGACTTGGGGGCCTTGGAGCTGAAGTGGACTCCATCGTCAACGATATGGAAGCACTTCGCCAAGCCGTCGAGGAGACGCAGGGAAGTACTCCCAAAGGTGAGGAACCTGGGGAACCACAACTCGGTACAAGTTCGGGTTCGGTGTGAATGAACTCGAGGGCGAGGCCACTCATGAAGTAGCGCAAAGCCCCTACCCCCAATCGAGCCCAACACCGGAATCAAATCTGCAAGGGTGGGAGAACGACAAACTCCCTGATGAGACTTGGGTGAACGAGGAGTTTGTAGATGAGGCCGCTGCAGAAGAGTCAACAGGTGGTGGGCGCAGCCTTCTCGGGGCAAGCGCAACGCCAGCGATTGGCACCATGTTGTCTCGCACAAGCGGGTTGGTGCGAGTAGCTGCGCTAACGACTGCTCTTGGACTGAGCAGCATGAGCGACATCTACAACTTGGCCAATACGGCACCCAACATCTTGTACGAACTTGTCATCGGCGGCGTGCTGTCCTCGACCCTCGTACCCCTCTTTGTCCAAGCAAATCAGAACGCCAAGTCAGACCCCGATGCAGACGATGCAACCTCGGTCATGGTCACGGTTGGATTCGTAGCAATCACGCTGCTTGCACTTATCGCCGTGTTGTTCTCCCCCTGGATCAATCGGTTGTTTGCACTGACGGTCAGGGGCAGCAACCGGGCTGAACAGCTCATCATTGGTGACGACTTCTTGATGCTTCTGCTGCCACAGATCTTCTTCTACGGCATCACAACCTTGGCCACTGCGATGCTGCATGCCCGCAGAAGATTCGCTGCGCCTGCGTTTGCTCCGGTGCTGACCAACCTGATCATCTCGCTCGCTGCGCTCTTTGTCTACAAGGTGATCGACCCTGTAGAGGGTGAGACCTCGCTCAGCACGGTCTATGTCCTAGCTATTGGCACGACCGCAGGTGTGGCGGCGATGGCAGCAGCGCTCATACCTGCTCTGCGGCGTGCTGACATCTCGCTGCGCTGGGATTTTCGCCCCAGACATCCCGCAGTTCGATCCGTGCTTCGGCTCTCGGGCTGGACTGTTGGGTTTGCAATTTCTAACCAGATTGCGTTGTTGATTGTTTTGACGCTGGCCCGAGGTGCAGGAACCGGAGCCG
>CAMDLX010000069.1 GCA_945901935.1 Bifidobacterium breve | reverse complement strand
GCCGAGTCAGCAACAACTGCAATCAGCGCCCCGACAGCCACGATGCGCTGAAGCGTCCTGTGGTTATACGCAATGATCGCCAGTGCCGCAGCAAGTAGCGGGAGAACAATTGGAAGCACCAAGAGGACGCTCATCTTGGCCTGCTCCACCATCGACGCATCTCAGCCTCACCAAGCTGAGCGATTCTTGCATCCTCTACATCGTCCTCGACTTCATCGTTTTGAGTGAGGACCCAACTGCGATACGCAATTGCCAGCAAGAAGGAAATCACGCCGAAGCTAATCACAATGGCAGTCAGTGCCAGGGCCTGCGGGAGCGGATCTGCCACGGTGTCCTCGGGGCCAAAAGCACCGCCGATAGGAGCCTTGCCAGCACGACCACCGACCACCATCAGCAGCAGGTTGGCCGAGTGGCCCATAAGGGCTAATCCCAAGATGATGCGCGAGAGTGTTCGCTGCAACAGCAGGTAGACACCGACAGAGAACAACACAGCGACGATCAGCGCAGAGAAAAAGCTCATGGCTGAACCTCATCGGGGTCTGTTCCGTCTGCTCCGCCAAGCTGTTGAAGCAACAACAGCGACATTCCCAGCACAACTAGGTAGACGCCAATATCGAAGAACAGCACCGAAGAGGTTTTGACTTTGCCAATAAACATGAACTCGGCAGAGAAGATGGCGCTCTCTAAAAACTCATGACCCGTGAGCAGGGAGACGCAGCCCGTCAGGATGGCAAACAACATGCCGACTCCCAAGAAAGTTGTGGCAGGTATTGAAATGCTTCGCGACAGTGCTGAGCTACCACCCGCTACATATCGCAGTCCAAATGCGCAGGAGGCCACCAGACCGCCTGCGAAACCGCCGCCGGGCTGGTTATGGCCGGCGAACAACAAGTAGAGCGAGAGAAGTAACAAGGTATGGAACTCAGCTTGTACGCAGAGATCAAGGATCACCGATCGTCGCTGAGTCATGGCTCAACCTCGGCAGGTGATCTCTTTGCACGAACGAGTGCTGCCACCCCAAGCGCTGCTACGGCGAGCACCACGATTTCTCCCATGGTGTCAAAGCCTCGGAAGTCCACCACGATCACGTTCACCACATTGTTGCCACCAGCCTCTGAATAGGCTTTGTCGAGGTACTCGCCCGAGATACTCGGCTCAGTTCTTGCGCCAATTGCAAACAATGTGAAGAGAAAAACGAATACGCCGGCAAGCAGCGCTATTGCAATCTGAACGCCCTGGCTTCTGCGGAACTTCGACCGAACAAAGTCGGCAGGAAGATGCCGAAAGGCCAGCACAAACACACCCACACCCAAGGTCTCGATCAGCAACTGGGTGATAGCTAGATCCGGCGCTCCTTGAATCACAAACAGAGCAGCCATTCCATAGCCCACTGCGCCAACAAGCAGCACGGCGGCAAAGCGTCGGCGCGCAACAGCCGCTGCACATGCGCAGACAATCATGATGAGACCAACCACCACCTGCATTGGAGAGTCGGCGAACCACAAATCCGGCATCACGCCGTCACTCAGCAAGGGAATCCCCGGAAGCACAATCATCGTGAGCAAGATGACGCCTAAGTAGATTGGCAAAGACCCGTGCTGCACAAAGCCTGTTACTGCATCAGCACCCTCGAGCAAGCCCTTTACTGTGCGGTCGTAGCCTCGTTGGGCGCTAGGAACCTGAGGCATCGAGTCCTGCAGTTTCTCAACTCGTAACCGCCACGAGAACAAGGCAAAACCAGCACCGATCGCTACTGCCGAGAGCGCAAGAGCCTGGGTAAACCCATGCCACAGTGCCAGGTGATGTTCAGCGCGAACTCCGACTAGTGATGCGTAGGCTCGGGCGATCACGGGGTCGATGAGCGAGGGAAAGAGGCCAAACAACAAAGTCAGCACAGCAAGAACAAAGACGGGGGCAAGAAACATCTTCGAGGGTTTTGGAACCTGCTGCCCCACAGCTTCATTGCGCACGAAACCCTGATGCGGAATCATGCTGACTGGCCGAGGGCCAAACGCACCCCAGACAAATCGAGCGCTGTACGCCACCGTCAAGGAAGAGCCAATGACGACTCCGATCAGAACTGGAACTCCCCAAGCGAATCCAGTTTCTCCGAGCGCGCCGAGAGCCTCTTCTTTTGCAAGAAATCCAAAGAGCGGTGGAATTCCTGCCATCGATGCAGCAACCACACCGGCTGTGGCCGTAACTACGGGCCACTGCGCTCCCAGCCTGTCGAGTTTCCGTAGGTCTCGGGTCTTGCTCTGATGGTCGATGATGCCAACCAACATGAACAGCGCAGCTTTGAATATGCCATGCGCGAGCAGCAAGGTGCAGCCAGCAAAGATTGACTCCTTGGTACCTACGCCAAAGAGGAGCATCATCAACCCGAGTTGGCTGATAGTCCCGTAGGCCAGCAGCAATTTCAGATCATGCTGGCGAAGTGATCGGTAGGCACCGATCAACATGCTGGCAAGTCCAAAGCTGATGACGAGCGGACGCCAAACGCTGTAGTCGGCAAAGGCCGGTGTAAACCGAGCGACCAGGTAGACCCCGGCAGTCACCATCGTGGCCGAGTGAAGATATGAACTGACCGGAGTAGGCGCATTCATGGCCCGAGGGAGCCAACTATGGAACGGTACTTGGGCCGATTTTGTGAACGCTCCAATCAGAACTAGTAGCAGCGCAACGTTGACCACCGAGCCGGAGGGCGGTCGCTCTAGAAGCTCAGCCATTGAGTAGGTTCCGGCAGCCTCACCGAGCAGCACAAACCCGCCCAGCATGGCGAGTCCTCCCATGCCGGTAATGAGCAACGCCTGCATAGCTCCTGATCGCGCAGCAGTCTTTTCATCCTCGATGCTGATCAACAAGTACGAGGTGATTGAGGTGAGTTCCCAGAACAAGAACAGTGCCAGCAAGTTGTCGGCAAGAACCAAGCCAACCATCGACCCAGAGAACAACAGCAGCGTTGCGGCGAAGCGACCAATTATGGGCTCTGCATGGAAATACGAGCCGGCATAGAGAAAGACCAACACTCCAATTCCTGCCACAAGCGACAGCATGAGAAAGGCGAACCCGTCAAAGCGAAGCCCAAGTGTCAGACCAAGCTGCGGCACCCAGGCTGCCTGCTCTATGAGCGGAGCGGAATCAGAGATCTGGCCATAAGCCCCGACACCCCAGATGAAAGCTGCTGCAGGTACAGCCGCAGCTACATAGAACACTCCCCTGCCGATACGCGAAGCAAGAACTGGAAGTACTGCCGCTACGCACCCAAAGGCCAGGATCAGGACAAACATGTGTAGCTCTTAGACCGATGGTTCGAGCACATGCATGAGCGCCAGTCGAATCTCGTCTTGATGCTCAGAATCTTGCACTTGGCCGCCACCGGCCAGCGTTAAGTAGAAGGTGTCGATCACGTCTTCACCCATGGTGTGGATTTTTGCCGAGGAGACGTTCAGGTCTAGGTCTGCGAGTGCGCGGGTAAGCCCGTACAGCAAACCGATTCGGTCTGGTCCAACTGCTTCGAGCACGGTCGCACCGGCACTGGCGTCGTTATCGAATCTCACCCGAGAAGGGAACTGACTTGGCCCACGGAGCGGTCGACGGCGGGCTCGCCGCACACGGTCCTCGAGACGAGCTTGAACGGCAAGGCGGCCCTCTAATGACTTCAAAATATCGGCTCGGACGTCATCCCAAGGCAGCACTCCGGAGCCGCCGACTGTTACTTGGAATTCGTCTAGTGCGACGCCGTTCTCGGAATAGACGTTCGCTCCCACTACATCAAGATCATGAAGAGCTAGAGCGCCCGCTACTCGAAAGAATGCGCCAAGGCGGTCGGGGCAAACGACTGTAATTCGCTCCCCTTGAACCGAAATATGAATCCCAGGGGTCTGCATCAGTAGTCGTTGCTCGTCGTTCGGAAAGCTTGACCGCTCGGAGAGGTCCTCGACCCCATTCAGCAGGTTGGCAACTCGACTCGAGAGTTGTTCTACGAGTTGTGCCTTCCATGGCCCCCAAGAGGTTTCCCCAGTGGAGACGCCATCGGCTTCCGATAATGCTCGCAGCAATGCCAGACGGTCCGGAGTCTCAACTATTTTCGCCACTCCCTCGATGGTGGCAGGATCATCAAGGTCTCGACGAGTTGCGATTTCTGACAAAAGAAGGTGATTCAGTACCAGGAACTCGAGAGTTGCTCGGTCCTCAGAATCGAAACCCATTCGGCTCGCAATGCCTGTGGTGAGTTGCATGCCCACTTCGCTGTGATCGCCGGAGTAGGCCTTGCCAATATCGTGCAGGAGGGCAGCAATCACCAACAGGTCAGGCCGTGGCGTGCGATGAGCTAGCGAAGCCGCTTCGGCGCTGCACTCCAAGAGGTGCCGGTCAACGGTGTAGTGATGAAACACATTGCGTTGCGGCAGACTCCGGCAAGGTTCCCACTCGGGAATCAGTGGAGTCCACAGCCCGAACTGGTCCAGAGTTTCAATCACCGGGATCGCAGCAGAACCTTGGCGGAGTAGGTCGACAAATAGCTCTCGAGCGCTGGCTGGCCAAGGATCCGACAAGGCGGGAGCAAGCGCCAGCGCCTCGAGGGTGCGTCCCTCGATTCGTACCGAGCCCTGCGCCGCCGCTAGGGCCACCTGAAGCACGGCAAGGGGGTCAGTGACGGGTACTGCATTCTCTGCGAGGCAGACCCGCGCATTGCGCAACACCAGAGAGTTGTCGAGTTGACGTTCCCTACGGAAGCGATCCCGAAAAGGCCCACCAACGGCCAGCTTGATCTCATGGAAGCACTCGTCCGTGGCCCAAGCAATCGTTCGTCCCGCTGCGGCAACTCGGGCCATGAGCAGGTCAGCGTCAGCATCGCCGACTGCAGCAGCAACAGCGTCTTGCTCCTGCATCAACAGTTGATCCCCTGGGCGCGCCGTGCACCTGTGCAACTCAATTCGCACTGCGAGAAGTTCATCGTAAGCAGGGGCCAAGGAGTCCAACACTGACTCGTCGATATCGGCGCCCGCAGCTCGTGCCCAACTCAACGCATGAACATCTCGCAGGCCACCACGGCCCTCTTTGAGGTCGGGCTCCAAATCAAACGCGAGCTCGCCCGACACACGATGCCGCTCCTCAACTGAGCTGCTCAGTTCGCTCAGCCAGCGCTTCCCGCGTTTACGCCAGTTCACCTTGGCTTTCTCTGCGAGTTCAGCAGTCAACGCTGTGTCACCGGCTATGTGGCGGGCCGAAAGTAATGCGGTAGCAGTAACGAGATCCTCGTTCGCTAATGCAAGCGTGTCCTTCGTACTACGCACTGCATGGCCAAGCTTGAGCCCAGCGTCCCAGATCGGATACCAGAGCGCGTCAGCGATTGCCGCTACCTGCTGCGCAGGAACATCGCGAGCATGAAGCAGAAGCAGATCTAAGTCGGATTGAGGGGCAAGCTCGCAACGACCTTGGCCACCGACGGCAACAAGAGCAACCCCAGTCGCACTAGCTTCGCTCGCCTGAAAGATTTCGACCAGCCAGGACTCAATCAACTCGGTATAGGCGATACAAAAATCTCGCCCTTGAAGTTGACGGTCGTCCAAGAAGTCGCTGCGTTGCAGGGCGTAGGACATGTCTTCCTTAATCTACCGAACGCGCTGCACCCGGGAGCGAACCTGTGGATTCTTAGGGTTGCCGGAACAACCTGCCGCCCGCAAACTGCTCAGACTGCGTCGACTCCATGTTCACCAGTGCGGATTCGGACCAGGTCCTCAACATTGGTGACCCAAATCTTGCCATCACCAATTTTGTCGGTCTTGGCTGAAGTGGAAATGACCTCAACCACGGCAGCGGCCTCGGAATCATCGACGATGATTTCAATCTTGACCTTGGGTAGAAAATCCACTTGGTACTCAGTACCTCGATAGGTCTCGGTGTGGCCGCCTTGACGACCAAAACCGCGCACCTCGGTGACGGTCATTCCCACTACCCCGGCTGCCTTCAAGCCATTCTTCACATCATCAAGTTTGAATGGCTTTAGTACTGCAGTGACCAACTTCATTGGGACACTTCCTTTCTCATATGGCCGAGGAATGTTTCCCGCAACCATGGTGACGTCCCCGACGAGTTGTCGGGATTCTGCATGGACAGCCGATGTGGACCGAGAATACTGGTTCGCACCGGTAGTTGGATTGGACTACTAGGTGAGTGACACTACGGGGAACGTGTTTCGGGCGTGTTTCAGTCAGCTAGCCAGTGAGTTACGTCCGGCCAATAACTGTGCAGTATTGCCGGATAGCTGTGCAGTATCGCCAGATAGCTGGGCTGTATTGCCAGATAACTGTGCTGTACTGCCCGATAACTGTGACCTACGGCCCGATGGATCTACAGTCCAGCCCCATGCCTGTTCGACATGACTGTCGCCACTACTCCAGTCGCTCTGTGACCCCAACCGAACTCGTGCAACGCTGCCGACTAGGTGCTGCTGCAGAGACCCCATTTGATTGCCCCGAGGATTGCCTGTTTTTTGAGAGGCGGCCGATCGATAGCAGCTGGACCCCGCCGCCCAAGAGCTAGCAACTCAGCAACTCTTCTGCTCAGCAACTCAGCTGCTCAGCAACTCAGCTGCGCGGCGAAAGAACTTGCTTCGCGGCAGTACCTCGGCCCCGAGGGCAAGTGCCCAGGCCATCGTTTCATCCTCGACGTGAGGAGCAAAACCAATCACTCGGCCTGATGCGCTCACCACAACCTCAAGGACTTCGGCTACGCCCGGCCGAGAGAGGTCAACAAACACCAGGTCAGCACCAGCGGCAACGATCGGAAGTAGCGCAGCGGCTCCCACAAACTCAATCTGATGCTGGCCGAGTCGAGATCGGTCCATGAGGTCGGGAATAAGCGCAACCACCTTCATCGCTGACCCGCCTCTCGCCGACGAAGCAAATGTAGGTGAGCCTTAGCTGCACCCCACTCCAACCCTGGATCACGAAGCCGCTCATCAACATCACTGAACGATGCTGGAGCCAAGCCATAGATGTCTTCGGGAAACGCTCGCTGCTCAAACTCATCGCGCTGAACATCGGGGACTCCCGCTGACTGCAGCACTGCGGTGGCATAGCCCGTCGAGGATCGAAGCAGCGAGAGCGGGCTGCCCTGTTGTGCATCTAGGTCTGTCTGCAGGAGCGCTCGCATCTTGGCGCTGACATCTGATCGGCACTGCTCACCGGCATCTTTGGAACGCGCAAGCTGGGACTGGTCAAGGCTGATACCTGCCGAGGCTGCTCGGTTCTTGACGCAGTTGCATACCCAGTCGACCAGGACAGCGTCCACTGCTTCGGCTAATTGCGCCGAGTACTGAACAAACATCTGCTCCGCTGCAGCCAGCGGCGTGGACTCGTTAGCCCCCATCGTTTCCACCTGCCGGAGTCGCTGTCGAGGGAGTCGCTGTCGAGGGGTTTGCTGTCGAGGGGTTTGCTGTCGAGGGAGTCGCTGGCTTTTCGAGTGTCGCTGGCGGCTCAAGCTGCGTGGGCTGTGCGTCAACTGGGATCGCAGGGGTGCCGACTCCGATCGAGTTGCGCAGTACTCCGGGAAGTGAATTCCCCGTGCAGGCCAATTCGACCATCTGGCCCAGAATTCGCACTTGAGGGTCGCAGGGCAACAGTTCTGGGTCGGCTACTTGCAAGGAAGTCACTTGGCCTGCCGCGCGAAGTTGTGCGGAATCGATGATCAGGTCATTGCCTTGAAGTGAAAGCTCCGCAGGTTCGAGCGGCGAACCAAGGAGAAGTACCCCATCACGAATCTCAGCGGGAACACCAACGAGAGCGCCAATTTGGCTTGGGTCAATGAGTACTCGGACCGAGCCTGAGCCAAGTGAAGAGGCCACCACCTTGGCGGTGCGCAGCGATAAGTCGATCTGTAGGTCATTGAGGATGTAGTCGGCCTCTGCAACGGGGAGCGAGTAGAGCTTGGCGTTCTGCAGGTCAATAGCGATGCGATCCACTTGGCCCGTGAATATCGCTGACAACACGGTTGGCCGCCACCAAGATTCTCCAACGGTGACCTCTACCCCGCCAGCTACCCCAGCAGAGCGGAGTTGATCCTCCGCAATCTTCTCTGTAGCAAGGCGGCCACCGATCTCGACGCAGATTGCGACCACTAGAACAAGCAGGGCCAACCCCATCAGCACCTTGCGGGCAGTCTTGGCCTTGGATTGTTTAGCCATGGACTGTGCTCACACACCGACCTCGTCGAGGACTACCTCGGGAGACTCCACCATGCCCACATAGAAGGGTCCGAACTCGCCGTACTGAGTCGAGGCCTGGTCGTAACGCATTGTGTAAACCACCTCTTTGATCGTGTCCGGGGTGTCGCCGAAGAGCGTTACACCCCACTCGTATTCATCGAGTCCGGTTGATCCAGTAATGAGTTGCACGAGTCGGCCAGCAAACTTTCGTCCGGAAGCTCCGTGTTCGTACATCAGTTCTTTGCGCCGCTCAAAGCTCAGTTCGTACCAGTTGGCACCGACGTTGCGTGTTTTTGACATGGGGTAGAAACAAAATGCGGGCTTACCTTCTGGCGGCAAGACCGGGTAGAGCCGAGCTTGTTGCATCTCTTCAGGAACCCCCGCCGCGTACTCGGAAAGTTCGGTCAACGACACGTAGGACTCGGTGAGATCCAACCCAGCTATCACTAGGTCTGTTTGTAAACGTCGAAGTCGCCACTGGTCAGTTGACAGCGCAAGCACTGCAACATCGGACTTGTGTCCCAGCATGGCTGCGGTGACAACTTGATCGCCCTGTTCTTGGGCAGCAGAAATTGCGGCGAGAACGGCATCTCGGTCGGTGCGCGAACTCACATGAAAGAACAAGTGCATCACGGCTAGGCCGACAGAGGGTGTTGCAGGCAGGGTCATGATCTCAGTCTGTCATGCGAGCAGTCAGCGAAACGAGCGCCGACATGAGCGTGAGGCAGGGACTAGTAGTCCATGCCTCCCATATCTGGTGAGGAGATGGTGCTGGAAACGGGTGCGTCGGTAATGACAGCCTCTGTAGTCAAGAACAGCGCTGCGATTGAGGCGGCGTTCTGAAGAGCCGAGCGGGTGACCTTGGCTGCATCGATGATGCCGGCAGCTACGAGGTCCTCGTACTCGTTGGTGGCAGCGTTCAGGCCCTCGTTCGGGTTTTTGAGTGCGCGCACCTTGGACACGATCACGCCGCCCTCAAGGCCGGCGTTTTCGGCAATCTGGGTGAGCGGAGCTTCGAGTGCCTTGGCCACAATTCGTGCACCGGTTGCTTCATCGCCGACCAACGTCTCGGCAAGTTCCTGAACGGCCTGCTGCGCCCGCAACAAGGTCACGCCGCCGCCTGCGACTACGCCCTCTTCGATGGCTGCCTTGGTGGTGGACACTGCGTCCTCGATGCGGTGCTTCTTCTCTTTGAGTTCCACTTCAGTGGCTGCTCCAACCTTGAGCACTGCAACGCCGCCGGAAAGCTTGGCAAGACGCTCTTGCAGCTTTTCGGTGTCGTAGTCAGAATCGGTGTTGTCGATCTCGGCTTTGATCTGAGCGATCCGACCATCGATCTCGTCCTTGGATCCTGCACCGTTGATGATTGTTGTCTCATCTTTGGTGATGACAACACGATCGGCTTGGCCGAGTACATCGAGGTCGATCGAGTCCAGCTTCAGGCCGACCTCTTCAAGAATCACCTGTGCTCCAGTGAGCACGGCAATATCGGCAAGCATCGCTTTGCGTCGCTCGCCGAACCCGGGAGCCTTGACTGCAACCGAGGTAAAGGTGCCACGGATCTTGTTGACGACCAGAGTTGCAAGTGCTTCGCCGTCGACATCCTCGGCGACGATAACGAGTGGCTTATTGGTCTGCATGACCTTTTCGAGCACTGGCACCAAGTCGCGGATGTTCGAGATTTTGGATCCGACTAGTAGCAGGTAGGGGCTTTCAAGGACTGCTTCTTGACGGTCAACATCGGTGACGAAGTAGGGCGAGATATAGCCCTTGTCAAAGCGCATGCCCTCGGCAAACTCGAGCTCAATTCCAAAGGTATTGGACTCTTCAACGGTGATCACGCCGTCTTTGCCGACCTTGTCGATGGCATCGGCAATAGTTGCGCCGATCGCAGGATCAGCTGAGGAAACGCCGGCTACTTGAGCAATCTGCTCTTTTGAATCAACCTCGATTGCTAGCTCATGAATCTTTTCTGTTGCGCAGGCCGTGGCCTTTTCGATGCCCTTTTTGATGCCCATGGGGTTGGCTCCGGCTGCAAGGTTTCTCAGGCCCTCACGCACCATTGACCAGGCCAGAACGGTGGCAGTGGTTGTGCCGTCACCGGCGACATCATCAGTCTTTTTTGCGACTTCTTTCACCAAGCTGGCCCCAATATTTTCATACGGGTCTTCGAGCTCGATCTCTTTAGCGATTGAAACACCATCGTTGGTGATGGTCGGTGCGCCCCATTTTTTGTCGAGCACAACGTTGCGACCCTTTGGGCCGAGGGTGACGCGCACTGCGTCAGCGAGCTGGTTCATTCCAGCTTCAAGCTTGCGGCGGGCTGAATCGTCAAATGAGATGTTCTTTGCCATGGGGGGTCCTCCGTAGGAACTGCGTTCTTGGCACTCGATAGCAAAGAGTGCCAATGGAATTTAGCACTCATGCCCTCCGAGTGCTAACCGCCCTAGAAGAAGGCCAAGGCCTCTGAGATCCCATAGACAAGGGCCAACACAATGATGAGTGCGCCGAAGAGCAGTCGGATTGAACGATCTGAGGAGCCGATCGTGATTCGAGCGCCAATTTGTGCACCTGGGATTACTCCAAGCATGAGCGGCAGGGCGAAGGCCCAGTCGACGTGGCCCAAGATGATGTGAGTGACCAAGGCCGGAATGCTGAAGATGGCCACTGCGACCAGGCTTGAGGCCACTGCCGACTTCATCGGAATCTTGAGCGGACCCGTGAGAACCGGCACCATGATGATTCCCCCTCCAACGCCCAAAAGGCCGGCCACAAAGCCCGAGGCTGCGCCGAGTGAGCCGATGACCGGCAGCGAATGCTTTGGGACAGGGGCAGCGGCGGGGCTGGCCTCAGATGCAGGGAGCGCCGAGTCGGGGCTGGCCTCCGGGGCAGGGAGCGCCGAGTCGGGGCTGGCCTCAGATGCAGCGCTGGCCTCAGATACAGGGAGCGCCGAGTCCGGGCTGGCCTCAGATGCAGCGCTGGGGTCGGCGCTGGGGTCGGCGCTGGGGTCAGGGCTGGGATCGGCGGAGCTTCGCCCGCCACGCACGACCGATATGCCCGACCAGAACATCAAGACGGCCGTCAATAACATCAGTATTCGACCATCGATCAGGCTCGATGTCATGGCTCCGCCGACTGCAAAGACGGCTCCCGATATTCCCAGGCCGAGTGCGGCCCGCCAGTCAACTAGGCCGGCTTTGGCATAGCGCCAGGTTCCCGAGATGGCTGCTGGCAGGATTGCCGGCACAGTCGACCCGACGGCCAGAATCGGAGTGGCTCCGAGAACTCGAATGGCTGGGGTAGTAACCACGGCGCCGCCAACTCCGAGTAGCGCCGAGAGGATGCCAGCACCAACCCCAACCAAAAAGGTCAGAACATAGACCCACCAATCAGGGCCACCAATCTGGCTCAACACGATCTAGCCCAACAAGAACTGGCCCAACGCGACTTGGCCCAACAAGAATTGATCCAACAGGATGCAGTCGGCACGGTACCGGCCAGGGTTGGGGTGGTCACCCGAGAAGTCTGCCCGAGTTCCTAAACAGATACGACTAACCGGTACGACCAATACATACGACCCACAGATACGAGCAATACATACGAGCAACAGATACGAGCAATACATACGAGCAACAGATACGACCCACTGATTCACCCCTGCACATACGACCAATCGCGACGACGAGCAGGACCGTGCCCCATTGACGGTCCTGCTCGCGTTGTTGCCGCCTGTTATGACGGTGGTGATATTGGTTACCGATGAGAGCTAGTTCTGGTTGTGCTTATGGGGGTGGTCTGGGTTGTTGTTTTTGGTGGCGTTGTGAGTTGAGTGTGTGGCCGTTGGGTGTGGTCCATGTGAAGTACTGCTCGGGGGTGATGGTCATGGTCCAGCCGTTTCGGTGGGTGACCATGTGGTGGTAGCGGCACAGTG
>CAMDLX010000068.1 GCA_945901935.1 Bifidobacterium breve | reverse complement strand
CACGTTCCTCTTGGGGTGCTGCTGATCGAAACGGTTGGCCGGAAGTCTGAATTACTCGCACTTATTCTTTATGTGCCGTTACTTGCGCTCTGCACCGAGATCGCCCATCGCTGGGTCGAGAAGCCAGCCATGAGACTCAAGACGCGCATGTCTACCCCCGGTGCTTCAGGTACTGCACAGCGTGACGCTGCTGCACAGCAAGACACAACCCCGCTGGCCGACTAGCAGAACAACAAATTGGCTAGGTCCGTTAGCTAGGTCTGCGGGCAGGTTCGCTCGCCAACCATTCGAGACATGCCATTGGCAAAGTCCACGAACGGCCCCGACCCTGCGACTACGTCCATATCTTCAATCACACAGGTGTGATCAATCGGATACACGTTCCACCCATTGCGCTCAATCGCTGCGTCCACCTTGGCATTCGGAGTCAGATAAATCACGAGCCAGACTTTGCCGTCCACCTGCGGAATCTCTATGACCTCCGCAGTATCAGGCAGATCATTCAGGTCAGCGCTCGGATACAAGAAGGTCAGCTCAGACAAGCGATACGAGTCCCGGCCCACCTCTGGGTCAGTTGCTCCGGGTTGAGCCAGCACCAGGTTTGCCTTCTGGTCAATCAAGTGCTGCACCGTCGCCATTCGCACATGACCTGGATAGTACGGATTGATTGGGTAACCAGTCCGCGCGGTAACAGGATCGGTCAAACCCAACATGTCAATCGTGGGAAGGTCAGCGAAGTAGGGCAACACTCCAAGCGGCGCCACTGCCACCACTGGCTGGCCCGGGAGGTCTGGACCACCCGGAAACTGCTGGGCCAAAAACTCGCCCTTGCCCTTCCACGAGGTGGTCGACTCATTTGGCCAATGACTCAACTCTGTAAACGTCAACACCGGGTACGGAATGATGGTTGGCATCACCCGATGAATCCCCGAGAAGAACAACAGCACAACAATCAGCAGCACTTCTTTGCGCGGGCTCTTGTACTCATCGATCAAGTAGGCCGCAACCATGGCCAACACCGGCAGCACGGGCACCATAAATCGGTACTCCATAAAGTCACCGCCAACGGCGCAGATATAGAGGAACCAGACGGGAATCACCGCCATTACCTGCGCAACTCCGGGAACAGCAAAGAGTGCTTTGCGCTGGCGACGGAACCGGCCAATCAACAAGAACGCCGCATACGAAACAAAGAACGCTGCGATGTAGAACAACCCGTACAAAGGAGGAACCAGCGGGTTGGCCGCCGACTTCGCGAAGAACGTATTGGGCAACAAGTTGCCGTAATACGAAAGCTTCCAGACAAACCATGGCAGCACCAACACGGCTGCGGGCAGACCGATCTGCAGCGCAGCCACGGCCACGGCCTTCGTAGGATTTGCTCGGCTGCCAGTGTCGCTAGCACCAGCATCAGCATCAAGACGCCAGAGCGCAATCAGATACGCCAGTATCCAGACTGTGATGAGCACCACGGAATCCATTCGCGTGAGCACAGCGAGTCCTGCGCAGAGTCCGGCCCCCACGCGGCGCGCAGCTACCCCGCTCGCAGCAACCCCGACAGTCGCAGTCGCAGTGACTGGCAACAACAGCGCCGCCACTGAGACCACCAGCAGCGTTTGCTGCATGGTCTCAAGTCCGCCCGTGGCATAAGTCAAGAACGTCATATTCGCCAGCAGAGTCAGTGCAACGAGAAATCCAAAAGATTGGCTACTGAACAACCGTCGGGCTAGCCGAAGCGTGACCGCAACAGTGGCCACCATGAGCGCAATACCAATGACTTGGCTAAAGATCGGCGAAGACCACCCCAGCTTCTCTGGGATGACATGCATGACCGTCCACAAAAAGTTCGTGTAACCCTCTACCCGTTCTCCAGGATTGAAGACCAGGCCATTACCTCGGGCCAGATTGCGCGCATAGCGATACGTAATAAACGCATCGTCTTGCACAAAACGCACGATCCAAGCAGCTATCGCAGCCAACACGTACAGGCCAACTTCGGCCTGCTTCCAGTGCCCCTCAAATCTGCGATCGAAAATATTTGAGACTCGCTTTACATCAGCAGTCACGTTGCCCCAACAGTCACCTATTCATGCTACTGCTCTGGGCGACAAACCCCGTCTGCGCGTGCCGCTGCAGCACTCGCCGCAGCTACCGAACTCGCCACCGTTGGATCAAACACTGATGGGATGATGTGGGTTGGCGAGAGGTCCTCAGAGCTGACAGCATCTGCGATTGCCCCGGCCGCCGCCAGCTTCATATTCTCGGTGATTTTGCGAGCACCAGCGTCGAGTGCCCCACGGAATATTCCAGGGAATGCCAACACGTTGTTGATCTGATTCGGGAAGTCCGACCGTCCAGTCGCAATCACTGCCGCAACGTCTTGAATAAGCTCGGGACGGATCTCTGGGTCGGGGTTTGCCATAGCAAACACGATCGGATCCTTGGCCATCGAAATCACATCTTCGCGAGTAATCAGATCAGGCCCGGACAAACCAATAAATACATCTGCCCCGGGCATCACTGAAGAGATCGTCCCAGAAAGACTCTCAAGGTTTGTGTTCTCGGCGAACCACTGCTTGGACTTGTTGAGTCCCTCACGACCAGTATGAACCGCTCCTTGGCGATCACAGCCAATGACGTTGCCTACACCTGCGTTGAGCAAGATTTTCGACACAGCAACACCAGCGGCGCCCACTCCGGCAACTACAACCGTTACCTGCGACATGTCCTTGCCAACAATCTTGAGTGCGTTTTCCAAGGCTGCTAGAGCAACAATTGCCGTTCCGTGCTGATCGTCGTGGAACACCGGAATGTCCATGAGTTCAACGAGGCGCTCTTCAATTTCGAATGCACCCGGCGCTGCAATATCTTCCAGGTTGATTCCACCAAAAGTTGGCCCCAAGCGAAGCACTGTCTCAACAATCTCGTCTGGGTCAGTAGTGGCCAAACAGATCGGAAACGCATCCACTCCGGCGAAATGCTTAAACAAGAGCGCCTTACCCTCCATGACAGGCATAGCCGCCTCGGGGCCAATATC
Source organism: Bifidobacterium breve (assembly GCA_945901935.1). Taxonomy (GTDB): domain Bacteria; phylum Actinomycetota; class Acidimicrobiia; order Acidimicrobiales; family Microtrichaceae; genus IMCC26207. The sequence goes on along the minus strand of CAMDLX010000068.1, from coordinate 9,435 downwards.
TCCAAGGCCCAACACAGCAGTGCCGTCAGAAACAATGGCGACCGTATTGCGCTTGATGGTGTAGCGGTGCGCAGTCTCTGGGTTCTTCGCTATCTCTAAACACACCCGGGCCACGCCTGGCGTGTAGGCCATCGACAGATCTTCAATATCTCTCACGGGTGCTAAGCCCAGCACCTCGATCTTGCCGCCCTCGTGCATATGAAAGGTGCGGTCTTCAAACTCAAGAATCTCGATACCTTCGATTCCCTCAACTGCAGCGCGAACCTGATCCTGATGCGCCTCGCTGCGACAGTTCACGACGATGTCTTCGTCAAGGGTTTCGGTCTTGACTTCAAAGCCCCGCAAACCAGAAATATTTCCGCCTACATCGCCAATAGCTACGGCTAGACGCCCCAGCATGCCTGGCTCATTCACCATGCGAACTCGGATGCGGACAGAAAATGCGGGAGTGGGAGTATCGGCCATAACGGCTCCTAACCTAATACCTGAGCGCCCAACTCATGAAGTACAGCCCGAACGAGGCGCTGCACCGACCTACTGCTAGGGGGCTGGGTCCCATCCCTCAAGTCCGTACTTGCCAAACTCACCGATGAAGAAAAACTCGTGCAGACCGTGACCAATTGCCCCAGCGGCAACGCCACCGATCTGTTCAAAGCGACCGATCTGATCGACCAAGCCAAACAGACGGTCCTTATCTTTTTCGTAGTCAACTTGCTGGCCTTGAACAACCAACTCGCCCTGATACATGCCATGTCGCCAGTCGGGCTCCAGGCCATAGCCCGTCCCTAACATCAGCCAGCAGTCGAGCAGCGGGGTGACTTGAATCTCGAACGCCCCGCCGGGCGCATCCGGAAAACTCAGCGTCGAGGACTCAATATGGCGTGTGCCCGAAGTGACTACCGCTTGGTGTTCCGGACGACCGAGATACTCCGGGGCACGGTCTGGATCGGCCCAGATCCGCGTGGCCTCTTCCAGGACTCGAGTCCCGTCAGCATGCTCGTTGACCATGTACAGAATCGAGTGATCATCGAACTGCATCGGCACATAATTCCAAAACCCAACCATCTGCCCTTCGGTGCGAATCCCTGCGGGCTCTTCCTCGCCAACGGGACGCACTCCCCAGCTGCGGTCGCGAGTGCCCCACCAGGAATCGGGAGTCACCTCAAAGGTGTGCTCCCCGCTTGTGATCGTCCCAGACCAACGCCCCGTCTGAGCCAGCCGCGTGGTGTCGAACACAACTCGTCCGTGCGTGCGCACAAACTGCCGAGGTTCTTCATAGGCCGGCATTGCCCCAACCCAAGTCAGGTCGAAGGACACATCAAACTCATTCGGCTCACAGACAATGCGCAACTCCTCAAGCGGGCGAATCACTTCTACCCGTAGCGGACCCACGCGATTTTCCATGCGGTCGCCCAGCTCTCGAGAAGCGCGTACCACCCGATGGTCGTTACCCGTCACGACCACAGCAAAGGAATCTTGAACCCCAAGGTTTGGGTACTGCCCTAGGCCAAAAATCAGGAAAGCCTTGCCATCATTGGAGTGGCAGTTGAAGTAGTAGCGGTCATAGAAATTACGATCACTCGTGGCGGAATGCCGAATGGTTTCAGCCACTTGATGCACGGGGTAGTCATCCCAAGATGACAGTGACCCATGCGATCGGGGAGCAACAAAGTCTCCGTTAGTCGGGCTGTTGAGAGGGGGGGAACTCATAGGAAATCCTTTACTCAGTTATACGAGCGGCTACGCCGTGAAACGAACAGCTACGCCGTGAAATGAACAACTCCGTGGCCAGCAACCACTGTGCCGATACTGCGAGCGCGGTGACCGCTCGTCCGCAACACATCAATTGCCTTATGCGCCACCTCTGCTGGGACCACTGCAACCATGCCGATGCCAAGGTTGAACACCTTGCGCATCTCATCATCTGAGACCGACCCAATCTGTTGCATCTCAGTAAAGATTCGTGGCCACTCCCAAGACGCGGGGTCTACCTCTGCATCACAATGCGATCCGAGTACCCGATTCAGGTTGCCGGGAATGCCCCCACCCGTAATGTGAGCCACTGCGTGAACCTCGACATGGTCAAGTAGTGATCGAATTGCGGGCGCATAAATCACCGAGGGGATCAAGAGTTCATCGCCCACTGTCGGAGCGTGTGGATCATCCCAAGCCGGGTCCGAGACAGTCCGACCAGCGATGTCAAACATCAGTCGCCGCGCAAGGGAGTAGCCATTTGATCGAATACCCGGCGAAGGCAGGCCAATGAGTACATCTCCGGGTTTCACGAGTTGCCCAGTCAGCATGCGTTCGCGTTCCACCACGCCGACTGCAAAGCCCACTAGGTCAAACTCCCCTGCCTCCATAGAACCTGGGTGTTCGGCCATCTCGCCGCCGATCAGCGCACAGCCTGCCTGACGGCAACCATCGGCCACGCCGGCGACGAGTTGCTTGATATGGGTGGGATCAAGGTGACCAACAGAGATGTAATCCAAAAAGAAGAGCGGCTCGGCTCCTTGACACACCAGATCGTCAACGCACATTGCAACAAGGTCAACTCCAATGGAATCGAACTTGCCGACTGATCGTGCCACTAAAGCTTTGGTTCCCACCCCGTCGGTCGATGAAACCAGAATCGGATCTTTGTACTTCTTTGGATCAAAGCGGAACAAACCACCGAAACCACCGATATCCCCAATGACCTCGGGTCGAAATGTGGATCGCACATCGGCCTTGATTGCATCAACTGCGGCTTCGCCAGCACCGATAGAAACCCCAGCGGCCTCATAGGTTTCACCCATCACTGTCACGTTCTCCTTGTTCTGCCTGAGCGCTCAGTAGTGCTGCCTCTTCCGCTGGCAGCAGCCCCGCTCCCGCATCAAGCAGGGTGAGGGGGGCTTGCTCCACCCGAACGGGTGCAGCGGCGGCACCCTCTGCGGCCTGGGATGATGAGCTCTCTACTGTTATTGCAACGGGGTACTCGCCGGTCAGACACGCCGTGCAAAAACCCGCTCCCGGGGCTCCTACGGCATCTACTAGAGCATCAAGGGTGAGGTACGACAGGGTGTCTACACCTAGGTAGGTGCGGATTTCTTCAACATCCATATTGGCCGCTAACAACTCGGACCGCGAGCCAGTATCCATGCCATAGAAACAGGGCCACCGATACGGCGGAGATGAAATCCGCATGTGCACCTCGGCTGCGCCGGCCTCTCGTAACATGGCCACCATGGCCCGTGTCGTGGTTCCGCGCACGATCGAATCATCAACAACAACCAACCGCTGACCAGCAATATTTTCTTTCAGCGGATTGAGTTTCATGCGCACACCGAGAGCACGCAGTTCTTGGCTCGGGGCAATAAAGGTGCGACCGATATAGCGATTCTTCACTAGACCGTGGCCATATGGCGTGCCCGAGAAGCGAGCGAAACCCTCGGCGGCGGGGATTCCAGACTCGGGAACACCCATCACCATGTCGGCTTCAATCGGGGCCTGTGCCGCCAACTGCTCACCCATCCGAACACGAGCCTGATGAACGTTCTTCCCATAGAGCTGAGAATCAGGCCGGGCGAAATATACGAACTCAAAGAGGCACAGCTTTGGCTCAACATGCTCGTCATCAAAGGGGCGCACCGAGCGCACGCCATCTGAATCAATGATCACCATCTCGCCCGGGTCCAACTCCCTAACAAAATGGGCGCCCACGACATCAAGAGCCGGCGTCTCCGAGGCAAGGACCCAACCAGTATCCAGCTTGCCCAAACACAGCGGGCGAAAGCCATGCGGATCGCGCACACCAATCACATGTTGGCGGTCAAGCAAGACCAGCGAGAACGCTCCCTTGAACTTGGGCAGAACCTTCAGCAAAGCCTGTTCGAGCGTGTCGGGGTTTTCCTCGGTTCCAATCCGCTCGCATTCCAAAGCTATGAGCTCGGCCATGGCATCGGTATCGCTGCCCACGGTGCCGGGCAGCATGCCTGCCTGATCGGCCAGATCCGAGGTATTCACCAAGTTGCCGTTGTGACCCAGCGCAAACTGTGTATGCGCAACATCGCGGTAAATCGGCTGGGAGTTCTTCCACATACTTGACCCAGTAGTGGAGTAACGGGTGTGGCCGATGGCCAAGCCGCCATCTAGAGCGGCCAAGGTACGGTCGTCGAAAACATTCGACACCAAGCCCATATCTTTGACAACAGTCAGATGGTCACCATCCGAAGTCGCGATTCCAGCGGATTCTTGGCCACGGTGCTGCAGCGCATAGATGCCAAGGTATGCCAAGTGAGCCACAGCGCTTCCCGGTGAGAACACACCAAAAACGCCGCAAGCCTCGCCAGGCTTTTCGTCGAGTTCTTCACCCTCAGCCAAGCCGGGATCAACATTCACGACCCCATGTTCGCACATCACCGAGGCTCAGCCCGAACGCAGTTCGCTTGGGTCGAAAACCCATGGCTGAGTAGGGATGTTCTGGGCCGAAAACTCGTTCAGAACACCCTCTGCCGTGACGGGGCTGTCCTGTGGTGTTGCGCCAAGCGAATTGGCCAGATAGCCCAAGACCTGTTGCGGGCTGAACCCAAGGGCTCTGAGTTCTTGTAGCCCAACTGCGCCGTGTCGCTTCGATAACCGCTCGCCGTCAAGGCCCAGTACCAGCGGCACATGCAGATAGGTAGGCGTGGGGTAACCAAGGAGTCCTTGAAGAAGAACCTGCCGTGGTGTGGTCTCTACTAGGTCATCTCCTCGCACAACCTGGTCAATACCCTGAGCGGCATCATCTACGACGACTGCCAGGTTGTAAGCAGCCACACCATCGGCTCGTCGCAGCACAAAGTCGTCTGTCTGAATCCCACCCGAACTGTGCAGCCGGAGAGCTGGGCGGCGGCCGGCGCGCTCATGCTTGCGTACCTCTGCCTGTGTCAGGCGCGAACAGGTTCCCGGATAGCTGCCTTCGGGTGCGGCCCCGTGTGGTGCCGCTGCGGCTTCGCGCACCTCTCGTCGCGAGCAATAGCAGTCATAGGTCAGACCAAGCTGTTCGAGTTGGTGGATTGCGTGTGCGTACAACTCGGTTCGCTCTGACTGACAACTCGCCTCGCCATCATGGGTGATCCCCAAAAGGGCGAGGTCCTCTAGTTGTTCAGCTTGAGCTGCCGGGGCAGCACCCGTAGTCAGATCCTCGAACCGGAGCAAAAACTCTGCACCGCTTTCTCGCGCCACGAGCCAAGCAGCAAGGGCCGTTCGCAGGTTGCCCAGATGCAGGCTTCCCGACGGGCTCGGCGCAAAGCGTCCGGCCGACAACTGACTTATCCCTGAACAGTCCCTGACCCGAGTGCATCTGGCAAGTGGTCCCGCCAGCTAGCAGTGACCTCATCTAGGCCCAGATCGAACTGCCCCTTCACGCTCATGCGGTTGCCGCCCGCAACCCCGATGCGAGAATGCTCAATTCCCCGCTCCTCAAGCAGGTCAAGAACCTCGCGAAGCTTTTCGGGGTCAATGCACAACACGGCGCGTCCCGAGGATTCAGCAAAAAGATCTGAGTGATCAGCCAAGCGTGCAGCAGTGAATCCGACTCCGGACCGAACAGCCATCTCGGCAAGCGCTACAGCAGTTCCACCCGAGGACACATCGTGTGCTCCTTGCACCAAGCCAGCAATAACCAGGTCCCGGACAGCATCGGCCACGCTCGCCACAGCTTCAAGGTCGACCTCGGGCAGGCGCCCACGGCCTCGATGGCCCTGCAGAGCAGCCCAAGCCGAGCCCGAAAGCTCGGGGTCTGTGTGACCGAGCAGCAGCAGGCGACTCCCCTCGACCAAGCGCACGCCTGGCGGTGGAGACTCCAACGCATCAACCACACCGAGCAGACCAATGACCGCGGTGGGGTCAATATCAGTGCCGCGGCTCTCGTTGTACAGGCTGACATTGCCGCCAACGCAGGGAATTCCAAAGGCCAAGAGTGCCTCGGATAACCCATCAATAGATTCAGACAACTGCCACATGACCTCGGGGTGCTCTGGGTTTCCGAAGTTCAGACAATTCACCAAAGCAAGTGGCCGAGCGCCAACTACGGCAAGATTCATAACCGACTCAGCGACTGTCATCACTCCGCCCCGATACGGGTCCACCGAGCCCCATAGGTGATTTCCATCGGTGGTCAGCGCAAGGCCACGCCCAGTATCCAAGCCCGTAGACGGGTGCTTCAGACGAAGAACCGCTGCGTCGCCACCGGGGCCTTCAACTGTGTTGAGAAAAAGCATGTGGTCGTACTGCGAAGACACCCACGAGGTGTCGCTCAGCATCGCAATCAGATCGGCGCCAGGATCAGATGGCGCGTCGAGGGAGTTCGCAGAGTCGGCCTGTCGTTGGTCAAGATCTGCTGGAGCACTGCGCGGGCGGTCGTACAGCGGTGCATCCTGTTCGAGTGCCTTTGCAGGCACATCTGCAAGGACTTCACCGTTCGCTTCGTCAAGCACGCGAAGCCGACCTGTGTCGGTGACGATTCCAATGACGTTCGCTCGAATCTCCCAGCGCTCAGCAATTGCAAGCACTGCTTCTAGATTTCCTGGTTCCACAATGGCAAGCATGCGCTCTTGGGACTCCGAGGTCATCACCTCGAAGGGCTGCATTCCGGGCTCGCGCTGAGGAATCGGAGCAATCATGACGTCCATGCCAGCGCCGCCTTTGGCTGCAGTCTCGGCTGTGGCACAGGTAATCCCCGCACCTCCGAGGTCCTGCACTCCAGCGGCCAGATTCGAGTCCAAGAGCTCGAGACATGCCTCGATGAGACGCTTCTCCTCGAACGGGTCACCTACTTGCACGCTCGGTCGCTTATCTGCGTCGGAGGCTTCGTCAGAGAATCCTGCCGATGCCAGCACTGACACTCCGCCGATGCCATCTCGCCCGGTAGTCGACCCCAACAGCACTGCAAGGTTGCCGACCCCTTCGGCTCGGCCGAGCACGAGGCGCTCAACAGGCAGCACGCCCAGGCACAGCACATTCACCAGCGGGTTGCCGGTGTAGCACTCATCAAAGACCGTCTCGCCTCCCACGGTCGGGACGCCTACAGAGTTGCCATACCCAGAGATACCCGAGACCACGCCCTCGGCAATCCAGCGCGAGCGGGGATCATCGAGTGGGCCAAATCGAAGCGGGTCCATGAGTGCAATCGGGCGGGCACCCATCGAGAAAATATCTCGCAGGATTCCGCCGGCCCCTGTGGCTGCACCTTGATAGGGCTCAATTGCCGATGGGTGATTATGGCTCTCGATGCGAATCGCAGCGCCGATCCCATCGCCTACGTCAACCACGCCGGCACCCTCACCCGGGCCCACAAGTACCCACGGCGCCTCGGTGGGAAACCGCTTCAGGTGTATCCGCGAACTTTTGTATGAGCAGTGCTCGGACCACATCACAGAGAACATCGCTAACTCCAAGTGATTGGGTTTGCGATCCAAGATGGAACAGATGCGCTCGTATTCTTCGTCGGTCAACCCCAACTCGCGGTGGAGTGATCCCTCAAGTCCTTGCTCGGCCATATGCGGACGCTATCGCAGCGCCGATCGGTTCCGCGACTCCCGAAGGGGATCAAATAGTGTGACTTGAAATAATCAAACAGATGATGTGGAATATATCTATGGCAAAACGAGGACCTAAATCACTTTCACCAGAACACAAGGCCGCAATGGCTGAAGGAAGAACCGAAGGCAGGGTAATTAAGGGATACCTCGAGGCTATTCGGCGTACAAAGCCAACAGCCGGTCGACCGAAAACTGCGGATTCGGTCAATAACAGGCTCGACAAGGTTAACCACCTCTTAGAGGCAAAGTTGGACCCGCTCAAGCGCCTAGGTCTGCTTCAGGAGCGCATTGAATTGGCACAGGAACTCAAAAGGATTGAAGAGAATTCCACTGATCTCGTGGCTGAACTTCAGCCGGAGTTCATTGCAGTAGCAAAGAGCTACGGCCAGCGAAAAGGCATTTCCTACGCCGCATGGCGAGAATTTGGTGTCCCAGCAGCAGTGCTCAAGGCTGCTGGAATTTCTCGAGTTGCTTCGGCCTAATTAGGCACGCCAGCATTCAAGCCGGCTGCACGTAAGAGCGAACTCATCAGGACAATGCCGTCCCGAGATCCAAGCAGGTCATGGCATGCTCGCTCGGGGTGTGGCATCAAGCCCACCACGTTTCGGCCCTCGTTGCAGATTCCAGCGATGTCATCCACCGAGCCATTGGGGTTCGTAACGTATCGAAACAGGACCCGATCTTCTCCCTGGAGTTCAGCCAGAGTTTCAGAGGAACAGGTGTAATTCCCTTCGAAATGGTTGATGGGAATTGACAAGATATCACCCACTTGAGCCTCGGAAGTGAGTACCGAGTTTGAGTTCTCGACTCGAAGTTCCGTAAATCCACAGCGAAACTTCAGACCCGCATTCTTCTGAAGCGCACCGGGCAAAAGATTTGCCTCAGTCAAGACTTGAAACCCATTACAGATTCCAACCACTGGCCCGCCTGACTGCGCAAACGATGCGACAGCCTCCATGACTGGAGAGAATCTTGCTATTGCGCCGGGGCGCAAGTAATCGCCATGGGCAAAGCCTCCGGCAATGACCACTGCGTCCGCGCTACCCAAGCTTGGCTCATCATGAAACACAATCTGGGCTTGAGCTCCCAATTGCTGCACAACTTCGACTACGTCGAACTCGCAATTGGTACCGGGAAATCTAATGACTGCGACATTGGTAGCCATTGTTAGTGCGCAGCTACTTCTGCAGGATGAAGAGAAATCTCGGAGTCCTCAATAACCGGGTTGGTCAGAAAGCGGTGACAGAGGTCGGTTATGACAGCGTGAGCTGCAGATTCGTCTGCGGCCTGCAGACTAAAGCGAATGCTCTTGCCAACAGATACCCCGGTTACTCCGTCAAATCCAAGCGCCGGCAAGGCACGCTCAATTGTTGCCCCCTGAGGGTCAGCAATTCCTGCTCGCAGACGGACTTCCACTACCACGTCGAACATCATCTTCTGATTCTCTCACACCGTAGGAATCGTCCCGGTCACGCCCGGCCAATCCTCAAAGCGCAGCCCGCAAATCTGCTCATAAGCCTGCTGGTAACGGTCCGCTGTGGCCTGAACAACCGCTGGGGGTAGGGCCGGCGGTGGCGGTGTCTTGTCCCATGTGAGCGTCTCAAGAAAGTCACGAACAGGCTGTTTATCGAAACCTTGAGGCGTGGAACCGGGATGCCAGTCCTCCATGAGCCAGAACCGAGACGAGTCGGGGGTGAGCACCTCGTCGGCAACAACCAGGTTCTTCTTGCCGTTCGAATCTGCAATCAATCCCAACTCGAACTTCGTATCGGCAAGAAAAAATCCAGCAGCCTCTGCCTTGGCAGCAGCCAACGAGTACATCTGCAAACTCAGACTCCTTGCCTGTTCCGCCAAATCGCCTCCGATCAGTTCG
>CAMDLX010000067.1 GCA_945901935.1 Bifidobacterium breve | reverse complement strand
ATGGAAGAGGGGCTCGAGGCAATCCTTGAACTGTTTCGCAGCGAGGAGCCCGTGTCGATAGAGACCGACTGGTTCACACTTCGAGAGGCACGGTTACAGATTCGGCCGTTTACCGACCCACACCCAGAAGTAGCCGTCGCTGCGATGATTTCACCTTCGGGCCCTCGCGCTGCAGGCAAGTACGGTTGTTCCTTGTTGTCCATCGGGGCCAGCCAGCGCAGCGGCATTGACCTGCTCGGTAGCCATTGGACAGTCATGGAGGAGCGAGCTGAGCAGTTTGGCCAACGCGCCGAACGCCGCGACTGGCGTCTTGTCACCATGATGCACATCGCCGAGACCAAGGAGCAGGCCTACAAAGATGTTGAGTTCGGTCTTGCCGACTACGCCACGTACTTTCGCGAGGTAGCAGCCCTGCCCATCTTCCCCGATGTTGCTCCCTCGGAACTCGCAGATCACCTGAACCACATGGGCGGCGCAGTGATCGGAACCCCAGAGGACGCCATTGCTCTGATTGAGGAATTGATCCAGGAATCAAACGGCGGTTTTGGAACCATTCTGTTGCAGGCTCATGAGTGGGCAAACCCAGAGGCCACCCGCAGAAGCTACGAACTGTTTGCTCAATATGTACTCCCAGCATTCGATTCACGCTCGCTTCGAACCGAGGAGTCAATGAACTGGGTCATGGCGAATCGCACCGAGCAGATGGGTGCAGCCATGAACGCAATCGGTGCTGCAATGCAAGAGCATGCCGCCGACAAATCCACTGGGAAATCCGCTGGTAAATCTGCTGAGGGGCACGCGACTCCTGCGGCGGGGTAACCTGCAAAGACAATTTATGCTGAAACCTCACCGGGAGAGTTCCGTCGCCACCAGCGGCGGGCGCCGAAGGAGCAACCGCCCCGGAATCTCTCAGGCACCCGAACCGGTTTGGTCAGGCAACTCTGGAAAGCAGTTCGTGCTACGAATCAGCACGAACTCACCGACGGGGAAAGCCAGTTGCCACATGGCAACCGGTGAAGCTCTCAGGTACGGCGACAGAGGGGGCATCCACTTTCTCGTACGACTTGGAGCACCCTGTGAACCCTCTTGCCGCATATACCAATCTTCCCGTTGAGGATTTCGCTGATCGACACCTCGGCCCGACTGAATCTGATGTAGCAACCATGTTGGGAGCGCTCGGATACGACACGCTCGATTCGCTCATGAAGACGACCATTCCGGACGCGATTCACATCAGTGAGGCGCTCGGGATTGAGGCGGTCCCAACAGAGGAGGCAGCCCTGGCTCGACTCCGTGAGGTTGCCGAACGCAATCAGGTCGTGACCACGATGATCGGAGCGGGTTATTACGGCAATGTCACTCCCAACGTGATCCTTCGAAACATCCTCGAGAACCCCGCTTGGTATACGGCCTACACCCCATATCAGCCCGAGATCTCACAAGGTCGGCTCGAAGCACTTCTGAACTTTCAGACAGTAGTGACGGACTTGACGGGAATGGAGATTGCTAACGCCTCGATGCTCGACGAGGCAACTGCAGCGGCCGAAGCCATGATGCTGGCGCGTCGGCAGTCGAAGGTTGCCTCCGAGACCTTTTTTGTTGACGCAGACTGTCACCCACAAATTATCGAAGTGGTTCGCACTCGAGCTGAGCCGCTCAATATCAAAGTTGCGGTAGGCGATCCCTTTGCCGACTCAGAGGCTCATGAATATTTCGGGATCCTGCTCTCGTATCCCGGATCCTCGGGTGCCATTCGTGAGTTCTCTAGCCTTGCGGCTTCTGCAAGTGAGCGCGGCGCTTTGGTCTGTGTTGCCACTGACTTGCTCTCACTCACCATGTTGACCCCTCCTGGTGAATGGGGTGCCGATGTTGCGATTGGCTCCGCCCAGCGCTTTGGCGTTGCCTTTGGTTTCGGTGGTCCTCATGCCGGGTTCATGGCCGTTCGAAGTGCTGCTCGGCGTTCACTACCCGGTCGACTTGTTGGGCTCTCGAGGGATACCCACGGCAGGCCTGCACTACGCCTTGCACTTCAAACACGCGAGCAGCACATCCGCCGGGAGAAGGCCACCTCGAATATCTGTACAGCCCAGGTCCTGTTAGCAGTGATGGCCGCCTCGTATGCGTCCTATCATGGCCCTCAGGGACTGCTTCGCATTGCGCAGCGCACCCACCTGCTCGCCAGCGTGGCAGCCGATGCTTTGGCCGAGGCTGGGTTTGCTCTGACCTCTGAGTATTTCTTTGACACGGTCACCCTCCGCACTCCAGATGCAGCCGAGGGGTACCTCGCTGCAGCACTTAAGGCTGGGCTGAACATCCGGGCCCACTCCCAAGACGCAATCGGATTCTCTTGCGATGAGACCACAACCGCTGCCACCGTGGTGCAGTTGCTTTCTGCCTTTGGAGTAACTCGAAGCGTTGAACAGGTTGAGGCTGCCGCAGCGGCCGCCAGTGAAACTTGGTCGCACCTGCCACAGGACCTTCTCAGAAGCAGCGACTACCTAACCCACCCGAACTTCAACAGCTACCACTCAGAGACAGAGATGCTGCGCTACTTGCGTCGCCTGGCTGACAAAGACTTGGCTCTCGACCGAACCATGATTCCTCTGGGTTCATGCACGATGAAACTCAATGCCACAGCCGAGATGATTCCCGTAACCTGGCCTGAGTTTTCACAGATTCACCCGTTCGCTCCTGCGGAGCAGACCGAGGGCTACGTGCAACTCATTCGAGAGCTCGAGGATTCTTTGGCTCGCATTACGGGATATGACGCAGTGTCACTGCAACCCAATGCTGGCAGTCAGGGTGAGTTCGCAGGCCTGCTCGCAATACGCGGATACCACCGCTCACGCAACAACCCCGAGCGCGACTTGTGCTTGATTCCTGCCTCCGCTCACGGGACAAACGCTGCGAGTGCAGTCATGGCCGGCATGCGGGTGATCGTGGTCGAAACTGATGAGAACGGAAACGTCAATCTTGACGATCTCCGAGCCAAAGCAGAGGAACACTCAGCAGACCTAGCAGCCATCATGGTCACCTACCCCTCTACCCATGGGGTATTCGAGCAAAGCATCGGCGAACTCTGCGAGATTGTTCACGAGCATGGCGGGCAAGTGTACGTAGACGGCGCAAACCTGAATGCCCTAGTTGGGCTTGCCAAACCAGGAAAGTTCGGCGCTGACGTCAGCCATCTGAACTTGCACAAAACCTTTTGCATTCCCCACGGCGGTGGCGGCCCGGGCGTGGGGCCTGTAGCCGTAGGAGCACATCTGGCACCCTTCCTTCCGAACCACGAGCATCGCTCAGACGCTGGGCCGAGCAGTGGGCCTGGTGCAGTCTCTGCAGCTCCTTTCGGATCTGCCAGCATCCTCCCGATTTCTTGGATGTACATCACCATGATGGGTGACCGCCTTCGCCGAGCTTCAGAGCTTGCAATTCTGTCTGCGAACTACATCGCGTTACGGCTCGCCGATCACTTTCCCATTCTGTATACCGGCCGTGGTGGCCTAGTTGCCCATGAGTGCATCTTGGACCTGCGCCCGCTCGAGAAGTCTGTCGGCATCACCAATGAGGATGTCGCGAAGCGGCTCATGGACTACGGATTCCACGCCCCGACTATGTCATTCCCGGTGCCCGGAACGCTCATGGTTGAACCAACCGAATCCGAAGGACTTGCCGAACTCGACCGCTTCTGTGATGCGATGATCTCTATTCGCTCAGAGATTGACCGCGTGGCCGCTGGCGAGTGGACCCTCGAGGACAACCCACTGGTTCACGCCCCACACACCGCCGAAGAAGTCGCAGGCGATGCTTGGGATCACAGCTACCCGCGTTCGCTAGCTGGGTGGCCAACCGAGCACCAGAAGAATTCCAAGTACTGGCCTCCGGTCAGTCGGATCGACGGCGGCTATGGCGATCGCAACTTGGTCTGCTCCTGCCCGCCCATTGAGGCTTTCGCCGAATAAGGATCCGGCAAGTTCAAGCCGCAGGTCTGTGGAACTCAGGTCTGTGACAAGAACGGCAGTTTGACCACTTCGGCCGCAACTTGCGTGCCCCGCTGATCGATCATGACCTGATCGCCAACTTGCACGCTTGGGTCGAGGAACGCCAGAGCGATTCCATACCCAAGAGTTGGCGAGAAGTTACCTGAACTCAATTGGCCAATGACTTCGCCATTACGTAGCACTGGTTGCTCGGCCCGTGGCGGCCGCCGGCCTTCTGTCTTGAGTCCGTACATCAGGGGTGAGACGCCGTTGAGTTTCTGACGCTCGAGTGCATCCCTGCCTCGGAAATCTCCCTTATCCCAACTCACGACCCATCCCAGCCGAGCATTGAGTGTGGTGATTCCTTCACCGAGCTCGTGGCCATGCAAAGGCAGGCCCGCCTCAAGGCGCAATGTGTCTCGAGCGCCAAGGCCAGCGGGAGTCACGCCTGCGCTCATGATGAGGTCCCAGAAAGCTTTCGCGACGCTGACCGGCACTGCGCATTCGACGCCGTCTTCGCCGGTGTACCCCGTTCCAGCAACGATGCAGTCTGCACCTTCGAAACTAAACTCTTTGACACGGAATCGGCCGACCGCAGCCGCATCCGGCAAGACAGTTGCCAGTCTCTCGATAGCTTTCGGGCCTTGAATTGCGATGACGGCCCGCAGAGGTGTGGTCTCGGCAATCGAGATCTCGCCTTGCTCAGCGGCATCGGCTAGAGCCAAGCGCACACCCTCGGTATTGGATGCATTCGGCATGACATCGAATACCTCCGGTGCGACCCACCAGACGATGATGTCATCTACCACCGAGGCAGTTTCTGGATCAAGCAGGTGTGTGTATTGCGCCCGACCAGGCTGGATTTTATTCAGGTCATTGGTCAGAGTTCGCTGCAAGGCCTCGAGTGCGGCAGGCCCCTGAACACGAACCGTACCAAGATGGCTGACATCGAATGCCACTGCGTCGCTGCGGCAGGCGCGATGCTCCTCCAGCGTTCCACTAGGGTACGAAAGGGGCATGTCCCAACCACCAAAGGGAACCATCTTGGCGTCGAGTGCGCGGTGAACCGAATCCAGAGGTGAGAACTGCATCAAGTACGGCCTCAGAGACCAGCAGCCACAGAAACGGCCGGCGCTTCTGTTGCAACCGCAGAGGTTTCGGTTGCGGGAGTTCCTGCCGGGCGGAACTCGACGATGCGAGCGTCCACCTCTTCTTTGACCCCGGCTAGCGGAAGTACGTTGAGCACTCCCTGCCCTTTCTGCAACACGTCGATGAGTTCCTCGCCAGAGCGAACCAGAACCGAGGTTCGCCCGCTAATCACCAAGTTAGCCGAGGTGATGTCCTCGATCAGGTGTTCACGCATGTAATCGAAGGCCTGCCGCACAGACTCAAGCTTGAGTCCTGCATCTAGCAGCGTCTTGATGATCTTGAGTTCCAGCAGATCGCGATAGGAGTACAGACGACGAGACCCGCTACCGCGAGCTTCGGCCAGAGATGGCACCAACAGGTCGGTTCGAGCCCAGTAGTCCAACTGACGGTAGGTGATCCCGACAATCTCGGCTGTCTTGCGACCACTAAAGCCCTGCTCTGGTGTCGGCAGTTCTAGGGATTCGCTCAAAATTTCGTCCATTGATCGCGCTCCACGTCTTTGTGCCAGTGAATTCCGGCCGCAAGTTGCATCCGAGAAATTACTCCGAGGTAGTAAGTATGCGGTGGATGTTCCGATTTGCCTAGTCGCAGCAGGGAGTGCGGTCGCGATTAGGAACCAAAGTCCTCGGGTGAAACTTGCTCAATGAACTGTTTGAACTCTTCCACCACTGCTTCAGGAAGGTCATCGGAGTCATCATCTGACCCTGTATCTTCGATAAATCCAGCCGTATCAAGTACTTCTTCGGAAGAGAAAATCGGGCATCCTGCTCGAACGGCGAGCGCTACGGCATCGGAGGGGCGAGCAGAAATATGTTGCAGCCCAGAAGCAGAACTGACTTCTAGGTCGGCGTAATACGTTGTCTCACGTAACTCGGTGATCACGACGCGTTCGAGTTGAGCGCTCAGGCCATCAAGAACATCGCAGAACAGGTCGTGAGTAAGGGGGCGAGGAGTCTCGACTCCTTCCATGGCGAAAGCAATAGCCGTAGCCTCGGGTCCACCGATAAAGATCGACAATTGCCGGCGACGGCCTTGCAGTTCGCGCAACACCATCACTGGGGTGTTACTCGGAAGTTCTACTCGCACAGCGACCAACTCAAGCTCGATCACATAGTTAGCTTAGTGGTAGTTACGAGGCCCGCTGACTGCCCCACCTAGCCCGGCTGTCTAGCTCTCAGTCCTGGTCGCTGCGGGTGATCTGCGACAGCTGGCGCTGCAGCAAAGCCGCATGCAATTCAGCCCCCATGGCGAGGAGTTCATCGCAGCGCTCTGCTGCTTGTTGCCGCGATGCCGGGTTGCGCTGCTTCATGAGCGGGACAACGAGCTGCTCGACGAAACCAGCTTCTCGCTCGGCCGAGACCTTGTACATGCGCAGGTGCCTAGGCTCGACGCCCAGTTCGGCATAGCGAGCTGCAAAATGTGCAACCTCTACTGCCTCGCCGTCATAGGTTGGCCGGCCACCCATGAATCCGGGCACAACCAAACCGTATTGCTCCAGCCCTGCAAGAAGGTCCTCGCTAATGCTGCACAACTCGCACAATTCTTCAGCGGAAAGCAGCGTGTCCGAAGCTGAAGACTTCTTCTTTCGCGCAGGCTTGCCGCGCCCAGATCGAGCAGCCTCGGAGGGCTCCGATTGTGCACTACTTGAGCCGTCGCCATTTGATGCAGAAGAGCCTTTGCGAGATCGCCCCTTGATGCGAGGGTCCTCTTGAAGGGCTGCAACAACATCTGCGGGGGTGGCATGCGCAGGACGGTTTGACTCGGTCACAGGCTCTCCGGAAGTGGAAGTGGTTTCAGTTGCAAGATCTGCGTCTCGCTGGGCATTTCGGGCTTCGGGCAAAAGCGCACGGGAGCGCTGAGCAGACGTGGAGTCTTCTGAACGCTGCGTAGCTGAAGCCACCGCTGGGTGGGCCGGAGACATACGCTCAGCCCCGGCAGCAGCCTCATCGCTCAGGCTTGTGTCGTCCTCGTCCTCGTCGTCCTCGTCATCTTGAACTGTTGATGGGTCAAGTAGATCAAGGTCGGTGGTAGTGGACCACAGTGTCGGCTGATCACCCATTGGATCGTACTGATCGACACCTTGTTCCAACATGTTCTTGATCACTTTGAGCGGCAAGAAATTGTCTCGCTGCTGATGCAGAATCCAGCGCAGTCGCTCAATGTCTGCCTCATAGAACTTGCGATAACCAGAGCCTGTTCGTTCAGGGGCAATGAGACCCTGACTCTCAAGAAAGCGAATCTTGGAAATCGTCACATCGGGGAAATCCTGTTGCACCATTGCAAGCACCTCTCCAATGGAAAGATGCCCCGCCGTTGCAGTATCACTCATGCCGGACCTCCGAGAATCCCGATAACAAACACAAACCTAAACTTCCCAACTTGAACCTGCGCACCCTCACGCAGCAGCGCCTGTGTAACCCGCTCGCCATCAAGGTAGGTGCCATTGAGCGAACCAGAGTCGATCAATTGAAACTGCCCATCGGGATCTCTGCGCACCTCTGCGTGATTTCTGGACACGGTGATGTCATCAAGGAACACGATGCTCTTGGGGTCACGACCAATTGTGACTACATCGGCTGTGAGAGCAAACCGAGCGCCAGCAGTGGAACCACGGGTAATGATGAGTTGCCCAACCTCGCCCGCACCGGCAACATCAACACCCACAATGGGATAACTGCCAGTAGCAAGCTCGGTCACCTCGGGTAACTCGCCGCCACATGCTGAGCAAAAGTTTGCTCCTGGCTGATTCAAGATGCTGCAAACAGGGCAGATGACTCCATCGGCGCCCATAGGTTCTGCGCTCAGCTCTCGGTGATCTGTCGGTAGGCGGCAGCGTCAAGAAGCTCCTGGACTGCAGCAAGATCCGTAGGTTCGATCGTCGCGATCCAACCTGCTTCGTAGGGGTCCGAATTGATCAGCTCCGGAGAGAGTTCAAGCTCTGAGTTGGTCTCCACGACCGTGCCGCTGATGGGGGCGTAAATCTCGGATACGGATTTCGTGGACTCAACCTCGCCGCAGGTATCTCCGGCGCCCACCGTGGCTCCTACCTCTGGCACTTGGACGAACACAACGTCTCCAAGAGCATCCTGTGCGTAATCGGTAATACCGATCCGCACTTTTCCGTCCTCAATCCGAATCCACTCGTGGTCGGATGAATACCTGAGTTCTTCTGGCACGTTCATGGTGCCAAAGCTACCCGACACAGACATACAGATGAGTCCTCAACTGCGATGGGTCTCCAGATCAGGTGAGCGGGAAGGCACTGCACCTACTTCAGCATCTGCCGAATACGTCGGGCGTACTCCTGAGACAATGTCCGCGCATCACCTGCAGTGTCGCCTTCAGCCCAGATATGTGTAATCGGCTCTTCGGGATCAGGCAGAACGAGCACCCAGCCCGAATCGTGATGCACCTTGATGCCATCGATCAGGTCCACCTCTCGGCCATGCGTTTGCTCCACTAGAGTCCTCATCACCGTGCCCTTTTGTTCCCATGGAGTGATCACTTGTTCGTGCAGGAGATGCACCGATGGTGCATGCGCAACGAGTTCAGACAGCTTTACGTCTCTGCCCGCTAGCAGATCAAGCATCTTGAGCAATCCTGCTGCGGCGTCAAAGGCAGGCAAGAAGCCAGGGAGAATAATCCCACCCTCAAGATTCGCAGCGAACCCAACCGCAGGAGAGTCAGCCTCTTCCATCAGTGCGGCTGCCGAAGTCTTGGTCCACAAGACTTTGTACCCGCGAGACTCAACTATCTCTGCTGCCGCCCTGCTAACCGTTACCGGCAATGCCACGGTGTCACCAAGAAGGTTGTCGCAAACCAAGTCCAAGAAGACAAACAGCAGTTGATCAAAAGTAAGGACCGTTCCGTGGTCGTCCACGAGCAACAACTGCTCCCCGCTGGGATCAATGAGCGCACCAAGATCGGCACCAGATGCTTTGACTAGTGCCGCAACTTGAGCGGCATGCTCATCGCGATCGAATCCAAGGGTTCCCTTTGTCGATGCGAAAGGATTGACCACCAGAACCTCTGCGCCAAGCTTTGCCAGCACGTTTGGCATAACAAAGCTGGTGGAACCGTAGGAGTAATCAATCACCACCTTGAACCGCCTTGCAGCGACCGCCTTGACGTCGATGGTGTGCTCAAGGGCAAGCGCGTACTGCTCAAGGGAACGCGGTACTAAGTCGATGTCGCCGATGTCGGCCGGTCGCACTCGCCGGAAGTCCTCACGCGTAAAGAGTCGTTCTATCTTTCGCTGCTGCTCTTCGAGAATGTCCGAGCCGCCACGATCAAAGAACCGGATGATGACGGAGTCAGGGTCATCTGCACTCAGTCGCAGGGTGATTGCCCCAGAAACCAACGTTGCCCTGCAGTGAAACCGCGTGAGCGGAACGCTTGCCGTCTCGAGGTCTAAGACGTTGACCCCGCCGGCGTTGAGTCCGGCGATCATCGCTCGCTTTAACATGCGAGCAGCTCTACTTGAGTCTCTCGATACCACCACCGTGGCATCTTTTTTGAGCGAGGTCGCAAAGGCGAGTGCCACCTTGGCCGCTAGCTCGGGGGTCATATCGACGTTTGCCAGACCAGTCACTCCCCCATTGCCGAACAGACTTCTAGCGCCACGCGATTCCCAGATAACTGAGGAGTTGACTACTGCCCCTGCCTCGACAGTTTTAAAGGGATAGACCTTGATCTCAGAGGACAGAACGGCGTTCTCGCCGACGAACACTTCATCGCCGAGCACCACTCCTTCCTCGCAGCGCACACCACGACGCAGGTCTGATGCTCGCCCAACCAGAGTGCCGCGGATCATGATGCTTTCACCGATGTAGGCGTTTTCGTGGATCACGCTTCGTTCAATGTGACCGTCGCGACGCATGCGGACTCCATCGCCCAGCACCGAATACTCGCCGAGTTCGGCTCCAGATTCCAAGAAACAGTTGTCGCCGATCACGGCGGGGCCGTTAATCACAACACCATGGTTGATCTCAACCCCTTCTCCGATAAAGACACCTGGCGATACTTCAAATCCGGGGATCCGAACCGAGACTTTGTCATCAAGGATGTCTTTGTGCGCCCGCAAGTAGGCACTGAGGGTTCCAACATCCTCCCAGTAGCCTTCAGCCACTGAGCCAAATACTGCCTTACCCGCTTCTAGCAGCGCCGGGAACACATCCGAGGAGAAGTCCACGGGAACGTCGGCTGCTATCCAGTCAAAGATTTCTGGTTCAAGGACGTAGATGCCCGAGTTGATGGTGTCAGAGAAAACTTGGCCCCAAGTCGGCTTTTCTAAGAAGCGTTCGATTGAACCATTCTGATTAGAAATCACAATGCCGTATTCGAGAGGGTCTTCAACCCGAACCAAACCAATCGTGGCCAACGCCTGGCGGTCCACGTGGGACTGAACAAGCGCAGACAAGTCAATATCGGTAAGCACATCTCCAGAGATCACCAGAAATGTCTCGGTCAGTTCACCCATTGCGTTGCGAACCGAACCCGCCGTACCAAGCGGGTGTTCCTCCGAGGCGTAGGTCATCTTGACTCCGAACTCAGAGCCATCACCAAAGTGGTTACGGATGGCGTTCGGCATGAATGCAACGGTCACAACGATCTCGTTAATGCCATGTGCTTTGAGTAGGTCGATGATGTGTTCCATCATCGGGCGGTTCACAAGCGGCAGCATTGGTTTTGGAGTATTCGAGGTCAGTGGGCGCAGGCGGGTGCCTTCGCCTCCTGCCATAATCACGGCCTTCACAATTGGTACATCCTTTGAGAATTCTGCGGGTGGAAACTCATCTTCATTCGGAGTTGGTTGGCGATTCGCCCGTTGCTAAGAGGTCACGTTGGGCCCGGCCCTCACGGAGGGCGATGATCCCCTTGGGGAAGTATCCGAAAAAAGCGATCATGCTGCAGACAAGTCCGGGGATTGCTGCACACCAAGCAATGACCAAGAGAGCCGTTTGCTGCCAAGTGCCCGCCAAGCTCGCATCAGCGGAAGCTAGGAACGCGGGGAACGCAGTCATCATCGCAAACGTTCCGCACTTGCCAACCCAGGTCACGTCCATTCGTTTTGCGCCGAGCAGAACCGTCCCCGCCACAAACACTGAAAGCACGACCTCTCGAATGACGACAATCCAAGCAAAGAGTTGAAAGTACGCAATATCTAGATGCACCAACATGATTCCGATAATGCCAACGATCATCAGCAGTCGATCAACCGTTGGGTCAAACATCTTCCCAAAGTTCGAGACTTGCCCAAACCGCCGAGCGACGTAACCGTCAACCCAATCGGTAGCTCCGAGCGCTGCGAGAAGGACAGCTGCTGCTAAGTAGTTTTCTCTGCCAAAGAGCAACCAGATAAAGATCGGGATGCACAACAACCGGACCAAGGTGATTGCATTTGGTGCAGTGAGGAGGCGGTCTTCGCCTTCTGGGATTTCTTCTCCTGCGAGTCCTCGATGTTTTGTCTCCGGGTCTGTCATCTCTTGCAGTCTATGGCCAGAGCAATGGCCCAGACAGGCTGTTCGGAGAGGCAATTCGGCTCCGATGGGCAAAAACATTCACCCCAGTCTTCGGCCCCTCGTAGTGTTGCGTCCATGACTAGCTCTTCGCCCCAAACTGAAGATTCCGTTTTCACCAAGATCATTCGCGGTGATTTCCCTGGTCGCTTTGTTTGGAAAGGGCCAGACGTGGTCGCCTTCATGACTATTGCTCCTCTTCGCCCCGGCCACACGTTGGTTGTGACGAGGCAACAGGTCGACCAGTGGACTGATCTTGATGCAGACACCTGGCAAGAGTTGGCTCGGGTTCAACTCGCTGTGGGGACTGCGCTCAAAGCCTCTTTCCCATGCGTGCGAATTGGATCGATCATCGCCGGACTTGAAGTTCCGCATTGCCACGTTCACTTGGTGCCGATTGACCATGAGTCGGACCTGAACTTTGCCAACGCTGACTCTACCGCAAGTGCCGAGGACCTAGACCAGGCCGCCGAACGACTCCGCTCGGCACTACGAGAACTTGGCCACCCCGAAGTCTCTGAGTAGCCCTGCCCTGAGTAGCCCTGCTCCGACTAGCCCTGCTCCGACTAGCCCTGCACTGACTAGCCCTGCTCTGAGTGACTCGCAGGGGTTTCCAGATCTTGCTCGACCACGGCTCTACAGGGCCTTGATCAGCTGCTCACCCTGAGTGCGGGCGTTATTCACCTCTGTGGAAACGGCGAAGTACTCGAGCACATCCTCATCTGCTGGTACCAAAAGTCCCACTAGCGGTTCGCGCTGTTGTTCCTGCGGGGACAACCAGTGTTCCCAGCTTTCTCTGGGCAGAATGACCGGCATTCGGTCGTGTAGCGCAGAGATTTTCTGGTTTGCTTGCGTGGTAATAATCGTGCAGGTCCGCAGTACCGAATCCTCTGCCCCCTCAACATGATCGCCTCGCCACTCCTCCCACAGTCCAGCGAAGGCGAAAGGTTCTTCTGCCGAGGAGTAAATGAAGTAGGGCTGTTTCGTCTTGGACTCTTTCAGGTTCACCCACTCGTAAAAACCGTCCACCGGAATAATGCATCGGCGCTTAGCAAACGCCGAACGAAACGAGGG
>CAMDLX010000066.1 GCA_945901935.1 Bifidobacterium breve | reverse complement strand
GCCTACTTCGTAACCGTGCTGTTCAATGTGTGGACCTTGTCCGCATCCTGAGAAGATTCAGCAGTGGCGTCCGGTGCTTGACACCGGTCCTCGGTAGCATAGAAACATCATGACGACGGTTGCAGTACTCGGCTCAACAGGCTCAATTGGAACACAGACCCTTGAGGTGATCGCTGCACAGCCTGATCGTTTTCGTGTCGTTGCTTTAGCAGCCGGCCGATCCATTAAGGAACTTGCAGCCCAAGCTCATGCAGTGAGGCCCGAAGTGGTCGCAGTCGCTGACGAGTCACTCGTTGGCGAGCTTGCTGAGTTGCTTCCCGCTGGGGTTGCCATTGAGGCTGGTCCTGATGCGTTAGCAGCGCTTGCGGTTGAGGCCGAGATAGTGGTGAACGCCGTAGTGGGGTTTGCAGGACTACCGGTGACAATGGCAACGCTCAGCTCAGGCAGGCGTCTGGCCTTAGCAAACAAGGAGTCACTCATAGCGGCCGGTCCAGTCGTGCAGGCGGTTCGTAACACCCCAGGTGCCGAACTGATCCCTGTAGATAGCGAGCACTGCGCACTGCATATGTGCCTGCGAGCTGGTGAAGGTACGTCAAGGTTGTCTCGGCTGGTGCTGACTGCTTCGGGTGGTCCCTTCCGTGGAATGACTCCTCAGGAGTTACAAGAGGTCACCGTTGAGGCCGCACTCAAGCACCCGACTTGGAGCATGGGGCCAAAGATCACGATCGACTCTTCGACCTTGGTGAACAAGGGCCTTGAGGTGATCGAGGCCCATGAGCTCTTCCATGTTGGCTACGACGAGATCGACGTGGTGGTGCATCCTCAATCGATTGTTCATTCCATGGCCGAGTTCACTGATGGCGCCACGATTGCTCAGCTCTCCATGCCAGATATGCGCCTACCAATTGGCTATGCGCTGGCCTACCCCGACCGAATCGACACGGCCTTTGGGTCAATGGACTGGTCGACAATCAGTTCGCTTAGCTTCGAGCCACCAGATCGCAAAACGTTTCGTTGTCTCGATCTTGCCTATGCCGCAGGACGTTCAGCCAAGACGGCACCTGCTTGGTTGTCAGCAGCGAATGAGATTGCAGTTGACGCATTTCTAGCGGGGCGCATTGGATGGGCAGGCATAGCTGATGTGATCGATGCTGCCATGCAAGTTTGGTCTGGTGATCCTGCGGATTCGCTTGAGGCAGTGCTTCAAGCCGACATGCAAGGTCGCCAAGCTGCGAGTGAGTTGATCGATTCCGGGCGATTCGATCTTGATACCTTTTCTGCGGGAGGAACAAAATGAGCGATTCGACATCACCTGAGCCAGATGGTTCGCAAGCAGAAACTGCGTCGCAGGCGGGAGCCACGGTGCTTGTTGAGCCGACCGAGGCTGAGGTGCAACAAGAGCGCCAAGATCTAGCTGGCGTGGTCGGCAGCCCATGGTCTCGAGGCCTCCGGCTCGTTGGTCTAGTCGCCGTAGTGGTGCTGCTCGGAATGCGACAGGGATTGTCGATGCTGGTGGTAGTTGCAGCCATCGTCATCATGATTTTCTTGCATGAGCTCGGCCACTTCATCATGGCTCGCAGAGCCGGCATGTTGGTCACCGAATTCTTCATCGGGTTTGGACCCCGAATCTTTTCGTTCCGACGCGGCGAGACCGAGTACGGGCTCAAGGTGATCCCTGCTGGGGCTTACGTCAAGATCATCGGGATGAGCAATATGGAAGAGGTGGACCCTGCCCTGGAGTCCCGCACCTATCGACAGAAGTCCTGTTCTCAGCGAGTCGGTGTGGCTGTAGCCGGGTCGACTATGCATTTCTTGATTGCCTTTGTTTTGCTCTTTATTCAGTTCGCTTTCATTGGTGGTCCCGATGGGGGTCGGTGGCAAGTTGGCGAACTCACCGAAGGCGGTGCAGCGCAGCAGGCTGGAGTGCGTACCGGAGATGAAGTCGTTGGATTTAATGGCTCAGAGATCTCGAGCTTCGATGAGTTTCGGACCCAAGTCAGCGCAGCTGATGCAGGAAAAGTTGACTTTGAGGTTGTGCGAGATGGGGAGCGGGTCATCATCCCAATCGATCTCTCGACACGGGTCAAGATCATCGGAACCGTGGGCGAGGACATCGATGTTCTCGACAACGGGGATCAGATCCTCGTTGGGGGTTCTCCGACCAACGGTGCAGCCGCTGCTGCCGGGCTCATAGAGGGGTCAACCTTGGTTCAGGTGAACGGGGTTGATGTGAACTCGCTCGATCAGGTCAAGTCTGCAATGGCTGACTCGGCAGATGGCGAGTTCACTCTTACGACTCAATCACCCGACGGAGTGAGCAGCACGGCAACTATCGATTTGGGGTCCGAGGTTGCAACGACACAACCAACAGCATTCGTTGGGGTGGGGCAGCAAGCGGTACTCGAGACTCAGTCCGTTCCAGCAGCAGCCTGGAGCACTGTCACGACCTTTTCTAGAACTGCTCAGGCCAGCATCGTTGGGGTTGGCAAGTTCTTCTGGCCACCAAACATCTATGAGTTTGTGAGTTCCACGCTTACTGGAGATGCTCCAGAGGATTCAACAACGACAGCAACCGCAGCCGAGGACACCCCCGCAGGAGCATCAGCGAATCGACCAATTTCGATAATCGGAGTAGCGATGTTGGGACGCGATCTGTCCTCCGAGAACATCTCTAACCTGATTCAGTTTCTGGCACTTCTGAACATCTTCATCGGCATCTTCAACCTGATCCCTCTTCTTCCCTTTGACGGCGGTCACGTAGTCATTGCGTTGTACGAACGCTTTCAAGAAAAACGGAAACGGACTGATCAGCGCTATCTCGCAGATGTGTCTCGTATGGCACCGGTTGTCTATGTGGTCATTTCGGTGCTTGCCGTGGTGGGCATTCTCGCAATGTTCCTAGACATCACCAAGGGTGTCAGCATGTAGTTCAGCAGTTTCGGCTTGGCAGGTGTCGGCCGATGGAGTTGGGTGAACGCTAACTTGGTGGGATGGATGCAGGAGCAGTTACCTTCCCCCGGCGCTCAACTCGGCGAATAACAGTTGGTCAGGTTCCCGTTGGCGACGGCGCACCTATCACCGTGCAATCCATGACCACCACCAAGACTGCTGACGTCGATGCGACGCTGCAGCAGATTTATGCCCTTGCGGCATCGGGTTGTGACATCGTTCGCTGCACGTGTAACGACCTCGCAGCTGCCGAAGGGCTTGCTCGGATCGTGCCCCGTAGCCCGATTCCCGTGATTGCGGACATTCATCATCAATACAAAATGGCGCTAGCCGCATTAGAGGCGGGAGTTCAGGGACTCCGCCTCAACCCGGGAAACATCAGAAAGCCAGAGCACATCAAGGCTGTCGCATCCGAAGCTCGTGACCGAAATGTGCCAATTCGCATCGGTGTCAATGGTGGCTCCTTGGACCCTGCGCTGTATGAGAAATATGGCGGAACAGTCACACCCGAAGCCATGGTCGAGTCTGCAATGACCGAGATTGCGTACTTCGATGAGGTGGGTTTCGACCTCATCAAAATCTCGGTCAAGGCATCAAACGTGCCGTTGATGATTGAGGCGTATCGGCAGTTGGCTGAGGCGACGGATCACCCGTTGCATCTTGGAGTCACCGAGGCCGGACCATTGCCAGGCGGTTACATCAAGGCAACCGCAGGCATCGCCACACTGCTTGCAGAAGGGATTGGCGACACAATCCGTTATTCCCTGACGGCTGATCCAGTTGAAGAGGCCAAAGCGGGCAGGCTGTTGCTGGAATCCTACGGACTACGTGAGCGTAAGAATGTCGACCTGATCGCATGCCCAAGTTGTGGCCGCGCCGAGATCGATGTGATCGCGGTAGCAGAGGCTGCGCAGTTGGCTTTTGCCGGCAAGGAGCTACCACTGCAGGTAGCTGTTATGGGCTGTGTGGTGAACGGACCGGGTGAGGCTCGTGATGCTGATATTGGGATAGCTGCAGGCCGGCACCGGGGTCACTTGTTCGTAAAGGGGATCAACGTTGCAGTAGTACCCGAGGACGAGATGGTCGACACCCTTGTGGAGTGGGCAGAGTTCATTGCTGAACACGGAGCCGAGGCGGCGCTAGCGCGTGTTGATACCGAAAAGGCTCGTCGCGAGGCCGAGAAAGATCGCGCAGCGCTGTTAGAGGAGCAGGGCGATGATGCCAACGCCAGTGAGCAGCGAGTGGACCTGATCCATAAGAAATTCGAGGGCTAACGAACCGAGCGCCCAGCTACGGGCCGGTGTAAATCGGCCTGGGCTGCTACTAGGTTTTTTGGCTTGTAGGCAGAGCTGCGAGTTCTTCAATCAGGCGATGTAAGGCATCGGGATCTTCCTGCATGACCTGATGTCCAATATCGGGGAGTAGTCGCAACTGCGAGTCTGGAATTGCTGCAAGAAGAATTTCTGCGTGCGCTGGGGGAGTAAGTCGATCACGGTCTCCAACCACTACCAGTGTGGGGATTCGCACATGCTGCAGGTCAGCGACCACATCATGTGCGGCGATTGCACGCCCGGCATCTTGAGCTATAGCCGGATTCGAATCTGCCAGCATGAGGCGAACTTGCTCGACCGCTTTGGCTGTGGGGTGCCTTCCGAATGCCCAGCGCACCAGTACCACTGACAGATTGTTGTTTCGCCATAAACGTTGGGGGTTTGGCTGCCGCAGATCGAGCTTGGTTGAGGCCAGCAACTGCAATACGCCGACCGCACCCCCGGTCAGCGCAGGGATTGCCATGGTGGCGGCGCTACTTGCAAGAAACATGAGTCCAGCGACTCGATCGTGGGCGGCATCAAGGTGATCTGCGCAGAATGCGCCGAGCGCCATGCCTCCCATGGAATGACCCACAACAATCGCATCGTTTAGATCAAAGTGCTCAAGCAGTTCTGCAAGGTCCTGAGCAATGGCTTCCATAGTCATGCCCTCGCTGCCGACGGTTGACTCCCCATGCCCGCGCATGTCCCAAGCCAGGACTCGATGCTGCGGGCCAAGTTTATTGAACTGCGCTCCCCATACCCACCATTGCAAGGTCACCCCGTGCAGTAGCACAACTGGTTGGCCCAGGGCTGTGGACTCCTCGGCTGCAGGAGGGGTATGTGCATCCGTGTGCTGTGGAACTGGAAGACCAACTCGCTCCACCACGTGTATCGAGGCTCCGTCACGCGTTGGTACGTGGTGGTGCTTCACCTCTGTGTGAATGTCGAGCAACTCATCAATCAGCGGGTCTTCTGTTTTCCTGATTTTGGTGCCAGCGAGATGGACGGCGACCCCAGAGGCAAGGGCTGCGACCCCTACACCAAGTGAAGCGGCGCCCAGAGTGCGCAGAGCACGAGTCGGAAGGTTCATCGGATCAGAGTATCGGCAGGGGTGACTGCTCTGCAGAAGTGGGAAGCTCACCGGGTGGCCTCAGCAACGGTACGCTCCATGCGATGGCAAAGCCCCCGATCCTTACCCCCCAAGCCGAAGACTTCCCCCGCTGGTACCAGGACATCCGGACCAAAGCCCAGCTCGCAGAGAACGGCCCCGTCCGAGGCACCATGGTGATTCGTCCCTATGCCTACGCAATCTGGGAGCGGATGGTTGCAGAGGTTGACGCTCGTATCAAAGCCGCCGGTGCCGAGAATGCATATTTTCCGCTCTTTATTCCCGAGAGTTATCTGAAGAAGGAAGCACAGCACGTCGAAGGGTTTAGCCCTGAGCTAGCAATCGTGACTCATGGCGGAGGCAAGGAACTCGATGAGCCGGTGGTTGTGCGGCCCACCTCTGAAACGGTTATCGGCGAGTACATGTCCAAGTGGATCCAGTCCTATCGAGACCTGCCGCTCTTGTTGAATCAGTGGGCGAATGTGGTGCGTTGGGAGCTTCGTCCCAGGCTGTTTCTGCGGACTAGTGAGTTCTTGTGGCAGGAAGGCCACTGCGCTCACGCCACCGAAGATGACGCAGCTTCGTACGCGGCACGGATCCTTCATGAGGTCTATGAAGAGTTCATGGTGAACGTGCTAGCAATCCCCGTGTTCACAGGCCGCAAGATCCCCCAAGAGCGTTTTGCTGGAGCTACGAACACGTTGACCTGCGAAGCCATGATGCGAGATGGCAAAGCATTGCAGATGGGCACGAGTCACGAGCTCGGCCAGAACTTTGCACGGGCCTTTGATATTGGATACCAAGATGAACACGGTGAGCGGCAGCTGTGCTGGACCACATCATGGGGCGTGTCTACACGCATGATGGGTGGATTGATCATGGCTCACGGCGATGACGCCGGCCTGAGAGTTCCGCCGCGGGTGGCTGCTGTGCAAGCTGTTGTCCTGGTCGTGAAGGATGAGGACGGTTCCGTCACTCAAGTGGCTCGTGATCTGCTCGACGGACTCACCGAGTCTGGTGTGCGATGCCGACTCGATGCACAAGTTGCAACCGGGTTTGGTCGCCGTGCGACTGATTGGGAGCTCAAAGGGGTTCCGCTGCGAATCGAAGTGGGTCCTCGTGACCTGGGTGAGGGTCGTGTGGTAATCGCCCGAAGGGACACTGGCGAGAAGGTTCCCTGCGAGTTGGGGGAACTCAACATTCGCGCTGCAGCGATTCTCGAGGAGATGCAGCTTGGAATGCTCGAGCAGGCTCGATCTGATCGTGATGCTCGTACATTTGACGTGAGCAGCATTGCCGAGGCCCGTGAAGCAGCGAGCACTGGATTTGCAAGAATCCCATGGGCAGCTTTGGCCGACGGTGGGATTGACCAACTAGCAAAAGAGGCCATCACCGTGCGCTGTTTGCAAAGCGCTGAGGGTGGTCTTGCGCAGTCTGATGATGAGCCAGGTGCTGTTGCTCTGGTAGCTCGTTCCTACTGATAGATCGGCAGTTTTGTACGGATTGATGGTGGGTTTGAAGCCGGTTCTACCGTTGACACCGCTCGTTCGCCTATAGTTCATGCTTTCCGGAAGTCCGCAAGGCGTGGGCACTGCCCGCGCTTTTTCTATGGTGCTGAAGAGTTGGAGCGCCTGACAGCCGAGATAAGGGTCCTCCTTGTCTTTGCTGCGGTCGGGCGGAACGCGTTACCGAACACGATTCCCAACTCCACTGCAGACCGAGAACGAAAGGACTACAACATGAGTGCACAAGCTGACCGTCTTGGCGTCCTGATTGCTCCTGTGCTCGCAGAACTTGAGTTGTCTCTCTATGACTTGGACTACTCGGGCGGCAATCTACGGGTCTTGCTTGATCGTCCAGGTGGCATCGATTTAGGGGCAATTACTCAAGCCACTCGTCGGATTTCGAATCTGCTTGACGAGGCAGACATCATCTCGAGCGCCTATACGTTGGAAGTATCTAGCCCGGGCCTCGAACGAAACCTTCGGACTCCGGTGCACTTTGCCTCCGCAATTGGCCGAGAGGTCAAAATCAAGACTCGCCCCTCTGTGGAAGGGGAGCGACGCGTGGACGGCACGTTGATTGCGGCAGACGAGACCACTTGTGAGGTTCGCTTCGAGGACGGCAGCAGCCGAGTGCTACAGCTCAGCGATATCGAGCGGGCGAAGACCCACTTTGTTGGTGACGCTGCGCCAAAGCCGGGCAAAGGTTCTCGTCCTGGGCGACCAGCCAATAAGTCCAGCACTACAGGCAAGAAGGCCAGCACTTCAGGCAAGAAGGCCAGCACTACAGCCAAGAAGCCCAGCAAGACGCAGCCCTCAGTAGAGGAAGGCTGATGGCAGGTACTGCAGTCCCAACAACGCTGTTCAGAACAGCACAGTTCAGAACAGCACTGTTCCCAACAGCCCTGTTCACAACAACCCAGTTCACAACACCCGAATTCACAACAAAGAGTGAGGCAGTCTCATGAGTTCAGAGATGAATGAAGCGCTACAAGCATTAGCAACCGAGCGCAATATTTCAGTAGATACCTTGTACTCGGCCCTAGCCGAGGCACTGACCACGGCCTATAAGAAGCAGCCCGATGCACTCGGCTTTGCTTGGGTCAGTATCGATACCGAAACCTTTGAGATCACGGTGTTTGCTCAAGAGGTCGACGAGGATGGCGAGCCCTATGGGGAAGAGTTTGACGTCACCCCCGATGACTTTGGCCGCATAGCTGCAACCACCACTCGGCAGGTCATGACTCAGAGGATCCGCGAGGCGGAGCGTGAGCAGAAATATGAGGAGTATGCCGGCCGAGAGGGTGACATCGTTACGGGAATCATCCAGCAGTCGGACTCTCGTTATACCTTGTTGGATCTGGGCCGTGTCGAAGCACTGCTCCCTCAGTCTGAGCAAGTCAATTATGAGCGGCCTGAGCCAGGAGATCGCGTCAAGGCCTACATCGTTGAGGTTCGCCGCACGGCCAAAGGCCCGCAGATTGTGGTTTCACGTACTCATCCCGGTCTGATCAAGCGTCTATTTGAGCTCGAAGTTCCCGAGATTGCCGAGGGTGTTGTCGAGATCAAGGCCTGCGCTCGTGAACCTGGGCACCGCACCAAGATTGCAGTCTGGTCGAACGATCAAAACGTCGATCCCGTTGGATCTTGCGTTGGCGCTCGGGGGGCTCGTGTTCGCATGGTTGTGACGGAGTTGAAGGGGGAGAAAATTGACATTGTTCCCTTCTCTGATGATCCGAGCGACTTTGTGATGAAGGCACTCCAGCCAGCCAAGGTGAAAGAGGTCCGTATCGACTTCGAAAAGCGCGTAGCTGATGTGATCGTTCCTGATTTCCAGCTCTCGCTTGCAATCGGCAAAGAGGGTCAGAATGCGCGCCTCGCCACTCGGCTTACCGGATTCCGTGTGGATATCCGCAGCGAATCAGATGTGGCCGAACAAGAGGCCTACGAGCGCACGTACGCAAACGATTCCTATGCCGATGGCGAGTGGATTGAGACGAGTGAAGGCGAGCAACTCTGGAAGCCAGCGGACGGAACCGCTCCGCTGACTGTCGAGGAGTGGTCAGAGATGCAGAACCGAGAGAGCTCAGTGCCAGAGCTTGAACTCGCCGAGGCAATCGAAGAAATTGAGCTCGAAATTGTCGAAGAGGCCATCGAGGAAGTTCTCGATGCAGAAATAACTGAGGCAATCGAAGAGGTCTCTGAACTGATTGCTGAACTTGAGGTCGATGAGGAAGAGGCCGAACTTGAAGAGATTGCAGAGGAATCTGAGGCCGCTGCTGAGGATTCAGCCTTGGATCCTGCTCCCGAGGCCTGATCAAGCGCCTTAAATCCACGGTAAGGGTCTGTTCATGCTGTGATGCGGGGGAGTCGCCCCACTGCGATTCTGTTATGCAGTTCGTGCCGGGCTGCGATCCGTGAAAGAATAGGCAAATGTCGGCAGCGTCCGGCGCCCCGATCACGCGCGAGCCTCTACAGGTTTGGTGTCGGGAACTTCACCGGATCACCCGGTGAGCATTACTTCACAGAACGAACGGAACGTCTTGGCAAAGCAACGAGTGCACGAGCTAGCAAAAGAGCTCGGTCTCACCAACAAAGAGTGCATGGATATATGCGACGCGCTCGGATACGGCGTCAAGAGTCACTCCTCTTCGCTAGACGACGCCTATGCAGACGGTGTGCGGCGCAGGGCTAAGCGTGACGGTCTGATTCGGGAGCAGCAGCCAGAAGAGCCCGAACCAGTCAAAAAGGCCCCAGCTAAGAAGGCTCCAGCTAAGAACGCTCCAGCCAAGAAGGCACCGGCCAAGAAGGCAGCAGCAAAGAAGTCGGCTGCGGCCAAGCCCGCAACCTCAAAGGCCACCGCAGCCGAGGACCCAAGCGATCCAGTAGAAGCCGCTGCGGCCGAATCAGAGGCACCGGCTCTTCGGCCTTCGACTGCCAAAGTTCCAACTGCGCCCGCCGCAGAGTCACTCTCTGAGGGTGCCGAAGCAAGCGATTCAGTGCAAACCCCCGAGGCTGTCCAGCCAGAGGCGGCACCTGCAGCGACTCCTCGCAAGGTGATCTCCTCAAAGCCTGTTCCAGCACGACCCGCAGCAGCGGCGCCTGCTCCAGCACCAGTTGCTCCAAAACCTCCGGCGTCAGCCCCAGTAGAGCCACAGCAGGCTCCAGCACCCGCCGCTTCAACAACTGCCGCGCCAGAGACAGCCGCTCCAGCCAGTGCCGCTCCAGAGACTGCCGCTCCAGAGACTGCCGCTCCAGCTTCTACAAAGGTCGCCCCTGCAACTGCAGAGCCAGTTAGCCAAGCAGCAGACAAAGCTTCGCCAGATGCAGATGCGCAAACGGTACCTGAGCAGGCATCCACAGAGTCCAGCCTGGGCGCTCCCGTGTCGAGTAGCGGCAAGGTCATCCCGCCGCCCCCTGGCCCGCCTCGTTCCCTGACTGGCAAGCCAATTCCGCCTCCCCCTGGGCTTGGTGGCAGAGGACCAGCTCCGTCAGGTCGTGGACCGGGTGGTCCCGGTCGCACTGCAGGTGACTCAAACCGAGGTGGATCCTCCCCAGGTGGTGCACCCTCCGGTGGCGGTTTCAATCGACCTGCTGGTGGTGGATTTGCAGCCCCTGGCGCAACTCCCGGCGGTGGACCCGGTGGCGCGCCAGGTGGTGGCCGTCCCGGTGGTGGTCGTCCAGGTGGACCTCAGCAGCGCCCTCCGCGCCGCAAGGGCCGTCGACGTCGCAACCGTGAAGAACTCCAGCCAATGGACATTCCTACCTATACGCCTGCTAGCGCTCCGGTGCCTGAGGGCGTAGTCGTGATTGAGCGTGGCTCAACTCCGCAGGACTTGAGTGCCAGGTTGAATCGTACTGCTGCCGATGTTGTGCGTTTCTTGTTGCAGCAGGGCGAGATGGTGACTGCAACACAGTCGCTACCCGATGAAATGATCGAACTCTTTGCTGCAGAGGTTGGAGCCGAGATTTCGCTCGTTGACCTAGGGCAGGAACAAGAGGTCGAACTTCAGAAGGTGCTTGAGGTTCCCGAGGACGACGATGAGAATTACGAGTCATGGCCTACTCGTGCGCCAGTAATCACTGTTATGGGTCACGTTGACCACGGTAAGACCAAACTTCTAGACAAGATTCGCGATGCGAATGTTGTTGCAGGTGAGGCCGGTGGAATTACCCAGCACATCGGCGCATATCAAGTCGAAAAGAACGGGCATTCCCTGACGTTTATTGATACTCCTGGCCACGAGGCGTTCACCGCCATGCGAGCCCGTGGTGCCGAGGCGACAGACATTGTTGTTCTCGTTGTCGCTGCAGATGATGGTGTCATGCCACAAACAATCGAGGCGATTGCTCACGCTCGTGCGGCAGAGGTGCCAATCGTTGTCGCGATGAACAAGATCGACCGAGAGGGCGCAGATCCCAATCGTGTGCTGCAGCAGCTCGCCGAACATGAGCTTGTGCCCGAATCTTGGGGCGGAGACACCGTAGTGGTAGAGGTGTCCGCGCTAGTTGGCACTGGAATTGACGACTTGCTCGACACGCTCTTGCTGGTTGCAGAAGTTGAGGACCTTCGTGGAAGTCCAGTTGGTCGGGCCCGTGGAGTCGTCCTAGAAGCGCACCTAGATATTGGTCGTGGTCCAGTCGCATCGATTCTGGTGCAGCATGGAACGTTGCATGTAGGCGACCCGCTTGTTGCCGGTCCAGCATGGGGTCGAATTCGTGCACTGATCAACGACCACGGCGAGCAAGTGAAAGAGGCTCTACCTGGAACGCCAGTAGAGGTGCTCGGTCTTTCAGACATCGCCTTTGCTGGGGACGACTTTATTGTTGCCCCTGATGAGCGCAAAGCTCGCTCAGTGGCAGAAACGCGTGAGCGTTGGCACAGAGAAGCTGCCCGGGGAAGAGACTCCTCTGTCAGCCTTCAAGGCGCTCGCCTCGAAGATATTTTTGCTCAGATCCAAGCGGGCGAGCAGACCAATCTCAACCTCATCGTCAAAGCAGATGCCCAGGGTTCACTCGAAGCACTGACCGAGAGTCTTCACAAGCTTGAACGACCAGAAGTAAAGGTCGCATTTGTTCTTCGTGGGGTCGGTGGAATCTCCGAGTCAGATATTGCTCTTGCTGCAACCTCAGACGCGACCCTCATCGGGTTCAACGTCCGACCCAGCCGGCAGGCCAGAGACCTAGCCGCAGCCGAGGGCGTTGAGATTCGAACCTACGAGGTTATTTACAAACTTCTTGAAGACGTCGAATCAGCAATGATCGGCATGCTCGAGCCGGAGTACGAAGAGATCGTCACTGGCGATGCCGAAGTCCGTGAGGTCTTTAAGGTGCCAAAGATCGGTTCTGTGGCTGGCTGCTTGGTGCAGTCGGGTGTGATCACCAGGAACTCAAAGGTTCGCTTCTTGCGAGATGGAAACATCCTTTGGAAGGGCGAAGTCAGTTCACTGCGTCGCTTTAAGGATGACGTCCGTGAGGTTTCCTCTGGATATGAGTGTGGCATTGGCTTGTCAGACTTCCAGGACTTGAAGTCCGGTGACATCATCGAGACCTTCGAGTTGCGCGAAATCCCTCGCACCTAGATCTTCTGGATCTAGACCAAGACCCCTAAGGACTATGGAACTCTTGGAACTCGGGTGCCTTGATCTACCGGGTAGGGGTGACAAATAGGTGGAAGGCCCCGACGTTGTGTAGGGGCCTTAGCTCAGTTGTTTGGTGTTCAACTCAGCCTGCTGATGTGCGGGGGCATTCCATTGATTGAACAATACCATTCGGACATGTCGTGTTCGACCAGGTGACGAGGTCCAGGTTGGCGTCAGTCAGGTACGCCTCGGTTAGGTCGGTGCCGCTCAGGTCGGCCTCGGTCAGGTTTGCGTTGGTTAGGTTTGCATAGCTTAGATTTGCGCC
>CAMDLX010000065.1 GCA_945901935.1 Bifidobacterium breve | reverse complement strand
GTGGCAACACCATCTTGCTCCTCGTAGAGAAGGGTCTCGAACTCTTGGGATTGAAGCGAGGACACCTTCTTAGGCCTTGCTCGGGATCTGCAAACCACCGGGACGAAGGCCGAACAGGCTCTTTGAGAGTGCACTGCTCATGCGTTCTGGGTCCCATTTCTGTGGCTCACCCTTGACGTTGTTCGAGGCAGTAGCTCCCAGCGACCAGCCGTGGTAGTGCGTGACATCGGCCCCAACGGCGCGGAACACCTGCCCTGAGATGAGGAGTGACTCATCCGAGGCCAACCAGACAGCCATAGGGGCTGAGTTGCCTGGGTTGAGTCGCTCGAACTCACCATCTGCAACCTCATTTGCCTCACGAACGGGAATCTGTGGCATGGCATCGTTGACGATTCGGGTTGCCCCACCGGGGGCTATGGCGTTGGCGCGAACGCCATAGCGCTCGCCCTCGAGAGCAGTGATGATCGTAAGAGCAGCAATACCTGCTTTGGCTGCTCCGTAGTTCGCCTGGCCGGGGTTACCCTGCAGGCCAGCAGAGGAAACGGTATTGACAATTGATGCTTTGCGAACTCGACCCGCCTTTGATTCATTCGACCAGTAGACACAGGCATGGTGAGTCATATTGAACGTGCCTTTCAAGTGCACTGCTATGACCTTGTCCCAGTCCTCTTCTCCCATTCGCACAATGGTCAGGTCACGCAGGATCCCAGCGTTGTTCACCACAATGTCAAGCGCTCCCCAGGTGTCGATCGCTTGAGCAACAATTCGCTCTGAACCCTCCCAAGAGGACACATCCTCATAATTTGCAATTGCCTCTCCACCACGATCTTTGATGAGTTGCACGGTTGTATCTACTGGGGCAGCGTCAGCGCCTTCACCTTTCGAACTCGAACCAAGGTCGTTACAAATGACCCTTGCTCCTTGGGCCGCAAGTTCCATGGCTTCACCTCGGCCAACCCCTCGACCAGCCCCAGTAACAATGGCGATCTTGCCTGAAACGATGCCCATAGTGATTCCCCTTTTTTCGCAGCAGATCTGCGGTTCGTGTTTTAGGTGCCGCTACATCCCGGCAATGTGATTAGATGATGGATCTAACTGACATTCACGTCAGTTAGATCGACACCGTAGCAAAGCTGCAAACAGGGGGAGTCAGAAGCCATGACAGAGATCGACTTCGCACAGTACATCGGCCAGACGACTTCGAAAGGGGTGGTCACCATTGAGCGCGCCACCGTGACCGCGTTTGCCGCCGCAGTACTCGACTCATCCAAGGTCTACCGCAACCTTGATGTGGCAGTAGCAGAGGGATTTGCAAATATCCCGACTCCGCCCACGTACTTTTTTTCCGCCGCCCAAAGCTACGGCCAGTGGGAAGAAGAGCAGCCCAAGAGTGAACGGGGAGCGACGAACCCCATGGCAGAAGTGATGGGCTCGTTGATGGCCAGCGGCGGGATGATTTTGCACGGCGAGCAGGAGTTCACGTACCACCGCGCAGTCGTGGTTGGAGAAAAGCTCCGCCAAGAAGGAATCGTCCGCGATATCTATCAGAAAGAAAAAGGCGATCGAACAATGACGTTTGTCGTCATCGAAACCACGTATACCGATTCTTCTGACGAAGTAGCCGTGACCACCGTGATGAACCTGCTCCATCGTTCCTGACACATGACCAAGCCGGCCTGTCGAAAGCGAGTACCTCTTGAATACTGATGACCTAATCCTGATCTCGGTGGATGACCATGTTGTCGAGCCGCCAGACATGTTCCAGAACCATCTGCCTGCGAAGTACAAAGATGCTGCGCCTCGCGTAGTTGTTGCCGAGGATGGAAGCGATGTGTGGCTCTATGAGGGCCAGCAACTGCCCAATATTGGTCTGAATGCCGTGGCCGGCAAGCCGCACGAGGAGTACGGAATCGAGCCCACCACATTCGCCGAGATGCGAACTGGCTGTTACGACATTCACGACCGAGTAAAGGATATGAATGCCAACGGCGTACTCGGCTCGATGTGCTTCCCGTCGTTTCCACAATTCTGTGGGCAGCTCTTTGCGAGAACCGAAGACAAGCAAGTCGCTCTGGCCATGCTTCAGGCCTATAACGATTGGCATGTGGATGAGTGGTGTGGGAGTTACCCGGGCCGCTTTATTCCGCTAGCACTTCCGCCAGTTTGGGATCCACAGTTGATGGCCGCAGAGGTTCATCGCATGGCAGCCAAAGGCTGCCGAGCGGTGACCTTTTCCGAGAATCCTGAAAAGCTCGGTTGGCCTAGCTTTCACAACGAACACTGGGATCCCTTCTGGCAAGCAGTAAGCGACACAGGCACTGTTGTCTGCCTGCATATTGGCTCTTCTTCACAGCTGACGATCACCTCGGTGGAGGCGCCCATCAACGTGATGATTTCGCTACAGCCAATGAACCTGGTGCAGGCGGCGGCGGACTTGTTGTGGTCTCGAGTCATGACAGAGTTTCCCCTAGTTCGCTTTGCGCTCTCCGAGGGCGGAATCGGATGGATTCCGTATTTCTTGGAGCGGGTCGATTACGTCTATGAGCACCATCAGGCTTGGACTGGGCAAGACCTTCCCATGAAGCCCTCCGAGTTGTTCAAGGAACGCTTCATTACCTGTTTCATCGATGATGCCTCGGGTCTCAAGAACCGAGAGGACGTGGGGATCAAACAGATGACATGGGAGTGCGACTACCCGCATTCAGAT
Organism: Bifidobacterium breve; assembly: GCA_945901935.1. Lineage (GTDB taxonomy): Bacteria > Actinomycetota > Acidimicrobiia > Acidimicrobiales > Microtrichaceae > IMCC26207. The sequence continues at coordinate 10,789 of CAMDLX010000065.1, read as the reverse complement.
TCCACTTGGCCGGAGTCACCGGAGCGGCTGGCAAAGTCTCTCGCAGGTATTCCAGACGACGAGATTCGGGCGATTACCTACGAGAATGCAATGCGGCTCTTTCACTATGACCCGTTTGCCCATCTGCCAATCGAAGAGTCAACAGTGGCTGCTCTGCGCAAGCAGGCCATTGGAGTCGATACCTCTCCTGTCCCTTCCGGAAAGGAAGTCATACGGCCAGATACACCGGTTCGCATCATCGACCTTGCGGCGCGTGCGGTACCAAAAGCGGCGAGCTAGGCACGCCGCGCCGCGCCTGGTAGTCACCGTAGAAAATCCTCACCGAATTGTTCTATAGCTGACAGCGTGTCTCGTACTCGGTTCCAAGGCGCAAGGATCACTCGGTCAACTCCGGCTTGCTCGTACTCCCGAAACTCTTCGGCTGAGGTGATAGAGCCGCCGATGCTCACGGTGCACGGGGTTGATCCTCTGCCCACTCGAGCTTCTGCGGATCTCAGGCGATCAATCGCACTCGCCGCAGTGGCTGGGCTGTGGTTCATGCCGATCCATCCATCTCCGATTCGAGCGGCGCGATCCAGTGCGACATCAGATTCGCCTCCGATCAAAATGGGGACTGCTTGCTGAACAGGCTTTGGTTCGAAAGCCACTTCCTCGAACTGCCAGAACCTGCCGTCATGCTCCACTGCATCCTCGGTCCATAGACGTCGACACAGAGCGATTGACTCCTCGAGTCGCGCACCCCGAGACTTTGGTTCAAGCCCAGCCGCTTCCCATTCGGAACGAAGCCAGCCCGATCCAACCCCAAGTTCGAGGCGGCCACCAGACAAGATGTCGACCGTGCTCACGGCCCGAGCAGCCACAAACGGGTGGCGGATGCCCAACAGGTACACAAAGGTTCCTAACCTGATTGTCTGCGTCTTAGCGGCAAGAAAACTGAGCATCGCTCCCACCTCATAAATGGGGGTGGTTGGCGGTGGCCCAGGAATCACTTCGGAGCCCTGCCCATCGGAAGATCCTCGGAAGTGCTGTGGTCCTCCTGCCATATTGGTCGGAAATACCAGATGGTCTGAGAGCCAGACTGACTCAAAGCCTGCAGCTTCAGCTGCAACAGTCGCCTCGGCAAACAACTCGGGTCTGGTACGCGCTAAAGCAAGGCCAATCTTCATGACTCACCGTCTTCCAGTCGTTGCCACCGGGGAAGTACAACCCCTTCCACGGCTTCGGGAAACACCACTTGTACTGACTCGCCAATGCGAATTCCGGCTGGGTCGAGCTCGTTGATTTCACCGTTCGGTGAGGCCACGAGGTTGCCGCAGAAGCGGATTGCTGGGTACTCAGGGATCTCTACGATGATCAAGTTGTAGGGAGCGAGCGCCGAATAGGCAGGAAGCAACGGCCCATGTGGCACGCAATATGACCAGATAGTCCCGCTCCCAGACAGCAGTTCCCAGATTGATTCGAGCGATCCGCAGTGCGGGCACATAGGCCGGGGTGGCATGCGAGCAGCGCTGCAGTCGCTGCAGCACTGGACACGAAGTTCCTGAACTGCAGTAAAGCCAAAGAATGGCTCAGAGTCCTCGTCCATGCCCGGTAGGAGCAGCCCCTCAATCATCGGTCGCTCCTGAGCAGCAGGGCTCCTGTGGGAACCCCATCACCCGAGGTCACCAACGAGAACTCAGCGTCGGGTACCTGATTACTCGAGGTTCCTCGAACTTGTCGGACTGCTTCAACAATCAGATTGAACCCGTGGAGGTACGCCTCTGACATGCCCCCGCCAGAGGTGTTCACCGGCAGCCGCCCTCCGATCTCAATTCCGCCGTCTTGCGTGAAGGGGCCCGCCTCACCTCGCTCGCAGAACCCATAGCCCTCAAGGGAGAGCAAGACGAGAGGACTGAAGGCGTCGTACAACTGCGCAACCGCAACCTCGTCTGGTTTGACCTCGGCCAGCGACCAGAGTTTCTCGGCGCAGGACCAAGAGGGCCCACGCAGTGGATCATCGCAGAAGAAATTGGTCATGGTCTGGTGTTGTTGAGGTAGGGATTGTGCCCATGAGTGAATCAGCGCTGCAGGCTGACGCAAGTCTCTGGCGCGCTCGGCGCTAGTAATGACAACGGCACAAGCACCGTCGGTCTCGAGGCAGTTATCGAACAGGCAGAGTGGCTCACTCACCCAGCGAGCCGACATGTAGTCCTCGCGGGTCATCGGCCGATCGAACATCACTGCAGCTGGGTTGGCGTTCGCATGACGCCGCGCAGCGAGTGCCACATTTGCAAGGTGTTCACGAGTGGCACCAAATTCGTGCTGATAGCGAGTGGTCAGCATCGCAATCTCATCTACTGGGCGCAGCATGCCGTATGGGCGTGTCCATCGCTGCTGGTCGCCCTGAACGCGTTGGCTGACTCCCGCCCAAGGGCGAGTTCCTCGGCCGCCTCGCTTTCGTGATCGCCATGCAATGGCAACAGAGCATTGCCCGCTCGCCACGGCGAGGGCCGCTTGACCCACAACTCCGCAGCCGGCACCGCCGCCATAGGCAACCTTCGAAAACCAAGTCAGGTCACCGAGGCCGAGATTGCGAGCAATATCGATCTCTTCGGTGGACTCCATGGAGTAACAGGAGAGGCCATCAACCTCGCTTGGCTCAATACCGGCATCCGCTAAGGCACCTTGAATTGCCTCCAAAGCCAGGCGCCGTTCCGAACGGTCGATCTGCTTGGCGAATTCCGTGGTGCCGATTCCGACAATTGCGGTTTGATCCCTCACTCGGCTGTGATTGGCTCTCGAACAATGAGGGCGTCAAGTGCCACGACTCCGTTTGGTCGCACGACAAGCGGATTGATGTCGAGTTCGCTGATAGTGGAGGCGTTATCCATCGCCAATTTCTGTACCTTCATGAGGACATCGACCAGAGCTGAGATCTTGACTGGCTTGGACCCTCGTTGGCCATGAAGCAGCGCCGAGCCGACTGTTTGTTCAATCATGCGAACGGCCTCATCGCGATCAAAGGGGGGCACCCTAAATGACACGTCTCCAAACACCTCGACGAAGACACCGCCTAGGCCAAACATCACTACAGGACCAAAGAGTTCATCTCGAGATACCCCGACTACGCATTCGATCCCAGGTTCGGCCATTTCACACACCAGTACTCCGTCGATCTGGGCGCCTTTGGCTCGGCGGGCAGCTACGGCCATCAAGTCATCAAAGGTTTTGCGGACTTCGGCTGGGCCAGTCACGCCGACTCGAACCAGGTCTAGATCGGACTTGTGCAGGATCTCTGCCGACGCGATCTTCATCACGACTGCGGCCCCGCCGAACTCTTTTTTCGCAATCTTGGCGGCCTCTGCGGCGCTGGTGCACAGGAAGTCGCGAGTAACGGGGATGCCGTATGCGGCAAGAATCTGTTTGGATTGAAGTTCACCAAGTGCGCCAGACCCGGCAAGGAGCGGTGCGACTTTGGCTGCCGTTGTTGAGGGCTTCTTGGCGAGAAGGTGAATGGGGCTCTTGTACCGCTCAGAGAATTCGTGATGCGAGAAGTAGGCGCTAGCTGCGAGCACACAGTTTGCGAAGGTTCTGAATACGGGGACCTGAGATGGAATCAGAATCTGCTCGTACACCTCATCCCAAGTGGGTGACCCCCAGACAACAAGGATTGGCTTCTTGGTCTCTTCCGAGATTTTTACAATGTCTCTAGCCATGGGTGCCGAGATTGTTGCCAAAGCGCCGGTGATCGGAATGATCACCATGTCAATGTTTGGATCGTTGACAATCGCCCGCAGAATATGAATTCCGCGCTTATCTGAACTCGGTGGTCCGCCAGAATCCACAGGATTTGAGACTCGCAAATATCCCGGGATGTGCTGGCGTAGTTCCTTTTGAGTCCGCATCGTTAGATCAGGAATCTGCATGTCTCCGGCCGCAACAAGGTCTGCCATATGCGCACCCGTTCCACCCGAGATTGCATAAATGCACACTCGCCGCTCTGCTGCGCGGCCAGGCCGAGGAGCCTCGGTTCGGCAGAAGGTAGCGGAGACTTCGGTGAGTTCGTCTAGGCCATCAACGCGCGTGACGCCGAACTGTTTGAACACATCAGAGATCACGCGATCCGAACCGGTGAGGTGGCCAGTATGGCTCTTGGCCATCGACCGCCCTTCTTCGGTGCGGCCCACTTTGACACACACAAGCGGTACTCCAGCTTTGGCGGCATGATCGGCCGCAAGCATCATGGTGCGGCCATCTTTGAAGCCCTCGATGTATGCAGCTACTGCGCCAGTGGTCGGCAGGTCGACGAAGTAGCGAACAAAATCTGCGAACTCCAAGTCTGCTTCGTTCCCAGCAGGTGCCCAGTGAGACAAAGCAATGCCGAGTTGCTGGGATTGAAACACGGGTCGCCCTTGATGCCCAGACTGCGTGATCAGAGCAATGCTCTGTCCGGGCAGATCATCACGGAATGTCTCGAACGCATTCAGGTTGGTGTTTGGCCCGAGCAAATGTGTGTTGCTGTTTTGAATGAGTTTCTCGAGTCGGTCCTGCAGCGCCTCGCCTTTGGTGCCAAGTTCGGCAAACCCTGCTGCAAATATCACGGCAAATTTGGGTTGTTTGGCCAAGACAGACTCAAACATCTCGACTGCAGCGCCTACCAAGATGACTGCTAGGTCAATTTCGCCGGGAACCTCGTTGATGTCGTGATAGCAAGTCACGCCATCCACGGAGTCGCGATTGGGATTCACCGGGATGACCTCTGCCCCGCATCGCTTCCCCCATGCAGCAACTTTTCGCCACATTGCATCGTTTGGTCGTCGATTATCGGAGGCACCAATCACCACTACTCGCTGCGGGTGAAAGAACGTATCGAGATCTACATCACGTAGTTCGGTAGGTCGGCCAGTCAGGTCAGTTTTATTCGTCACATTCTGAACTCTACCTGACACGAGCGTCAGGTAGTCTATGAAACGATGCAAACACGTGAAGCAGTTATCGTCGATACCATCCGCACGCCCATAGCGAAGCGTAAAGGGCAGTTAGCTGGCTGGCACCCTGCCGACCTTTTGGGGTTTACCTTGCTGGGGCTCCTCGATCGAACAGGCGTCGACCCCGAGTTGATTGATGACGTGATTGGTGGGTGTGTTACTCAAGTTGGCGAGCAGTCAACCAATGTCACGCGCAACGCCTGGGTTGGCGCTGGCCTGCCGCAGAACGTCGCTGCAACCACGGTAGATCGGCAGTGTGGGAGCTCGCAGCAGGCCGTTCACTTTGCTGCTCAGGGTGTTCTCGCTGGTGCCTACGACCTGAGCATTGCATGCGGGGTGGAGTCCATGACTCGAGCGCCGCTTGCGAGCAACGCCTCTGGCGGAATGGGACCGTTCTCTGGTGATTACCTGCGTGTCATCGACAATCAGCTCATGACGCAGTTTCAGATTTCTCAGATGCTTGCTGATCGCCACGGAATCACGCGAGAACAAATGGATGCACTAGCAGTCGAGTCGCATCGTCGAGCGCAGGCCAGCACCGACTCGGGTGCATTTGCTACCGAGATTCTGCCAGTCCCTGTCAAAGACTCAGAGGGGAACCTCTCCGGTGAGGTTATGTCCGCAGATCAGGGCATCCGGCCAGAAACCACGCTAGAAATCCTCGCCGGATTGGGCTCCGCTGCAAAGTGGGATCCTTCGATCGCCCCCGATATCACTGCCGGAAATGCCTCGCAGACCTCGGATGGTGCCGCTGCAATGCTCATTGCGGAGCGCTCCGTTGCGGAACGACTTGGGCTGCCAATTAGGGCCGTGATTCGCCAGTTTGCAGTCGGGGGAGATGACGCTGTCCTGGTGTTGTCAGCCCCGAACCCTGTGACCCGCAAGCTTCTCAAAAAATCGGGTATGACTATCTCGGATTTCGACGCCATTGAGTGCAACGAGGCCTTTGCTGCAGTCGCACTGATGTGGGCACAGGAGTTCTTGCCAGATGGCGATTACTCAGCCTTCAACCCACGAGGAGGAGCCATTGCTTTGGGGCATCCGCTTGGGGCAGGAGGAGTGCGACTCATGACCACCTTGCTGAATCAGCTCGAGGCTGAGCAAGGTCGATTTGGATTGCAGGTCATGTGCGAGGGCGGCGGCATGGCAAACGCCACGGTGATCGAGCGGGTGTAGAACTACTTGCGGGGCAGCTTGATTGCCTTGTCGGCAATGATGTTCTTTTGGACTTCGGTTGTACCTGCACCTATTGAGGTGTAGCGCTGGAACACATAGAGGCGGTTCCAAGAGCCTCCGTCAACGGTACCCATTCCGCCCTTGGCCACCATGGCCTCGGGGCCCAACAAGTCGCAGGCCAGTTCGGCCAGACTCTGAGCAAGGTGAGACCACTGCAGCTTTGCGATGGGAACCTCTGGCCAGTTCTTCTCATTGCGGAGAATCTTCGATAGCGCGCGGTAGTTCAGCAGTTTGGTGTACTCAATATCGGTATGCGCCCGTGCGATTCGCTGACGAAGCTCTGGGTCTGTCAGTGCCTCTGGATTGATTGACCGGGCCAGACTCACCATCGCATCAAGGTCGTGGCGCATCCCCACGGCCAGCCCCGCAGTTCCTACTCGCTCGGAGCCGAGCGTTCCCATGGCTACAGCCCAACCTTCGCCCTCAGCACCTAACAGGCAGCTAGAAGGTACCCGGGCGTCATCAAAGAAAATCTCACAAAACATCTCTTCGCCCGTGATGTCACGGATGGGACGGATGTCAATGCCGGGAACCTCAAGATCAAGAATCATCGCGGTGATGCCGTCATGCTTGCGGCCCTCGGCAATCGAGTTTGGGTCAGTGCGCACCAGGAACAATCCCCAGCGGGCCAGATGCGCGGAGCTCGTCCAGATCTTGGTTCCGTTGAGCACATACTCCTCACCGTCGCGGACGGCCATGGTGCGAAGATTGGCTAGGTCTGAACCAGCTTGTGGCTCTGAGAACCCTTGGCACCAATGATCCTCGGCGTTGAGGATGTTAGGAACCCACTGACGCTTCTGCTCATCAGTTCCCCAACGAATAATCATGGGGCCGATCTGCCACAGGCCGTTTGCGTTGTAGATACCGGGAGTCCGGTAACGGGCCATCGTCTCGGAATAGATGACGTTTTGGGTGATGGTGGCATCGCGACCACCCCACTCCTCAGGCCAATTGATTGCGGCCCAGCGCCCCGTATTGAGGAGTCGCTGCCATGCGCGGCGCTTTTCCATAGCACCCATGATTCCGGCGCTACCTGGACCGGCCTGATTCTCATCCTCGCTGAGCTCGGTTTCGGCTGGATCGCCCTCGCCAAGATCCTGCTCACCCCACTCAGTTAAAAACTTCGGAAGATTGTCATCAAGCCATGACTCGAGTTCCTTGCGAAACGCTTCGTCCGCGGGTGCATACGAGAAGTCCATAGGGCGATACTAACTGACGCTCATGTCAGCTAGCATTCAGGTTATGGAATTTACCTTTTCAGAAGAGCAGGATGAACTGCGCAAAGCTGTTCGAGGCTTTCTTGCACGCGAGTGCCCGTCCACTTATGTGCGCTCAATGACCGATGCCGATTTCGCCACTGGAGTCGCCGCAGAAGGGACGCGTGCGGGCGTGACAGACGAAGTCTGGACGCAGATGGTCGAGCTTGGCTGGGTTTCATTGCTGGTGCCCGAAGCCCAGGGCGGCCTTGGGATGGGGATGGTCGACATGATCGTGCTTCTCGAAGAAATGGGCCGCTTGCCATTGCCCGGCCCCTTCCTCTCCTCAGCCGTACTTGCCACGCTGGCAGCTCGGGGTTTGGGCCTGACGGATCAACTCTCTTCGCTTGCAGCGGGAGTCACCCGTGGAACCATTGCAGTCGACGAACAAGGCCACGGCGATGTGGTTGATCGAATCCGAACGCGGGCAGTGCGCCGGTCAGGTCGATGGGTACTCCTGGGAACAAAGCCGGTGGTTCTTGATGGTCACGAGGCCGACTGGGTCCTGATTCCCGCAAGAACCCAAGAGGGCATCGGCAGCTTCCTGATCGAGTCGCCGCGTGGCGAACTGGTACCCACTTGGGATGTCACCCGCAGAGTGGCTCGAATCGATCTCGACTCGACTCCGGCCCAGCGCGTTGGCCCCGATGGTGATCACACTGACATTTGGCGGCGAGTAGTAGAGGACGGAGCGGTTGCGTTATGCGCCGAACTTCTTGGGACTATGGGAGCCGCTCAAGACTTGGCCGTTGAATACGCCAAAGTTCGTGTGCAGTTCGATCGGCCTATAGCCACCTTCCAAGCAATCAAGCATAAAGCTGCCGAGATGTTGCAACTCGTCGAACTGTCTCGAGTTGGAATCCACTACGCGGCTTGGGCTTCTGATGCCGAGGCCGAGGGGCGTGCCGAGGCTGCAGCGATGGCCAAGTCGCATTCCGGTGAAGCGGCCATTGCCGTCACTGGTGAGTCCATCCAGATTCACGGCGGGGTGGGGTTCACTTGGGAATGTGATGCACACCTGCACTACCGCCGAGCCAAGCAGAACGATCTGCTCTTCGGGTATCACGGAACCTGGCGAGAAAAAGTCGCCGACTCCTTCCTTGCGACCGCCTAGTCCAGCTAGATAATCCCGGCTTGCTGCAGGCGATCAAGCTCACTCTCTCCAACCCCAGCAAGATCGGCGAGTACTTGTCGTGTGTGTTCCCCTAATTTCGGAGCACCCGATGGTGTCGTGTTCGGCTCTCCAACAAAGCGAACTGCTGGCCCCTGCTGTTTCACAACGCCGATGACCGGGTCCGTAACCGATATCAGGTCACCTCGTGCAGCCATATGTGGGTCCTTGCTGATGTCTGCAGCGGTGTACGCAGTCGCAACGGGTACATCAGCAGCTATCGCTAGGCGTTCCACCTCGGCCGCCGGCAGACTTCGCGTCCAGTTCGCAACTATTCCATTGATCTCGTCGCTGTGCTCGGCTCGCTCAGCTAAGCGAGCGAACCGGGGGTCCTCAATCAAGTCGGTGCGACCCATTGCTCTGCACAGCCGAGCAAAGTTCACATCCGAACCTGCCACAAGGCATACAAACTTGTCGTCTGAAGTCAGGTAGTTGTCAATGGGCGCCGAGTTAGCGAGGCGGTTTCCCTCTCGAGTTCTTACTGTGCCAAGGCGGTCATAGCCCGCAATCGTCCACTCAAGAATTCTTAGCACCGAGCCGTACAGGGTGGCGTCGATTACTGCGCCACGGTCTCGGTGTTCAGCACTGCGCCCGGCATCTCGTCGGTAGAGCGCAGCCGTCGCAGCCTGAGCAGCGAAGATGCCAGTCAGGTAATCGCTTGAGGTCACCCCGGGGCGAACAGGGGGAAGATCCGGGTAACCAGTGAGGTGTAAGAGCCCGCCGTAGCCAATCCCCAAGCGATCCAGCCCGGGCCGTTGTGCGTAGGGCCCGTCCTGACCAAATGCAGAGATTCGCACCATGATCAGCCGATCCGAAAGTTGTGCTGGAGCAATATTCCAACGCTCCATAGTGCCGGGGCGAAAGTTCTCGCAGAGCACATCGCACTTCTCTGCTAGCCGGGCCAGCAACTGCTGTCCCTCGGATTTGCGAAGGTCCAGAGTTACTGACTTTCTGCCGCGACCCTCCACTGCCCAGAACAAGGAGTACGGCCCGTCCTCGGTCTCGACAAATGGACCGATCTCGCGCATGAAGTCACCCGAACCAGGCTGTTCAATCTTGATGACCTCGGCACCAAGCTCACCCAGAATGCCCGCGCAGAACGGGGCAGCAATTCGCGTTCCGAGATCAAGTACTCGGAGGCCTTCAAGTGGTCCCACCGCTGCACACTAATCAACTTGCCTCGCAGACGAGCAGGATCAACAGAAGCTGTTGACTTACCTGCCAGTAAATTTCGGTGGCCGCTTTTCTGCAAAGGCCGTCACTGCCTCGCCAAGGTCAGAGGTGAAGGTGCACATGATCTGGGTTCGATTTTCTAAGTCGATACCTGCTTCAAGGCTGTTCACCTCGAGCTGTGACCACATGACTTCTTTGGTCATCCAGATTCCTGTTGGACTGTTTCCGCAGATCAACCTTGCGGTCTCGAGTGCCGATTCCATCAGGTCCTCGTCGGCAACGGTTCTGGTGACTAGGCCGATCCGATCGGCTTCCTCGGCTCCGACTAAGCGACCGGTGAGCAACAACTCAAAGGCCGCTGATGCACCGATTAGCCGCGGCAACAACCAGGACACACCAATATCGCAGCCCGATAATCCAACTCGAACAAACGCAACGTTGAACTTCGCCGAGGCAGCGGCAATGCGAATGTCACTCGCTAGCGCCAGTGCGAGTCCTCCACCGGATGCTGCCCCGTTCACGGCAGCGATCACGGGGATCTGAAGGTTCGCTAGCGCAGGCACAAGTGACGCGATGCGCTGCTGGGTATCCATGCTGCTGCGTACCCGCCCACGCTCCTTCGCATCTGCGCGCTGAGGTGGGTCCATCAAGTCGAGACCGGCGCAAAAACCTCTGCCCGATCCGGTCAGGATCACTACTCGTGCTGAGGCATCATCGCTCAGCGAGGCAATCGCCTGATGGAGTTCATCAATCAGCTGGGTATTCATGGCATTGAGGCGATCGGGGCGGTCGAGTTGCAGGATACGAATCCCTGCTTCTCCATCTTCACCGGGTGCCGCACTGACATGAACTACTGCAGAATCTGCCATCGCAGCATCTTGTCAGAAACACATGCTCATACAAACCAAAGCCAAGAATCCCCGGAGGCTTGCACCGCAACTGCTGCCGCATTGGCGCCCGTAAGCGACGGTATCCGTAGCTTACCG
>CAMDLX010000064.1 GCA_945901935.1 Bifidobacterium breve | reverse complement strand
AGCGATGATCTGGATCTGTAATTGATCAGCCAATTCGGCAACTGCTTGATGCTCTTGGGGCGCGCTATCGCCGAGTTCTGCCATGAGCCCAAGCACTGCGATTCGCCTGCCGGAGCCTGCACCCGGGAGCGAACTGAGCGCCCGAAGTGCTGCCGCCATAGAGGCCGGACCAGCATTGTAGGAATCGTTCAAGAGCAGAGCGCCGCTCGGCATGGTCTGTAGATCCATGCGCCAGGGCGATGTCACTGCTGACTCCAAGCCAACAGCAACCTGCTCAAGCGAGAGGCCGAGGCCGAGCGCAGCTGTAGCGGCGGCCAAAGCGTTCGACACATTGTGCACGCCGCGAATCCCCAGCCGCACCGCAACGTTCCCCCAGGGTGACAGAAGCAGAAAGCTGGGTCGCAGCTCACCATCGAGTTGCACCTCGACGGCCTGCACATCGCCAGCTTGGCCGAAGCGCAACACGTTGGCCTGGGTCCGCTCGGCCATTGCGGCGACTAGCGGAACCTCGGCGTTCAGCACCGCAAGCCCAGTTGAAGGGAGCGCCTCGATCAACTCCCCCTTCGCTTGAGCGATCTGCTCGATACTGCCCATGACTTGGGTGTGTACCCGCTCTACCGTTGTGACGATGCCGACCGTGGGTCGGGCCAGCTCACAGAGCAGCGAAATATGGCCCGAACCCCGAGCTCCCATTTCGACCACAGCAGCCTGGGTACCCTCAGCAGCATTTGCCAGGGTGAGTGGCACCCCAAGCTCATTATTGAAGGATTTCTCGGAAGCAACAGTTACAAACTGCTGGGCCAATACTTCGGCTAGCAGGTCCTTCGTCGTAGTTTTTCCGACTGAGCCAGTTACGCCCACCACAGAATCAGGCAATCGGCTTCGGGCAATCCGAGCGATTTCCATGAGGGCTACGGGCACGTCCTGAACGACTATTGTCTGGCCCTGCAAAGCGAGTTCGCCAGAACCGGAAGCTGCCAGACAATCAGCATTGTCAACAAGGACTGCCCCCGCTCCAGCCGCAAAAGCTGCATCGACAAACTCGTGACCGTCTCGCTCTGCTCGAACTGCTGCAAACAACTGCCCTGGAATCACCAGCCGAGAGTCGATTGCCAAACCGTCGACTAGCGACACCGAATCAGCATCTACTGGGGTCTGGCCACCAGCCCCGTCGCGGGCGGTATCCCCTAGAACACGCCCATTTAACTGGGCTGCGAGCTCTGCAATGAAGAAGCGCATTCCTTGATTCTCTCAGCTGCGTACACTTCTGCAGTGCCTTTACCCAACAGAGTTCGCCTTGTGGTCCTCTTCGGAGGGCGATCTGCCGAACATGACATCAGCAAAATCTCTGCCAGCCATGTTCTGCGAGCCGTTGACTTGGCCCGCTATGAGGTTGTTCCCATCGGAATCACCAAGGACGGAGCCTGGCTGCTCGCCCAAGAGGCAGCCGATCTGATTCAACAAGGTCTGGCAGATGAGCTTCCCGATTCGCTCAACATTGAGGGACCCGAACTGCAGCCTTTCGAGATCCTGACCGGCTCGACCGAAGAAGCCCCCACGGTGGTGTTGCCGATTCTTCACGGCCCCAACGGCGAGGACGGCACTGTGCAGGGCCTGCTCGAGATGGCTCAGGTGCCCTATGTCGGTGCTGGCGTGCTCGGTTCGGCAGTAGCCATGGATAAGGCCATGGCCAAGACCGTGCTCAACGCCGCTGGGATTGCTCAACCCCGCTGGGCAGCAGTGCGGGTCACCGAGCTAGATCAGGCCCAAGAGCTTGTAGCAAGACTGATTGCAGAGTTGGGCGAAACCATTTTTGTGAAGCCCGCCAATATGGGGTCTTCGATTGGGATTACCAAAGCACACGGCTCAGAGCAGCTGCTTGCGGCGTTGGAGCTTGCCTTTGAGTACGACGAGATTGCCGTGGTGGAAGAGGCGGTGGTTGCGCGCGAACTCGAGGTTGCTGTGCTTGGAAATCGTTCACCGCGAGCCAGCGTTGTCGGAGAGATCATTCCCGCTGCAGAGTTCTACGACTACGAGGACAAGTACGCCGACGGCACTGCCCAAAGCGTGATCCCCGCTCAGATTTCCCCCGCAGCTTCAGAGGAACTGCGCGAGTTAGCCGTGAGAACGTTCAGCGCCCTACGAGCCGAGGGAATGGCTCGAGTGGATGTGTTCTTGGAGGAAGGCACCGCCGAGCGTCCGGGCCGCGGATTTTTGGTGAACGAGATCAACACCATTCCGGGCTTTACACCGATCTCGATGTATCCAATGCTGTGGCAAGCAACTGGACTGTCTTATCCCAACTTGATTGATGAACTTGTGCTCCTAGCCATCGAACGCCATGCCCAACGGGCACAACACCGTACCGACGTTTCTGAGCGCGGGGCGGCGAAGCAGACATGATTCTGGAGAATCTCAGCGGCCAACGGATCTTCATTACGGGTGGAACAGGTTTTGTGGGAACAGCGCTCGTCGAGCGACTGCTTCGCTGCGTTCCCGATTGCCAACTCGTGTTGTTAGTTCGAGATGGCCGCCGCAGTTCAGCCGAGCAGCGAGTACAGAAGGAGATCCTTCGCAACGACTGCTTTGATCGCCTGCGAGAAGAACTCGGCACTGAAGGCTTTGAGCAGATGACAAGCCGGGTGCAGGCAGTCTCGGGTGACGTTGGCACCGATGGTCTTGGCCTGGATGAGGCTGGCCGTGCGGCCCTAGCGAGTTGCACCACGGTGATTCATTCAGCGGCCACTGTTGCGTTCGACTCGCCACTTGACCGAGCGGTTGAAGTCAACCTGCTCGGGCCAGTGCGCATCGCAGAGATGCTGCATGAGCTTGGGGTATCACCTCACTTGGTCTGCGTGAGCACCTGTTACGTGGCTGGTAATCGTCGCGGCTCGGCACTTGAAGAACCAGTGGACAGTAACGACTTTGTCTCGACCTTGGATTGGCGTGCAGAGGTTGCAGCCGCTCGTCGGTCTCGAAGCGACACCGACGCAGAGAGCCGTGCGCCTGACAAGCTTCGAGAGTTTGGGGATCGGGCGAGATTCGAACTTGGCTCTGCCGGCGGCCCCCTGCTGGCCGAACGGACCGAAGCGCTACGCAAAGAGTGGGCGCATGCCCGCATGGTAGAGATTGGTCGCGCCCGTGCCGCCTCGGTTGGCTGGCCTGATGCTTATGCCTTTACCAAAGCGCTCAGCGAGGTGGCCACGGCCCAGACTCTTCGCTCCTACGGAGATTCAGCTGCCCGACTGAGCGTGGTGCGACCCTCGATCATCGAGTCAGCACTACTTGAACCCAAACCCGGATGGATTCGCGGATTCCGCATGGCGGAGCCGATCATCTTGTCCTATGCCCGAGGCCTGCTCAAAGAGTTTCCGGGAGTGCCCGAGGGTGTTGTAGACGTCATTCCCGTAGACATTGTGGTGGCTGCAATCATCGCCACGGCTGGTCGGGATGCAGACGTTCCTGCACAGGCCGCTGGCCAGCCACATATCGTGCAAGTTGCTAGCGGGTCGCGTAACCCGCTGAAGTACCAGCGATTGGTCGACCGGGTTCGCGAATGGTTCACAGAGCATCCCCTCTATGACCAGCACGGGCAACCCATCATCGTGCCCGACTGGAGCTTTCCTGGACGCGGCCGAGTAGAAGGTCAACTCAGTCGTGCAGGTGTTGTGCTTCGCGCAGCCGAGAAAGTCGTGATCAATCTGCCCTTACGAGGAGCGGGTGCTCAACTGGGTGCAACCATCGAGGAGCGTCGCTCTCAGACAGAGCGAGCAAAGTCCTATGTTGAGCTCTATGGGGCCTACACCGAGTGCGAAGCCGAGTACGGGGTTCAGCATCTGCTCACACTCTGGGATTCACTGAACCCGATAGAACAAGCGCTCTTCGGGCTCGACCCTGCGGCTATCGACTGGGACGCGTACATCACGCAGATTCATTTGCCTTCGGTAGTCAAACACGGACGAGCAAGGTCCTCGCCCTCTCGTAGTAACGCCGAAGCCCGCCCGGAGCGATTGCGTCGGGCCGTGCTCTCACCCGAGCGACATATGGCAGCGTTCGACCTAGAGAACACGCTGATTGCTTCAAACGTGGTGACCTCATATGCGTGGATGGCAACACGGCGCATGCCCACGGCTGAGCGTTTGCGGTTCGCAGCACGAACATTGGCCGAGGGTCCCTCGTTGTTGGCCCAAGATCGAAAGGACCGCTCAGACTTTTTGCGATCCTTCTACCGACGCTACGACGGTGCACTCGTTGAACAGCTTGACGAGGACGCCGCTGAGCACTTCTCAGCAATGCTGCTGGAACGGTCTTTTCCGGCTGCGATTCGAAGGGTTCGAGAGCACCGAGCTCTCGGGCACCGAACCGTGTTAATTACAGGTGCGTTGGACTTCATTATCCAACCTCTTATGCCGCTCTTTGATGATGTGATCTGCGCCCGACTCGGCACAGCCCTTGACCGTTCTGGACGACTCACGCTGACTGGCCAACTCGATGAGGTTCCCCCCACTGTGGAAGCCCGGGCCAGCATCCTGGCCGAGTACTGCTCAGCCGAGGGCCTACTGCTTGAACAAAGCGTTGCGTATGCCGACTCCTCCTCCGACTTACCGATGCTCGAAGCCGTTGGATTTCCCGTAGCGGTGAACCCCGAGCCGCGGTTGGCATCCATTGCCCGCAAACGCGGTTGGCTTGTTGAGGACTTTCGACAGGCCAAAGGCTTTCGCCATTCGGTGCTGCCTTTCGCCACCCGCTGGCGGCCCTCCTCCTCGAGTGTGCGAGGCCAAGTATGAAGGCACTCGTCGTTGACTACGAGATTGCTCGGTTTGGTGCTGCGCTGGTTGCCAGCACGTTGCGCCCAAGCACCCCAACACGCCTCGGTCCGCTCAAGCTGAAAGAGCTGCCTCAGGCCGATCTGCCAAACGCGGAGTGGGTGCGCATTGCACCTCGAATGGCCGGAATCTGCGGTTCGGACTTGGCAACTGTGCACGGGCAGTCAAGCCGCTGGTTTGAAACGATTGTCTCGTTCCCGTTTACTCCTGGCCACGAGGTCGTAGCGGATGATCCCAACGGCCAACGGGTGGTTGTTGAACCCGTGCTTGGTTGCGTTGCTCGAGGACTGAGTCCGCTATGCACTGCCTGTGCTGATGGAAGGCTCGGCAACTGCGAGCGAATCACACATGGATGTCTAGATGCCGGACTGCAAACTGGATTCTGTTGCGATACCGGCGGCGGTTGGTCAACCGAGATGCTTGCTCACCCGAGCCAGTTGCACCCCGTGCCCGATGAACTCAGCGACTCAGCTGCAGTCATGATCGAACCGACTGCATGCGGCCTACACGCAGCGCTATCTGCCGATGTACAGCCCGATGAGACCGTGGTTGTGATTGGTGCCGGCACGCTAGGCCTGACGACCATCGCGGCACTCAATCGCTGGTCGCCACCCAAACAATTGATCCTGGCGGCCAAGTACGCCCATCAACAGAGCTTCGGCCGAGAGTTCAGCACTGCCTGCGCCAAACCCACTGTGGTCTGCGAGCCAGCACAACTGATTCGAGTTGTTCGGAGCACGCTTGGCACACACTTGTTGAGCTCAGATAGTTCGCTTCACCCGGATCACGACCCGCACAGCAGACTTTCGGGTGGTGCTGACGTGACGATCGACTGCGTGGGAAGCGCCGAAAGCCTTCACACAGCCCTTGCTGTAACCCGCCCCGGTGGACGCGTGATTATGGTTGGCATGCCAGGCGTGCAAACCGTAGATCTAACCCCACTCTGGCAACGAGAAATCTCACTCACCGGCGCCTACACCTATGGAACAGAATTAATCCAAGGCACACCGATTCGTAGTTTCGATCTGGCAGCCGAACTCGTTGCCGCAGCCGACCTTGGGCGCCTTGTTTCCGCCACCTACCCGCTGACGCGCTTTCCTGAAGCCCTCGCTCATGCCAGTAGTTCCGGTAGCCGAGGCGGCGTGAAGATCGCCTTTGACCTGCACTCCCCCGATTACCCCGCAGCACCCATGCTCTCGACTAGGAAGGCGGCTCGACGTTGAGCCAGCAACCGCGATCCCATCAACCACGATCAACTTCAACGGGCAAGTCCGGATCGGGCCAGCCTGCACAGCGTCGCGGCAAGCAACTTGCTGCCCCGCGACCCGGACTAGTTCTTGATGTCGACCGCTCCACGCCACCAGTGTTGTTGCATAGCGGCGAGCAGTTCCGTCTAGAGCGCCTGCCCGCAGGACGCAGCCGCATTATCTACCCGCCCGAGCCGCTACCCGGTCTTGAGCACCCTGATGAAGCCATACGCGATGCCCTGCTCAACCCGGTGGATTCTGACCCGCTGCCAGCGCAACTCTTCGCTGGCATGAAGCTCACCATTGCGTTTGACGACATCTCGCTGCCGCTACCCAAGATGCGGCGACCCGATATTCGCCAGCGTGTTATTGAAGCCGTACTCGACCTAGCTGCCGATGCGGGAGTGGACGACATCCACATCATCGCAGCCCTTGCACTGCACCGCCGGATGACTGAATCGGAACTGCGGTACTGCCTCGGCGATCGCATCTACGACGCGTTCGCACCCCGCGGTCAGTTGTACAACCACGATGCTGAAGACCCTGACGGCATGGTCATGCTGGGTGAGACTCGCCACGGCGAAGAGGTGCAGATGTCCAAGCGGGCAGCTGAGTCCGATCTGATCATCTATGTGAACATCAACCTGGTCTCAATGGATGGGGGTTGGAAGTCAACTGCCACTGGGCTCTCTGGATACCAAGGCATTCGCCACCACCACAACGTCAAAACCATGCGCAACACCAAGTCGTTCATGGACCAAGAGAACTCGGAGTTGCACCGCAGCAACTGGCGCCAAGGTGACGTGCTCAAGTCTGCAGGAATCAACATTTTCCAGATTGAGACCACAGTCAACAACGACTTGTTTGGTGACGGGCCACTCTCGGTTCTTGCAAAGCGCGAATGGGAATGGTCAGCAAAGGACCGGGCCACATTCCTAGGCGTGAAGACTGGGCTCGACCGCCTTCCCCCGAGCAGTCGTCGAAGGATTCTGCATTCTTGGGAAGCCCCGTATGCGCTGACCTCGGTTCATGCTGGCGAGGTCGAGGCAGTTCACAAACTGACCACGGCCGAGGTGTACAAGCAACAACTTGTTTCGGTTGAAGGCCAAACCGACATTGTCTTGTACGGGCTTCCGTATGTGGGTCCCTACAACGTCAACTCAATCATGAATCCCATTTTGGTGATGTGTTTGGGGCTTGGCTACTTCTTCAATATGTACAAGGGCAAGCCTGTGGTTCGTGAGGGTGGCGTGCTGATCATGACGCACCCGACGACCAATGAATTCCACCCCGTGCATCACCCCTCGTACATTGATTTCTTTGAGCAGGTACTAGCCGAGACCACTGATCCGATTCAGATTGAGCAGCGGTTCGAAACCAGCTTTGCAACCGACGAGTGGTATCGGCATCTGTACCGAACCTCTCACGCGTATCACGGGGTGCACCCGTTTTACATGTGGTACTGGGGCAGTCACGCACTGGAACATCTGAGCCAAGTCATCATCGTGGGTGGAGACCCAGCGACGGTTCGGCGCTTGGGATTCAGGCCGGCATCTACCTTGGCGGACGCACTTGAGATGGCCTCGGATGTGCTCGGTCCAGACCCCACCATCACCTATGTCAAGAATCCGCCGCTCGGAATGGCTGACGTGACATGAACAGGGCTCACATGAACAGGGCTCACATGAACAGGGCCGTTACGTGAAGGTTCAGGTTCCCAATCCGCTGAACTGGGTGCGCGGGTTGGGTTTCCCGTATACCGCTGCTGCTACCCCTCGCGGAGTTGAACCAGTAGCCCAGGCCAGCAAGCTTGGCGATTTTTATGACACCGAGTGGGCGCGTTCGCCGCTCGCTCAAGCCACTCGCACTGCTGCGCTCGAAACAGTAGGCCGCGCAGTTACCTTGGCGGCCTGCAGGCCAGAGGTTCGCAATACTGATCGAATCGATGCCCTCAGCGGGCCCGCAATCTTTGTTGCGAATCATCAGAGCCATCTGGATACGGCGCTTCTGCTCACCACCATTCCAAAGCCCTGGCGTCAACAACTCGTGGTTGCCGCAGCGGCTGACTACTTCTTTGATACTCGCCACAGCGCAGCCCTAGCTGCTTGGGCATATGGTGCCGTTCCAATGGAGCGCAACAAGGTGAGTCGCCGCTCGGCTGATCGTGCTGCGGGGCTGCTCGCTGACGGGTGGTCGCTCCTGATCTTCCCGGAGGGCGGAAGATCCACCGACGGGTGGGGACTTCCACACAAGGGTGGCGCTGCGTACCTCTCAGTGAAGTGCAGTATTCCGATCATCCCGATTCACCTTGAGGGCACTGGTCGTGTGTTGCGCAAAGGAAGCAAGACGCTGAACCCTCAAACGGTTGTGGTCAACATTGGTGCTCCTTTGATGCCCGAGGATGGCCAAGATGCGCGCAGCTTTGCCGTGAGTATTGAGCAGGCTGTTGCCGAACTCGCAGACGAGACCAGCAGTGATTGGTGGAGCGCACGCAAGCGGGCAAGCTCGGGAGAGACCCCAAGTCTGGCAGGACCCGACCATGACTCTTGGCGCCGTGACTGGACCTCACCAGAGCACAAGCCGCGAGCGACTGAACCCCGGAGTTGGCCTAACTAGCCCAGAACGATCAGCAGTTTGCTAGCTGCAGCGATCCGCCAACTCGGCTCTGCAGAACACCGTGAACTCCCCAGCTTGGGTTCCGACTACCCATTTAGGGTCCTGCTTCAGTTGTTCCGTGAGCTTGTCCGAGGTTCGCCAGATCAGGACATCGCCCTTGGAGCCGGCCAACGACTTCTGCCAGCCCTCACTCAGGCGCAACATGTTCACGTAGGCAACCATTGTCGCGGCCCCTGGGCGATCATCAACCCACGTATTCGCCTGGTCGCCATATCGCCACTCCAAATAGTTGCCGGCAAAATCGTGAGTGGTCACACGCGTGTCGTTGCCAACTAAATCTCGTGCTTCTAACCAGTCAACAGCTGCCACAGGAAACGCATTGAGTTGGTAGCTCGGACCAATCACGCAGCGCGCACCCGCCGCTAAGCAGAGCAGCAGACCGAACCCGCCGACTGCCTTTGCCATTCGACCGGAAGGCAGCCCAACGGTTCCGATTCCGCGTAGGCCAATTGCAGCAAAAGGCAACAACGCGACAGCTGCAATCGGAACGAGTCGCAGTCCCGAGAATCCTAGGACGACGAGCAACCCCACCATCACTGTCATGGCATAGCGCCGCTGACGTATGCAGCCAAAGATTGCCAAGATGGCGATGGCAAGCATCATCCACAACATGGGTTCATCGAATCCAACCCGGCCCCACTCCTGATAACTCTGCAACGCTTCACGCTCGATCGGGTCGCCAAATTGCTTGGCAGGTAACAACAGCAGCGCAAACCTGTCGGGGTAGAGCGCACCGCCGATCACCACTCCGAGCACTGCGGTTCCGGCAAGTGCGAACTGCTTTGGCATTAGCTTTCGCGAATCAATAGTGGTGGCCACCAGAAACATCCCCAGCAGGATCAAACCGTAGAGCCAAGACCCGTGAACGTTGACCCAGACGGCAAAGATTGGAAGCAACCACCAGGGGGATCGTCCCTCTTTCCAGACCAGAACCATGAGAGCCAGCAGCACAAACCCAATCAGGTGCGGCCGGCCATTCAGAAAGCTCAGCAGGCAGATAAACCCCAGCCCAGCGGGCAGCAACACTGCGAGCAGACCGGGCAACGAACTTCCGTCTTGCGTGACCTCAGCAGCAGAGGGCGAGGCTGATGCGACTAGTTCAGTGGCCTCCGCACTTGCAGCCATGCGCACCAGTAAAGCCCCGAGCAAGCCTGCTAAAGCAGCAGTCAGCAATCGCAGCCCGATTGCTCCACCCGCCCAATCAACGGCACCCAGCAGAATCGACCACCAGTAGCTCGGCACTGGGAATGCCGTGCTGGAATATAAGAACGGGTTCTGCTGCGGAAGGCCGCTATCCACAATGAGCCGACCCGTGGCCAAGTGGGTTAAGAAACTGTTATCCGAGATCGGAGCAGCGGCAATGAGCGCCGACAATCCAGCGAATAGCCACATGATCGGCGCATAGGTTCCCGTGGCGGGCTTTGGCTCCGATACAGCTAGGTCGGCATCGCTCGTGGCAGGTGCCGGCACTGGCCTACATGCTCTTCTTGATCGAGAGCATCGCTGGGCCAAGAACAACCAAGAACAGCGCCGGGAAGATGCAGAACACCATCGGAATCAGCATCTTTACGGGAGCCTTCTGGGCACGTTCTTGAGCAAGCTGGCGGCGCTTGATTCGCATTTCTTCAGCTTGGGCTCGAAGGACTCGCCCGATGGACACACCAAAGTTGTCGGCCTGGATGATTGAAAGAACAAAGGCTCGCAACTCGGGAACATCGCACCGCTCATCCATAGCTCTGAGGGCATCGGAGCGGGCAGCTCCAGCTCGGGTTTCGCCAAGCATACGGGCGAACTCATCGGTAAGCGGACCAGGAACAGCAGTAATGACCCGATCAAGCGCCTGTTCGAAACCAAGACCAGCCTCAACTGAAATGGTGAGCAGGTCAAGGGTGTCGGGCAGCGCACGTTGCATTGCAAGCTGTCGATCTGCAACCTTGCGATTCAACGAAGAGTCCGGTCCGATCAGCAGAACCAAGATCAAGAGACCACCAGCAGCCAGCTTCATGTTTCCGGTTAGTCCCGACAGGTTGAACACGAAGAACACCAAGAACACCAGCACTGCGCCTACTACGGTCGCAACGCGTATCGCCAAGAAGCGGTCGACGGCTGTTGGGGAATTGTTTCCCATATGGACAAACTTGAGCCGTACCTTCTCTACATACCCGGCCGGGGTTAGGCGCCGACCGATACCTGTGAGCCCACTGAGAATCGGGGCAAACGCCCGCTCGCTCAACGGGTCGAGCATCTCTTGGGTCCGTTGGCTCTCGACTTCGTAACCGTCAAGGCGTCGCAGCGAGGAGCGCATCATTTTACGTTCTTCAAGCTGGGCAATGACGGTGTAGGCCGCCGTGCCAACTGCGAGGGCTATCAGAATGGTGGGTAACAACAACGTTAGGGACATCTGTCAGACCTCGATCGTGATGGTTTTTTTCATCCATGCGAATCCGATGCCCATCATCAGCACGGCAACGCCTAGCAACATGTATCCCAATCCGGGCTGGAACAGCTCGCTGATATAAGCGGGGTTCATCACCCACATGACCACGGCCAATCCCGGCGGCAAGAGCCCAATGATGATGGCGCTCATTTTGCCTTCTGCGGTGAGCGTAGAGACCTCTCGGCGCAGACGCTCACGCTGAGTCATTGTCTCAGCCACTGTGGAGAGCAGTTCGGCCAGGTTCCCGCCGACCTCCCGCTGAATTCGGATTGCCATGACCGCCCACTCAAAGTCAGCACTATCCATGCGCTCCGCAACGGCCTCAAGCGACTCCTCTAGGGAACGGCCTAAACGGGTCTCAGTGACAACCCGACGAAGTTCTCTTCCCATGGGCTCGGAAATCTCTTTTGAAACCGACTCGAAGCCTTGTGACACCGCATAGCCGGCACGGATTGTTCCCGCCAACAGCGTGAGCGTGTCTGGCAGCTGATCCCCAAAGGCCTTCTGGCGACGGCGGATCCGCATGTTCAGAATGGCTCTGGGCAGCACGACTGCCAGGATTCCGGCGATCACAGCTGGGATCAAACTGCGCGTCAGCATAAAGGTCAACAGCATGAGGGTTGCAGCAGCGGCGGATACAAAGAACATCACTTCGGGTGCCCGTAGCGGAAGGTTGGCCCGCTCAAGATCTAGTTCGAGCTTCTCGGTCAGACCTCGACGATCGGCAAGCGAGCCGGTCATTTCTACGGCACGCTGAATAATAGGAACGGTGGCGTGACCCTCAGCCCCCGTGATGTCAGCCTCGGTCGGGCCTGCCTCGACCTCTTCATAGGCGCTCAGCCTGCGGCTCAGACTGTTCTCATCGGGGATGACCATGGACAGCACTGTCCACACAATGGTGACAACTGCAGCAACTCCGAGCAGCACGATCAGCCACTTCATATATGGATTTTTCAGGAATCCAGAGAGACCTCCAGAGGCCTCTGGGGTTGATACAAGCGCCGTGTTTCCCACCCGCAATAGTCCAGGCACATAAGCAATACTCGTTGCCGACTCCCCTGCGCTCAGGGTGAGCGGTACCAGCGAAGCATCCTCGTTGGGCGTATTCACATCGAATTCAAATCGACCTTTGATGATCTCTGAGGCGTACTGAAACTGAGGGACGATCTCGGTATCAGCCTGCAAGACCTGCAATGAGCCGCCCAAGTCGCCGACCATTGAACTGATTCCCTCAAGGTTTGGATTACTCGCAGCGGACACAACCTGAAGATCAACCCCAGCCTTGCGGAGTGCCGCCAAGGCTGTTGCGGAGCCACCGTTTTGAGCCGTGCTTGCAGATGCAGCAAACAGAACCACAGTGCCGTTCGTGTCACTGCCGCGGTTTTCTAACAGATCCGCTGCTGCGCTCAAGCCATCCCATGTAGCAGATTCACCGAGCGGACGGACTCGACTCAGCGCATCTTGTACTGCTGCTGCAGAGGTGCTGTTGGCGATCTCAACCTTGCTTCCCCCGCCGGTGCTAACAATGCTCAGGGAATCGACCACGCCTGCGCCTGGCAGGAGGGGTGCGATGGCCTTCTTTGAGAGCTGGACCACCGCATTGCCGAGCAGAGCAGAATTGTCGAGTACCACTACAACATTGGTACTCCGGCCGAGTTCGGTGCTCAGCCGAGCCTCTGCTGGAACTGCAGCAGCGCCGGCCACAGCAACCTTGAGTTCTCCGACTGCGCCTCCTGTCAGCCAACCCTGCACCCGTGCTGGGCTTCGAGTTGCGTCAACTTGCCCGACGCGAATGACAGGCGCATCTGCACCCCCAGAAGGGTCAGCAGTTGTTGCTGCCGGGGTAGCGGCAGCCATTCCAGCGGCGCCAAGAGAGAACAGCGCTACTGCACAGAGCAACGCTGCAGCGCAGAGACCGCGCAGCAGAGCAACTGCGCGAGGAGCGCTCACAGCCGGCCCGACTGGGTTTGGATTCCTGTATTGGGGTTAAAGACTTCGGCCCCCAAGAGAATGCCCTGATCGGCAAGCTTCTCTGCGAACTTGGGTCGCACTCCGGTTGCTCGCAGCTCGCCACGGAACCGTCCGTGTTCATCTACTCCTGCACCAAAGTCGAACAAGAACACATCCTGAAGTGTGATGATGTCACCCTCCATCCCCTGCACCTCGGTGATGTGAGTTACTCGACGAGTACCGTCGCGAAGTCGCGTGAGTTGCACGATGATGTCAATCGCAGAGGCCATCTGCTCACGAATGGCACGAATTGGCAGGTCGAATCCAGCCATGAGCACCAGGGTCTCTAGGCGAGCGAGTGTGTCTCGTGGGCTGTTTGCATGCACTGTGGTGAGTGAACCGTCGTGGCCAGTATTCATAGCCTGCAACATGTCGAGCGCTTCACCCGAACGGCACTCGCCAACCACAATGC
>CAMDLX010000063.1 GCA_945901935.1 Bifidobacterium breve | reverse complement strand
GAGCCCTTCTACTGCGGCACGTACTTTCCAAAGGAGCAGCGCGGCGGGACCTTGAGCTTTACGCAACTGCTCACAGCCATTGAGGATGCTTGGCAAACCCGTCGAGACGAACTCATGGAACAGGCAACTCGACTCGTGCAGAGTATTGGGCGCAACCCATCTGCAGGTACCGATGCACCGCTGCCATCTGCACAGGTGCTCGATGAGGCAACCTTGGCCCTGCTTGCTGCCTATGACCCTCAGTGGGGAGGATTCGGCGGTGCTCCCAAGTTTCCGCAGTCGATGAGCTTGGGTCACCTCCTGCGACATGTTCGACGCACAGGGTCCGAGACAGCGCTTGAGGCGGTGACAACCTCGCTTGACGCTCTCGCTGCCGGAGGAATCTATGACCATATCGGTGGTGGGTTCTCGCGCTACTCCGTAGATGAGCGATGGCTTGTGCCGCATTTCGAGAAGATGCTCTATGACAATGCGCTGCTCGGGCGGAGCTACCTATGGGCTTGGCAAGTGACGGGCGAAGAACGCTACCTGCAGGTACTCACCGAGATTATTGACTACGTCCTTCGCGACCTGTCACATCCAAGCGGGGGCCGTTACTCCGCAGAGGACGCCGACAGCTTTGCAACTGCAGATGCAGACCACGCCGAGGAGGGCGCTTTTTATGTCTGGAGTCCACAAGAGGTGGCAGCTGCTCTCGAGCAGGCAAATCTGGGCCACCTCACCGAGGAGACCCTCGCCTTCTATGGCATCTCAGAGGCCGGCAACTTTGAAGGCGCCTCCATTCCAAACCGCATGCACGAACGCGGCAACCTTGAGCGCAGTGCTGGGATCGAGTCGGCTCGTGCTGCCCTTTTGCAGAGCCGCGCTACCCGGCCGCGACCCGGTCTAGACAACAAAGTCCTCACCGAGTGGAATGCGCTCATGTTGGCCACCTTGGCCGAAGCCGCAGCAGCCACACAGCGCCCAGACTGGCTCGCTGCAGCAGAGTCCACTGCCCATTTCTTGTGCGAATCCTTGCGCGTCCCCTCTACGTCCGCGACCTCTGGCCAACGCTGGCTGCGGTCTTGGCAGGCAGACTTGAACCAAGGTTTGGGGGGTGCACGACACTTGGCCTACGCCGCTGATTATGCCGCGCTGATCGACGGATTCATCTGCCTATATGAGGCCACCGGCACCCTGCGTTGGTTGGAAGAGGCAACGACAACAGCAGACAGCCTGATCGAACTTTTTTGGGATATCGACGGCGGGGTGTGGACAACCGGCGAGGATGCTGAACAGTTAGTTTCACGACCAAAAGACTTGATGGACAACGCAACTCCATCTGCAAACAGCATGACAGCAGTTGGTCTGTTGCGCCTCGAAGCCCACACGGGTGAATCACGCTACGGGGAGCATGCTCGGACGATTTTGCGCACCCTCGGCGGGGTGGCCGGCAAGCACCCCATGAGCTTTGGCAATCTGCTCTGGGCGATTGAGTTGCACGCACTTGGAGTCACCGAGGTGGTCGTCACCGGAGATCGACCAGATCTTGTTCAGGTGCTGCAGAGCCGCTTTGACCCCGGCAGCATCCTGGCCTGGGGAGAGCCAGGGTCTGGGCCACTGTGGGAAGGCCGCTCAGCAACGGGCTCAGATGGATTGGCCTATGTGTGCCGAAACCACACCTGTGGCACACCCGCAGCGAGCACAGCAGAGCTTCACGCACAACTCGACTAAGTGGCGCCCCCTCCAGCGATCTAGCGAACTAGCCGGCTAACTGAGCACATCTACTTGATGATCAGGCACCTCGATAAATGGGGCCTCGGGTCGATCGAGCATGCCCTTGGAAACCCAGCCACGCTTATCTGCCCACACAATCAGCGGAGGAAGAATGGTCAGCGCCGCTATCAGGGCGATAGCAATCTTGAGCGCCACAAAGAGCCCAAAGTTAGCCAGTAGCGGAAGCGAAGAGAACGCAATAACGCCCACACCGGCTATGGCAGTCATGGCCGAGACGATGAATGCCCGGCCTGTTCGACCAGCAGTGACATCGATGGCCTCACGTGGCTCAAGGCCGCGCTGACGCTCCTCGATGTATCGCAGCAGAATCAGCGAGGTGAACTCCGTGCAGGTGGCAACTACAAGTGGCCCACCAACTGCAGTCATCGGGCTGAGTTCTATGCCGAGTAGGTAGATCGCAATGGTTGCCAAACCAGAGGCGATCAGCACCGGAACCATGGACAACACAGCGCGCACGAAGGAGCGCAATCGAACCCACAAGAACAAGAACACCAGTCCGACGGCGAGCCAAGTGAGTTGCACAAGGTTCGCCTCAAGGTTTTGCAGTAGCCCGACCCCAACCACGGCCAAGCCTGAGGGGGTCACCTTGATGCCCGGCGGTGCCTCCGTTTGACGAATCCCGTCTACCACCACGGCTTGGCCTTCGAGTGAGATCGGCCGAGTCAGGAACGCTATGTTGAAATTCTTACCGTTCGGCGACGCCGTTGAGAGTTGGATGTCTTTTGGCGCTAGATCCCAAGCCTCTTGCACATCGGCTGCAGCAGGCGAGACATGCTTCGCTCCTGGAATGTCGGTCAGGTCAGACACCGTGGCGACGATGCTCGACCCCACGAGCAACTCTTTGGAATATTTGGTCAGCTGTTCGCGGGTGAAGGAGTCCACGAATGCGACCGAGGAGTCACTGTAGAGACTCGCCTGATCTGTGGACTGAACAAAGACCCCAAGTTCTGAAGACCCGCCGATTTCTGACTCAATGTTGCGAAGGTCTTTGATGACCTGAGAATCCTGATTCACCCAGTTGATGGGGTCTGTCTCTAGCTTGAGTCGTGGCTCCAACACGCTACCCACAACGAAGACTATGACGGCTACAACTGCAAGCCAGAGCGCAGCAGTTGCTGGCAGGCTTCCCATCTTGACGACAAGTCTGCCGAGTTTGCCTTCAGAGAAATCGCGACCCTTGGTCGGAGATTTGTATTCACGAATGCCCAGAGCAGCAAGCGGGTTCACGATTGAAGAGACGCAGATGGCAATGATGCCCACAATGAGCAGCCAGCCGAACTCGCGGATCATCGGAACTTTCGAAATCTGAATTGCCAGAAACGCAAACACTGCATCGAAGGTGACCACCAGCAATGCTGGGCCAAGGCCACGAGCCGCAGACTGAATGGGATGAGGGGAACGGTCAATAATGACCTCCTCCTCGATGCGTGAATGCATCTGGATGGCGTAATCGATGCCTATGCCAAGCATCACCGGAAGCCCTGCAATCGTCACCAATGTGAGTGGCACTCCCAAGTAGCCAGCTAGGCCAAAGGCCCAGATCACACCGATGAGTACTACCAAGAGCGGAAGCAGTCGCCAGCGCACATTGAAGAAGACCAACAAGATGACCATCATGACGGCAACGGCTATCGCACCGAGTCCCAACATGCCGCCCTTGAGGTAGTCGTTGATTCCTTTGAGCAGGACCGGTGCTCCCGTAGTAGTCACCTGTGCATCTGGGAACTTCAACGCTTTTGTTGTTGAAATAATCGTGTCTGAGGCTGCACCCTCTGCTTCGATCGACCCGTTGCCCGGTAACCGGGTGATCATCTGAGCGTGGGTGTCATCAGGGAAAAACGGCCGCAGAGCTAGGCGCACTTCGCCTGCATTGTCATAGAGCAAAAACTTGACCCATTCGGGATTCTCTAGGGTTTGCTGATCTGCAGGAATGGCTAGCAGTCGCTGCGTAGTAATAGCTAGGTCGGCTGTGCGAGCCTGGGCGCTGACCGTATCCCCGGAAGCTTCCGCTACCTTCTGAGCGTTGACGAGCGCCTTGGCCGCAACTGCGTTAAATGGGTTTCCATCGGCTGAGGTGACAAGGGATGCAGAGAAATCCAGCGCCGTCACCGGAGAAATGACTCCAAGCACCTGCCCAGAATCTCGCAACTTCTGCGCCACTGCTTCCATCGTTGCGATGCCCTCGGCAGTAAAAATCGAATCGATCTTTGCGCCATTCTCCATGGAGATAACCGAGAGCATTGCTTGGCCGCCGAAGAGTTCCTGATAGGCGATGTTGTCCTTGTAGACCACATCGTTCTTGTTGAGGTAACTGTCCTGCCCCGTTGCGAATTCGAGCTTCGTGATTCCAAATCCGAGTGCAATCGTAAACACCAAGCCAATGGCCGCCACCAGGCCCGCATGGCGTCCGAGGTTGACTGCCATCCATGACCAGAACCTCTGCATACGCATGTTGTCATCCCTTCTGTGCCGAGTGATGTGAATCGAACCTAGTTCCGAATCCGCGACCAACGCTCAGCAAATCGGTTACCAAGCCTGATGATGAATCAGCAACTCCGGGTCTACTCGGCCGCGTGCAGCAGAAACCGACGGTTTTCGGCCGCTAGTGCTTGGCCAGCCAAGTGCCACCGTTCCTAGGGCCCGGTAATCCTCTGGCACCCCAAAAGCTGTTGCTAGTGCTCGTTCATGTTGGAACTGCCCAAAGAGCAGCGCCCCAAGGCCTGCGGCCTCGGCAGCCAATAACAGGCCCATCAGGCCGGCTCCCCCGTCTACAAACCAGTACGGAACCTGCCATGCTTCAAGACTGTCACCAAGCCCCGTGTGTGCCTTGTCTCGCTCCTGATAGCGCTCCTGATAGGCACTCGGCCGCACCAGGGGGATCACCAGGGTGGGCGCCTTGAGCAAGCCAGGCCAAGGGAAACTCTCTCGCTTCTCTTCGGTAAGCGTCAGGGACCAATACTGCTGCACTTGTGGCTGTGACAACACCAGTAATTCAATGGCAGAGGTGTTGCCAGCGGATGGCCCTCGAAATGCTGCAAGAAGCACCTTCTTCAGCAGTTCTGGATCGATGTCCTGCTCCACGAAATCCCGACACATGCGGCGCGATGCCAGCACGTGTTCAAACTCTTGAGCGGAATTGCTCACCCGTGCTTGAGGAGTTCCTCGGCCATTGCCCATCCGCAAACAACCACGCAATCACCACGTGATCCGTCTAGGTGCGTGAACTGCGCCGCAACGGCAACTTCGATGGTGTCAGGCTTGAGGGATTCGTGATCCAGAACAAGCGGAGGGGACCCATCACCAGTAATGGTAAAGACCTTGTCGTTATAGCGATTCGATTCGATTCCGAAGCGTTTCACTAGTCGCCGACCCCATGCCCGTTCCTCACCTGAGGGCTTATGCTCCGGCCGAGGCACGATGTCAGTCAGCAGTCGAAAGCCCTCGAGGGCCCCTGCGTCACTCATGCGCGTACCGAGCAAGACATCCTCATCAGGGAAGGCCATCAGAGCACGGCGGAAATTGTCGCCAATCAGAGCCCTAAGCGTTGCATCTCGTTTCGAAGTGCGCTTAACAGCAGCCACGCCCAACAAGATGCAAGGGGTTCCACCAATGCGTTCCAAGGTCGAAAAAGAGAACCCACGCAGCAGGTTTCCTTCACGGACGAGCGTTACGAGCACCCAGATGTCAACCTGCTTGGAGAGCTCTCCCACTCCGTAGCAATGTCCGCCATCAGCACAGATGTCGGCCATCTCGGCCAGCTCCGAGTCGCTGAGGGCAGTGCAATCTTTTGTCGTGACGTCTAGCGCCATGCACAGCTCCCAAAAAAGTAATGCAAATGTGGTGCTGCTAGTTCAGTCGAAAACGGCCCCTCAACGCAAACTGTGAGGCGAATTTCAGCCCCGATTTCTCAGCCTGTGGGCTCAGACCACAACTGCTTCATGGCCTAACAGCGCCCGAAGTTCACCTACAAGGCCGCTCTGCGTGCTCACCATGTACTGCTCGGGCAATTGCAGAACGTGGGTCTCATCGAGCAGCAGGAGCACCTGAGAGGTACCTGGGAAGTCCAAGAACAACTCCTTGAGGCGCTTGACTGTTGTGTCATTCAAGCGTGTTGGACTCAGATGCAGGCGCAGCGGCGGATCGGTCTCTGGCATCGCATCAAAAATCTCTATGTCAGTAGCAATCAGCTTGGGAGTGTCGTCTCGTTTATCAACGCGACCTCCGATCAAGACAACTGCATCTTCGGCGAGGAGGTGGCCGATTTCAGTCATCGTGCGGGGGAAAACCATGACCTCGACTACCCCCTGCAAGTCTTCGAGTGTGAAGACCGCCATGAGGTCACCCTTCTTGGTCCACTTTCGCTGCAGGCCTGAAATCACACCCCCTACTGTGCGGCGAGCCCCGTCTTCGACATCGGCCTCGAAAAGTTCGGGCAGGGTGCAGTCAGTTTTTTTGCGTAAGGCCGTCTCTGCGCCGAGGAGCGGGTGATCCGAGACGTACATCCCCAGCATTTCCTTTTCGAATACCAAGCGCTGCTTTTTATCGAAGTCGCTGGTTGGAATAACCACACGTTCATCAAAGGCTGGTGAAGCAGTTTCAGGCTCGGCGAAGAGCGACATCACACCCATCTCGTGCTCTTTCCGACGAGCCACGGTTTGATCGATGATCTGTTCGTAGACCATCAGCAGGCCTTGGCGGGAGTGACCCATCGAGTCGAAAGAACCAGCCTTGATGAGGGCTTCAATGGTCTTTTTGTTCAAGACCTGAGTGTTGACCCGCTGCGAGAAATCATAAAAGTCTGTAAAGGCACCTTGGTCTTCTCGCTCAGTCACGATGTGCGCAACAAGTCCCGCTCCCACATTTCGAACAGCAGACAAGCCGAAGAGAATGCGAAGCTCCTCGGTTCCATCCTCAGCAGCGCCGATTACTGGAGTGAAATCGGTTGTGGAGCCGTTCACATCTGGAACTACAACCTCGATCCCCATGGCCCTGCATTCAGCTAAGAAGATCGCAGCTTTATCCAACGAGGTACGAACGCTCGTCAGCAGGGCTGCAAGATACTCAGCTGGGTAGTTCGCCTTGAGATACGCCGTTTGATACGCGATATAGCCATATCCGTAGGCATGAGACTTGTTGAATGCATAGTCCGCAAAGGGTTCAATAATGTCGAACCAAGCAGTACCGAGTTCTTGGCCGTAGCCAGTAGCTACGCATCCCTCGGTGAACTTAATCCGCTCGCGTGCAATCAATTCTTTGTCTTTTTTGCCACAGGCCTTTCGCAGGTTGTCCGCCTCAGCGAGTGAGTAGCCGGCAAATTTCTGCGCAATCCGCATCATGGATTCCTGATACACCATGAGCGCATAGGTATCTCCGAGTACCTCTTGAGCATCGGGATGCAAATACTCAACGGGCTTGCGGCCGTTCTTGCGGTCTGCATAGTCGTAGTGCATGTTTGCCGCCATCGGTCCCGGCCGATACAGGGCAACGAGTGCGGCGACATCTTCAAACTCGGTCGGGGCCAAGGAGCGCATCAAGGCACGAATCGGCGATGACTCCAACTGAAATACCCCGATGGAGTCGCCACGCGAAAGCAATGCATAGGTGGCTTCGTCTTCAAGGTCGACATTATCGATGTCAACCTCGATGCCTCGTGTTTGCTGAATCAAGGCCAATGCGTCAGAGATCACGTCAAGGTTTCTCAGGCCAAGAAAGTCCATTTTCAACAGGCCGAGGTCTTCAACACCGTGCATCTCGTACTGAGTGACCACGGGGGCATCCTCGGGATTCTTTCCCGACTCTGGCTTTCGCTGAATGGGCAGATAATCCGTCAGGGGTTCTTTGGTAATCACTACTGCAGCAGCATGAATACCATCGCCACGGCGCAGGCCCTCAAGACCCTTCGCTACTTCGATTACTTCTCGTGCGTCTGGGTCCTCGTGATACATCTGGCGAATATCGGCTGCCATCTTGTATCCGTCGAGATACTTCGGGTGCTCTTCAAGGCATGCATACAGGGGCGTATCTCGGCCCATCACGAGAGCAGGCATGGCTTTGGCAACCTTGTCACCCACGGAATAGGGCTTGCCGAGCACGCGAGCTGCATCGCGCACGGCCGCACGGGCCTTGATTGTCGAGAAGGTAACGATTTGAGCAACTCGGTCTCGGCCATAGCGCTCGGCCGCATAGCGGATCATCTCATCGCGGTATCTCGAGTCGAAGTCCATATCGATATCAGGCATCGAGACTCGACTTGGATTCAAGAATCGCTCAAAGAGCAAGTCGTATTTAATTGGGTCAAGGTCTGTGATGCGCAAGCAGTATGCAACTGCGCAGCCTGCGGCAGAGCCTCGACCGGGGCCAACGCGAATGTTGCTGTCGCGTGCATGCTTGATCAGATCCCAGGTAATGAGGAAATACGATGAGAACCCCATATCGCCAATGACTTTGAGTTCATAGGCCAAGCGCTCAAGAACGGTGTCTGGAAGATCGGACCCCCATCTGGCATGAGCACCAGCAAAGGTCAGGTGTTCAAGGTAAGCGGCATCATCTGCGAATCCCTCGGGTAGGGGGAAATTAGGCAGGAGTGGCTTGCCGAACTCAATTTCCAATTCGCAGCGTTCTGCGATCCAGAGTGAGTTATCGCAAGCCACCTCAACCTCTCGAAAGAGGTAGCGCATCTCTTCAGCAGTCTTGAGGTAGTGGTGATCCCCATGAAAGCGAAAGCGATCAGGATCGCTTAGCTGCGAACCTGTCTGCACGCAGAGCAGCGCATCATGTGCAACAGCATCGCCCTGATTCACATAATGGCTGTCGTTCGTTGCAAGGAGGGGCAACTTCAGTCGCTTCGCCAGCTGAATGAGTTGGGGATTCGTTCGCAATTGATCGGGGATTCCGTGGTCTTGAATCTCTACAAAAAGGTGGTCTCGGCCAAAAATGTCGAGCAGGCGACCAGCACGCTCACATGCGGCATCGAACCCCTGGTTCATCATTGCCTGCAGCACGTGGCCACCTAGACAACCAGTGGTAACGATCAGACCTTCGGAATGCTCCTCGAGGATCTCCCAATCGACCTTGGGCTTGCGGTAATAGCCCTCCATAAAGGCCCGAGATGAGAGCTGAATCAGGTTTTTGTACCCCACCTGGTTCTCTACCAATGTGGTCAGGTGGTAGTACGCCTTCTTACCGCCCTCTACCTCGCCACCTGAGTCATCCATGCGCGAACCACGCAGTTGAAGTCGCTCATCACGATGCTCATGAGCCATGTACAACTCGCTACCGATGATCGGCTTGACCCCTGCCTTATTGCATTCTTGGTAGAAGTCCAAGACGCCATACATGTTGCCGTGGTCGGTAATACCCATGGCTGGTTGGCCATCTTTGACTGCCGAGGCAACAACATCGCCAATGCGCGCCGCACCGTCGAGCATCGAATACTCGGTGTGCTGATGAAGATGGACAAAAGAATCCGCCACGGCGGGTACGCCTCCCCAGATTTCCTACAGCACGATCGTGCCTATGGAGTCGATGCCAATGCATGCGCATCGGTGCTAGTTGAGTATCGCGCGCCTGAGAGACAAGTTTGGACTTCCGCCCACTTGCTGGCGCAAAGCAGTGCGAACTGCGCTGCTAGATGTAGCCCGGGCCGGGTTCGGGTACGGAACCCGTTCTTTCGGGTAGCTCCCCTCGCACGCCCTCTAGTTGCTGACGTGCAGCCATCTGCTGAGCCACCAGGGTGGCCTGAATGCCATGAAACAGCCCCTCGAGCCAGCCCACAAGCTGTGCTTGGGCCAGACGCACCTCTGCCTCTGTGGGCGGCTCCGCAGAGGAGAAGTCAAAGCTCAACGTATCGAGTTCTTGGCCTAACTCCGGAGACAACGCTGTCTTCAACTCCATGATGGAACTGTCGTAAATCCGGCCCAGTTGCTCTCGCGAAGCGTCATCGAGCGAAGTGTTACGCACCTCTTCGAGTAGCTGCTTAATCATTGCCCCGATCCGAATAATTTTTCCCGGAGACTCGATCTCTATTGTTCCTTGCGCCTCGTCCAAGTCAGTGGCCATCGAATCAGCTATGCCGGCAACAGCACCCGCCTCGGGGCTCAGCAGCTCCGCACCCAGGCTGACCCCTGCAGCAGTCTCACTAGAACCAGGCTCAGTAGAAGCGGGCGCGACAGTGCTGGGGCTTACAGAGTTCGGGCTCACAGAATTCGGGCTCACAGAATCAGACATGACAGGATCCTACTCAGGGGAAATCTTGTTCAGTTACGAGCAATCAGAAGCGGAACCATGACTTCGGCCGAGGTCATTGACCCGTGTCGGCCCTGCAGCACAAAGGGCCCCGTGTCCGCTACGTCTTCAAAAGCAATGGGCTCACGAGCGACGAGCGCTACGTCCCCCAGCCGATCGAGGGCAGCAGGAAGAACCTTGGGGCCGAACCACCCCTCGTCCAAGGTCTGCTCTTTCGAGACCACCCAAGCAACATCGCTATGGAACTGCGTTGCCACAGCGAGCAGGTCTCTTTGCGATCCTGGGCGAGCGTGTAACCATCTGAATCTGGCCTCGCCCGATTGCCAATCGACCTTGCTCAGCACCTCGGAATTGGGCATGACCACTCGCGAGCCAACGTCAACATGGCCGTGGTCAGCAGTAATCACAAGTGCTGCACCAGCTGGGAGTTGCTCAATCAGGTACTCGACGAAGCGGTCAACAAAGACCAGCTCCGCATCATAAAAGGAATTCAGACCGTATTCGTGGGCGACCTTGTCAATCCCGTCGTAATAGGCATAGACGAAGGGTTCACCCGCTTGGAGTTGGTGGCCGATTTCTGCGACCAGCGTGGAGTTCATGCGATACGGGACGTGTCTGCATCCGCCAAGATGAGCCCGCGTAAAACCAGTGTCACGAAACTCTGCGCGAACCACAACAGGTGGTCGCTGACCACCAAAGGCAACCTCGGACTGAATCGATTCGGGCGGAATTGCCTCGCGAGCATCCCCCTTTGCAGTCGTCCACCTGAGAACGTTGAGGATCTCAGAATCCACGCTCATCCGGTAGCCAATCACTCCATGCTCCCCAGGCGGAAGTCCAGTCGTAATAGACGTGAGAGCAGTGGCAGTGGTTGTAGGAGCGACGGTCGTGATTGGTGCAGCCTGCATCTTGGTGAACCCACGCAAGAGATGCTGCCGGGCAACCATCTGCTCCCATCCAAGGCCATCCAGAACGAGAAATACAATCTGATCTACGTCTTCAAGTCCAGGGGGAAACCAGTCCGGAGCGTTTTCAGGATCGTTGATCAGGACATCAACGATGTTGGCATTGCACGCGCCCGCGTAATCAGGAAGTACCGGCTTGTCATCTGCTACGGCGACTGTGGATGCCCACTGTGCTGATGCCGCTAGTTGGTCTCCCACCGCTACGTTCTCCTTGGTATGTACATCCCCAAGCTAGCGAGGTTGGGGCCATGACTGACAATAAATCTGGTTCGGCTTGAGCTGAAGTTGCAGTCTGTCTTCACCAAGGGCCTTTACCCGCCTACGATACGCGACGTGAAGGTCTCGACACGAGGTGACTATGCGAGTCGAGCTCTGCTCTCTCTAGCGCTGCATTCCGATGCCGGGCCTACCTCGGTTCGAGACATTGCTGAGCGCACAGCTCTCCCCCAGCCATACCTTGAGCAGATCCTGCTGGCGCTCAAAGGTGCGGGACTCGTGCGGTCCAAACGTGGTGTGGGTGGTGGGTACACCCTTGCCCGTGAAGCCTCTGAAATTACGTTGGCTCAAATAGTTTCAGCGGTCGATGGCCCTATCCAGGCTGGAGACTTTGGACAGCCGCACACCGATGGATCTTGTGACCACGAAGGGCAGTGTGTGCTGCTTGCAATCTGGAATGACGCAGGTAGACAAATGCGGTCTCTCCTTGAGGCCTACACACTTGAAGATTTGGCGGCAATCACAGACGGAAAGCAGCCTTGGCCCAGCGACGGGGAATTGGCCAACTAGCTGAACCGGTTCAACACTCCCTGCAGATCGGCAGGAAGTGTCGAGGTGAAACTCACCTGCTCGCGAGTGGCCGGGTGCACAAAGCTCAGTTCCCTTGCATGCAAGAAAGGTCGAGGGGCTGAGAAACTCCTTCGCAGGCCACCGTAGGTGTCGTCACCGACGACTGCGTGACCAATCGAAGCGAGGTGTACACGGATTTGATGAGTCCGACCTGTCTCGAGCTGACAGGTAATCAGCGAAACCTCGACTGGCTCGGTGAACTCTGCGTCCACACGGTAATGCGTTCGAGATTCTCGCCCATCAACGGCCACTGTCATACGAAGTGGGTCTCGCCGAGAACGCCCGATAGGGGCATCAACGACTCCCTGAGGGTGCTCAAATCTGCGCCAGGCAAGCGCTGTATAGATTCGAACTACTGAATGGTCAGAGAGTTGCCCGACTAAGTCCTCATAGGCGGCTTGGGTTCGAGCTACTACTAAGAGTCCCGAGGTTCCCCGGTCCAAACGGTGAACTAATCCGGGACGAAACTCCTCACCCACCGAGGCAAGTTCCGGAAACTGCGCAATGAGACCGTGCACCAACGTCGATCCAGAGTGGCCAGCACCGGGGTGCACGACAAGGCCAGCTGGCTTGTCAATCACAATCAGGGTCTCGTCCTCGTAGACGACACCAAACTCAACCGAGGAATCTGCGATCACTTTGGAGACGGGTCGGACAGGATGCGACAGAACCGCAACAGTGTCCTCAGCTAGCAAACGGTGCGATGGCTTTGTCAGCACATTGCCATTCACTAGGACTTGCTCATCATGGATCAGCGCAACTGCTTCTGCGCGTGAGCATTCAGTAAGGAGCGCAACGATTCGATCTATCCGCTCGTCAGCAAGGGCCTCTGGAATGGTCTCGAGGATATAAGGATCAGGATGTGCTGCTGCCTCACCCATCGACAGAATCAGCCCCAGCGGAATCTGTCGCTACATCTGACTGATCATCTGTAGAAGCAGCTGCAGCTGTGTCCTCCTCGATCGGTGCACGTATGCCGATCAGGACTAGGCCGATACCACCCACCACGATCGCAGCATCGGCAATATTGAAGATTGGCCACCATT
This sequence comes from Bifidobacterium breve, assembly GCA_945901935.1. GTDB lineage: Bacteria > Actinomycetota > Acidimicrobiia > Acidimicrobiales > Microtrichaceae > IMCC26207. Next base: position 1,081 of record CAMDLX010000063.1, on the reverse strand, counting down.
GCAGGTCGATGAAGTCAACAACTGCGCCGGACATAAATCCGGTGCCAAAGTTCGGCGCTTCTCCGACGCGGCTCATACGGTCAATCACATTGCCAACAGCACCGCCCACCACAATGCCAATGAATACCAGTTGCAGGATCGATGTGGACTTTCTGGCAATGAAGATCAGAACTCCAGCAACAACCAGTGCAACGAGGCCGATGAGTGGGCCTTGGCCTGCACCCTTCGAAAACGCCATACCTGTATTGAATGCCAGGTTGAATCGCAGTGAGAACAGCACATCCACCATCTCTCCAGAACTCAAGCGCCGCAACGCCCAAGCCTTGGAAAGCTGGTCAGTTAATACTACCGACAGGGTGGCGAGGCCGATTGCGCCCCAGCGCTGAAGGGCAGTGATCTTGGGGGGATGTGATGTCAATGGAACAGATTCCATTAGCCCCTCATCAGCGGAAACTACGAGTCTTGAATTCCACGCGCTCTCGTGCATACGGGATTGCTTTGAGTCGGTCCCGTGGAATGGCGAGTCCTGAGTATTCGCAGATTCCGTAGGTTCCCTTCTTGACTCGCTCGAGTGCGTCGTCGATCTCTTCCACCACGTGCATAGCCGAGGCTGCTCGAGTTAGGTCGAAGTCGCGCTCCACGGCGAGGGTGTCGCCCTCGCCAGACTCGTCGTCGAACTGCACGTCACCGGGTTCACGATCACGTGCGAGTGCATCGGCTTCAGCAGTTAATGCTTGGGCCTGTGATAGCAGCGTCGCTCGTTGTTCGTTGAGTAGAGCAACTTGTGAGTCGAGGAACTTCTTGTCAAGGGGTTTCGGAGCAGGCACCTTTTTAGGCACGTCTTTTTTCGGTGCTGCAGCCTTCTTTGCTTGCACGTCTTTTTTCGGTGGTACAGCCTTTTTGACCGGGGGGGTCTTTTCCACTGGTACTGCTTTCTTAGGAGGGGTGCTCTGTTTAGCAGGTGCAGCCTTCTTCACCGGCGCAGCCTTCTTCACCGGCGCAGCCTTCTTCACCGGCGCAGCCTTCTTCACCGGCGCAGCCTTCTTCACCGGCGCAGCCTTCTTCCCCGGCGCAGCCTTCT
>CAMDLX010000062.1 GCA_945901935.1 Bifidobacterium breve | reverse complement strand
TAATCAGCGAACTGCGCTTGGGTCGTCCAAACCTTTTGTCCGTTAATGACCCATTCGTCTCCGTCGAGCACGGCTGTGGTCTTTAAGGATGCAAGATCAGACCCTGAGTCGGGTTCAGAGAACCCTTGGCACCAACTCATAGAGCCATCAAGGATCTTTGGCAGGAAGAATTTCTTCTGCTCCTCGGTTCCGTTCATCAAGATGGTTGGCCCAACGAGAGTGTCTCCAAAGAAGTCGGCCCGCATTGGTGCTTTTGCCTTTGCGAACTCTTCGGCGAGCACAACGCCCTGCATGGTGGACAGATTCTTGCCACCGTATTCCTCGGGCCAAGTTGCGCAAATCCAACCACCCTCAAAAAGGGTCTTGGTCCATTCCAGATTCCAAGTGGCCTTCTCATCGGCAGTCATCTTGAATCCCGAATCAAACCAACCCTTGGGAAGGTTTTCTTCGAGCCAAGCTCGGATTTCGATTCGGAACTCTTCGGCGTCGGCGGGATAAGTCAGGTCCATGCACTCAATATTGACCGATCAGTCAAGTGAGAACCAGTCAGCAGGGCCAACCAATTCTCCTGACCTAGGGTTCATCCATGAAACACAACGCAGACCGGCCGTTCGACCTGATTGTCTTTGGTGCTACAAGTTTCGTCGGACAGATCCTGTGCAGGCATCTCGTGGAGCGTCACGGCACCACAGGAACGCTCAAATGGGCGATCGCCGGCCGTGATGCGGCAAAGCTCGACCAGGTCGCACAAGACACGGGGGCAGAGGTGCCCCGCATCGTGGCCGACGCATCAGATCGCAAGGCCCTCATGGAGCTAGCGGAATCTACCCGGGTCGTGGTGTCCACTGTTGGCCCCTATGCGCTGTACGGGTCTGAATTGATTGCGGCAGTTGCTGCGGCCGGCACCGACTACTGCGATTTGACCGGAGAACCTCAGTGGATGCGGGCGATGATTGATTCCCACGAGGCTGCAGCTCGCGACAGTGGTGCTCGAATAGTCCATGCCTGCGGGTTTGATTCCATTCCTTCTGACCTTGGCGTGTGGTTCACACAGCAGCGATCCATGGAGCTATTTGATGCACCCTGTGACCACGTGGCGATGCGTGTTTACTCCATGAAAGGTGGAGCGAGCGGCGGCACGATCGCGTCAATGATGAACCTTATGGAGGAGGCTGCCTCGGACCCTGACCTGCGCCGGATGCTCGCTGACCCATACGCCTTAGCGCCCCAAGACATGCGCTCAGGAGTTCCGCAGCCTGAGCTGACGGGTCCGGCCCATGATGCGGCTTCGGGTCAATGGATTGCGCCGTTCGTGATGGCAGGAGTCAACACCCGCGTTGTTCAGCGGACTCACGCATTGCTCGGGCGCCCTTGGGGTCCGGAGTTTCGCTACGAGGAAGCCATGGTGATGGGCGCGGGAGTTGCTGGTGGAATAAAAGCGGCGGGGCTATCGGCTGGGATTTTGGGCGGAATGGGACTCGCTGCTGTCTCCCCGACCCGCAAACTGCTCAATCGATTTGTTCTTCCTCAACCTGGCGAGGGCCCATCCCCCAAGGCCCAGCTTGAAGGTTTTTTTGAGTTGCGCTTCTTTGGCCTTACCCAAAATGGCCGAGCCGTGCGGACTCAGGTGACTGGGGAGCGAGACCCTGGTTATGGATGCACGGCACGCATGTTGGGCGAGGCTGCAGTGACGCTGCTCGACTTAGACCACGAAGATGTTGGCGGCGGATTCTGGACGCCAGCCACGGCACTCGGAGATCGACTCATCGAACGTCTTGAAGCGCATGCTGGCCTGAGGTTCAACCTCCTGCTCTGACAACCCTGCACCAGGTAATTAGCGAACGGGTGAGCTAGCTAAAGCAAGCCAAGATGAATTCATCAAATGCCGCCTCGTTTGCACAGACTTGAAGGTTGCCTTGGGAATCCCTGCTGACATCAAGTGCAGGGCAGAAGAAGTCTGCAGTAGGCGTGAAGAAATGAGGAGAACCAATGACCCCTCGGTCTCTGCCACTGATGTAATCGTCAAGAACCCTCTGTTGATCAGCAGCACCAATCTGCACGCCAAACTCGTTGGCCAAGTCAGCAAGCACAACTGAGTCAGAGACATCAACGCCCTGTTCAAAAAGTAGATCCCGCAGGCGCAGGCTCACCGCCTCACCCACTTTCGGGCCAACCCCGTAGGCTGCCAGTGCAAGCGTCAGCGCAGAGATCGAGGAAACGGGAAACTTTTCGGTCTCAAACCCGACAAACAGGTCAGGGGCCAGCTGTTCTCGAATATCTACGATCTCCTCGGCAATGAAATCAGGGTCAAGCGGCTTCTCATTGACCACTTCAAGCGGCCAAGAACGCACCCAGAGCAGAACATCCTCGCGACCCATTTCTGCTCGACGCTCTACGAACCGGCGCAGGCCGACATGAGTAAACGGGCAGCCAATGTCTGCATACACCTCAATCATCTCAATGCCTCTCTTCTCTGTACGACAAGGGAACTCTCCATCACTGTGTTGTGTAGCCGCCATCTACGGCGATTGCTTGACCAGTAACAAAGCCAGCACCAGCTGAGCACAGCCAGATTACACAGGCTGCGATTTCCTCGGGTTGGCCCAGTCGGCCTAACGGATGCGCTGCGACTGTCCGTTCGATCAGTTCGGGTTGTTCCACCTTGATGCGTTGAATCATCTCAGTCTCGATGGCCCCCGGGCAGACCGAGTTGACGCGGATCCCGTCGGCAGCCAACTCAAGTGCTGCACTGCGAGTCAGGCCATTGACGCCGTGCTTGCTCGCCACATACGCCGCCAAGCCTGGAAAACCATTCAGACCAGCGATCGAAGCGCAATTGACGATTGCTCCCAGGCCTCCGGAATCCCTCATTGCAGGAATCTCTGCACGCATGCACAAGAACACGCCAGTCAGATTGACGGCCAGGGTCCTATCCCAGTTCAGATCGGAACAGAGCTCAATGGGCCCCGGATCGCCCTCGATACCCGCATTATTGAAGGCGAAATCTAGGCGTCCAAACCTGCTCATCGTCGCACTAACCATTGCGTTTGCAAGCTCTGCTTGAGAAACATCTGCTGGAATAAACAGCGCTCGGCCGCCAGCTTCTCGAATCTCATCAGCAACCAACCCGCCGCGTTGCTCGTCACTATCTACCAACGCAACTGAAGCGCCCTCTGCAGCAAAGGCAAAGGCGGTTGCCTTACCGATTCCAGCCGCTGCACCAGTCACCAGGGCAACTTTCGAGTCCATAACGCCCATAATTCATGCTCCTATATTTAGGTGTCACGTAACTGTGCAGACTCGCGAGCACCACAAACAGTGCCAAAAGGCCCCTCACGCAACACGCGAGGCAGAACACTTCTTTAGGCCGCTGCGCTCATGGCACCAAGGACAACAAACCCAACAGGCTGTCAGATGTGGGTGCTGAACTTGCGGGTAGATTGAGGAAATGTCACTCGCCGAGGAACTCGTAGTTACTGCTTCTGCTCGCTGGACGAGTCAGTGGAAAGAACTGAAGGCCGAGGTCATCGATACTGGCATTTGCACTGGGTGTGCAGGCTGCGTGATTTCCTGCCCGCATGATGTCATTGGCTACGACCATGAACAAGGCGGCTACAAGCCGTTCCATCTTGAAGAAGAACTTGGCCCAGAGGACTGCGGCCACGGCGTCAAGGGATGCACCAGTTGCACCCGAGCATGTCCCAGGTTTCGCCTCTGGGAAGGTCAAGCTGATGAGCACTTATTCGCTAGGACCCGAAATGATGATGAGGTCGCTGGGATCTTCCAAGACATTTTGTTGACCCGAGCTTCTGATGCCATGGTGCATGAGATCGGCCAAGACGGGGGCCTTGTATCGGCAATCCTGCTTTGGGCTATGGAGCATGACTACATCGATGCAGCCTTGGTTTCGTACCTCGAAGGAGACAAAGGTTCATGGAAGGCTCGCCCCGGAGTAGCAGCGAACCGGGAAGAGATTCTTGAGGCCGCAGGCAGCAGGTACACCTACTCTGCCAACACTCTGGCCCTAAACGAGGCTCTAGAAGCCGGGCACTCGCGTCTTGCTCTGGTGGGAATGAGTTGTCAGTCCTCGGTTCCCCCAGTCATGTGGTCTCGCAAGATTGGCAAGGTCTCTAAGCCGATTGTGTTCAACCTGGGTCTGCTCTGCTCAAAGACATTTGATGACGCAATCTTTGAGGAACTCTTTCGGGCAAAGTACGGAATCGAACGCGAGCAGATCGTGAAGATGAATATCAAAGGCGTGTTCCAACTTTGGTTGACCGATGGAAGCTACCGAGAAGTCAACCTCAAGGAGTGTCACGCTTGGACTCGAGAAGGCTGCACCCACTGCCCTGACTTTGCTGCTGAACATGCTGATATCTCGTGCGGCGGGATCGGCGAGAATGCCAACTGGACTCTCACTATCGTGCGCACCGATCTGGGACGAGAGATCATTAGTCGGATGATTGCTGACGGCTCAATCGAAGCTCGGCCCGGCGACTCAGACCCCGCAGCAATTGCACTCATGCGCAAGCTGTCCGAAAAATCACGAGCTCGCTGGCCTATCAGTGCAGAGGCGAGCGTTCGAGTGGGTTTGCCCGAACCCAAAAGAAAGTCACCTCAGAGTTGATCGGCTTGCCTAGTTGGGCGATAGAGGGTCCTGCCTGAATGTCAGGTAGTGCACCACCCGCATCGGGGCAGGGTTAGTTAGAAGTGCCGCACTTCTCTTGAACTGCCTGAATATTGGTCGGAATCACAATTTCTCCGGCCTTCTCGGTGGCCTGCTTCTTATCGAACGCCTTTGCATCTGAGAAGGGGACCGTTTCTTTCAAGCCATCAAAGATGCAGTTGCAGTAATCGACGCTCTCCAACTTGACGTCAACATACTTTCCATCTTTCGGTTCGACGCCAGTGCACCCGTACATCAAGTTGCCGTAGTAGCCCGTGCCATCAGTGGTGACGTCACCGTATTCGTTTGGGTCTCGGACAGTTCCACCGCAACTGCTCAGCGCTATTGCACAGGCTGTTACCAGAATCACAGTTCGGATGGTTCTTCTTGCGGGACGCATCTGGCTCCTCGAGGACGGGCTGAGTGCAAAAGCTAGCGCTCATCTGTCATCAGGCTGAAACTCGCTCCGCTGTTCGGCCGGACTAGAGCTTCGAACCGGCTAGGGATATCGCTGCTGATCGGTCGTAATCGAACATTGAGGACCCGGAACTAAGTTGCTGGGAATCAAGTACTGCGAGTTTTCGCTGGGCGAGACTCGGCGATGCGGCCATCGTCAGCGCATCGATCAATCCTGCTGCCCGGCCATGAGGGATGACGGTCACCGATGTGCTCTCAAGGGCCCGTTCTGCGGCCTCCCCAATCTCACTGTGGTGCTGCTGCCTGATCCGTTTCATAGAAGTTCTTCGGCCAAAGCTGACCGCTCCAAGAGAGTCATACGGCCCAGTTCGGTGGAAATGGTGCTTCCGGACTACGCCTAGAGAGGACTGCAAACTTGCTCAGCAGGGCTTGGACTCCTCTGTTCACTGACCGGGACTCCCGCGTCAGACTAGGGGGCAACAGTAACCACGGGAATGGTGTGAGTGCTGATACCGGCCGCAGTGGTACTGATCTTCGAAGCAGCAGCATTCTGCATCAGCTTGATACCGCCAACTGTAGGTAGGGCGAGCAGAGCAACAATCAGCGCATACTCCACTAGTGAGGAGCCTCGTTCACCACGGCGGCTGCGCACACGTGAGCAACGGCAGTCCGTTCGTGAGTGCCATGGTCTCCTCTGGCACACTCCTGAACGGCTCATAGCTCTAATGATCGGCAGATAGCTTGGCCGAGCGGATAGGTCAAACGACCTATTTGTAGTCAAGATGGCCTACTTCCACTCAGGAAGAACTAGGCCGCTGCCAGAGCACAATCTGTCAAACCCGTAGGTACCTGCCCACCGCAATGCCAGATCCAACGGCACCGGTAACCGCCCCCACGACCAAAATCATGATGACGGCCTTCCACAGGTCGCCACCTGTCCACTTGATTTGGTTTAGTAGCTCAAACGAAACTTGATTCACAAAGTTTCGTTTCCAGAGGGCGTCGAAACCCCAAGTCAGACCTGCAGCGGCTAGCGCTCCGAGTAGTCCCTGCACCATGCCCTCGGTCATAAACGGCAACCGAATAAACCAGTTGCTTGCGCCCACGAGTCGCATGACCTCAATCTCTCGGCGTCGCGCAAATACGGCGGTACGAATCGTATTGAAGATGAGCAACACCGAGACAAAGATGAGTGCAACACCAAAGAGCCGCACCCAGGAATTGAGCGTGCTGAGTGACTTCTGCACCTGCCGCGCATACTCCTCGGCGTATTCAACTCGGTACACACCGGTCATATTTTCAAATTCGGTACCCACCGCCGAGACCACATCTGCATCGGTACTCGTTGGCTTGACTCGGAAGCTCTGCGGCAGTTCCTCGGGGTTGATTGACTCCACGAAGTCGGGCTGATCAGCGAAAAGCCGCTTGAACTCGGCGTAGGTCTTTTCTTTATCTAGAAACTTGACCGACTCCACCTGCGGATTAGATTCCAGGCTCTTGTTAACACTGTCAATCTGATCGGGTGTGGCACCAGGGTTCATGTACACAAACATCTGTACATCGGAGCGAAGCCCCAAGAAGCTCTGGTTGATGCCAGTACCGATCAAGAAACTCACGGCCACGAATGCCAAGGCAATCGCAACTGTCAGCAACGAGGCCAGGGTAAGCGTCAGGTTACGGACCAGGTTTGACCCGGTCTCTTTGAGTACGTAATCGAGACGTACAGCCATGTTGGTCTATCCCTCGACTCGTGAGATGAAAATGCGGCGCGAACAGCCAAAGATCGTGAAAGGAATCATTCGTACACACCCCGGGCCTGATCACGGACCACGCTGCCACGATCAAGTTCAATCACCCGACGGCGCATGGTGTCGACAATGCCGCGATCGTGAGTTGCCATAACCACGGTGGTGCCCGTGCGATTAATGCGATCCAGAAGCTTCATGATTCCCACAGAGGTAGCAGGGTCAAGGTTTCCTGTTGGTTCATCTGCGAGCAGGATGAGAGGTCGATTCACGAAAGCTCGGGCGATCGACACTCGCTGCTGTTCGCCACCGGAGAGTTCATTCGGCATGGATCCTTCTTTTCGACCCAGACCGACTAGTTCCAGAATCTGCGGAACGGCTTCACGAATTACTGACTTTGGCCGGCCAATTGCCTCGAGCGCAAAGGCGACATTTTCGGCCACTGTCTTATTGGGGAGCAGTTTGAAATCCTGAAACACGCTGCCGATATTCCTGCGTAGGTACGGGACCTTGTAGCCGGGAAGGGCCGCTATGTCTTTTCCCGCAACGTAGATCTTGCCCTTCTCGGCAGTCTCTTCGCGGTTTAGAAGCCTCAGAAAGGTGGACTTCCCAGACCCTGAAGGACCCACAAGGAAAACAAACTCACCTTTTTCGATCTCTACGGTGGCATCACGTAGGGCCATGTGCTCGCCCTTATAGATCTTCGAGACATTCTCGAGTTTGATCACGGTTTCCTGACCAGTGTGTTCGACGAATTTCACAAGCGACCGGACCGAAACTCTCGGGGGGACCGGCGCTTCCTGTGAAGCCTGCTGTTACAGACCTGTGACGTTATCGCGGTGCAGAGAAGATGTGTGGAACCCCCTGAGGCCGCTCTTGGGCCGGAACTGCAGCGCTAATTGGCGGGAACACCCTCTGTGCGCTGCCAGCGCAAGAATGCCTCCATCAGTTCATCCAATTCGCCATCAAGGACTGCCTCGGGGTTTGGCAACTCCAAACCAGATCGCAGGTCTTTGACTTGCTGATAGGGCTGCAACACATAGTTGCGATCTTGGCTTCCAAAGTTGACCGAGGACTGATCCCCAGTGATTTCGGCAATTTTGTCCATGCGCTTTGCTCGTTCAAGCTCAAGAAGCCGAGCCTTAAGCGTCTTCATCGCTCGATCCTTATTCTGATGTTGCGAGCGCTCGTTCTGACATGAGGTGACGACCCCAGTTGGCAAGTGTGTAATTCTCACCGCCGAGTCCGTCACGTTGACATGCTGGCCGCCTGCGCCAGAGGAGCGATAGACGTCGATTCGCAGGTCTTTGTCGTCGATCTCGATCTCGGAATCAACATCTTCGATAAAGGGCGTGACCTTGACAGAAGCAAAACTGGTTTGGCGCCGGGCGTTGTTGTCGAACGGCGAGATTCGAACCAAGCGGTGCACGCCATGCTCAGAACGCAACAAGCCGTAGGCGTTTCTTCCCTTCACCACAAAGGTTGCAGAGGAAATGCCAGCCTCACCGCCAGCGTTGAGAGACTCGATATCCGCAGCGAATCCTCGGCGTTCCGCCCAACGGAGATACATGCGCAACAACATCTCGGCCCAGTCCTGAGCCTCGACTCCACCGGCGCCCGAATTGACGTCAACAATGGCGTCACGTTCGTCGTACTCTCCAGTAAAGAGCGCACGAAGCTCGAGTGCGGCAAAGTCACGCTCAAGAGATTTGACCTCTTTATCGAGCTCAGCCTCGAGACTTTCGTCGTCCTCTTCTCGGGCCAACTCATGCAGAATGGCTAAGTCCTCGACTCGCGACTGAAGCGAGTCAAACAACTGCAGGTCGTCAGACATCTCAGAGAACTCCCGCTGCAGGATCTGTGCAGCGGCAGCATCATCCCACAGGTCAGGGCGGCCAAGCTCTGTCTCGAGCTGCGGTTGACGATGTCGAAGGTCTGCAATACGCAGATAGTCCTGCGTATCAGCAAGCCTGGTTCGGAGCGCAGTGATCTGCGAAGAAAAATCGAGCATCAATCAGGCGCCGTGGCAAACCTTGTACTTCTTGCCGCTTCCACAGGGACATGGAGCGTTCCTAGGAGTCCTCTCCCAATCTGTTTTCACGACCGGCTTTTGAGCCTCTGGTTCGGGAGCAGGTCCGGGACTTCCGCCCTCTGCTTGGGCTAGAGAGGTTGTCTCCAGGGCAGCCGCCGGCCCTGCAGTCTGTGCAGTAGCAGGATCTTCGGGTGCGGTGTAGCTGAAGTTGCCGATCGGCTTGATCTGCGGAGCCTCTTCTTGAACCACCTGTACGTGCATCACGTACTGCACGTACTCCCGGTCAACGGTGTCCATGAGTTGACCAAACATGTCGTAACCCTCACGCTGCCACTCGCTGAGTGGATCTTTTTGCCCGAGTGCACGCAGGTTGATTCCCTCTTGCAGGTAGTCCATTTCCTTCAGGTGATCGCGCCAGCGGGCATCGATAATTTTCAGCATGACTTGCCGCTCGATCTGACGCATCGTGTCGTTGCCGAGCTCAGTTTCACGAGTCTCATAATGCTGCGTGGCATCGGCCATAACGAGGTCATAGACCTGATCGCTGCTTGACGCAGCTACGAGTGATTCGGCAGTCAAACTCGTAGGCCAGTACGAGGTCATGTCTGCCACGAGGGCATCGAGGTCCCACTCCTCTGAGTAGTCCGCAGAGCAGTGCGTGTGCAGGAGTCCATCAACGGCCTCTGCGAGAGCTTGCAGCGTCTCATCGCGAAGATCAGCACCCTCAAGTACCTGATCCCTACGGCGGTACACCACCTTGCGCTGCTCATTCATCACCTCGTCGTACTTCAGCACGTTCTTACGAATTTCTCCGTTGCGCGCTTCGACAGTGTTCTGAGCTTTTTCGATTGCCTTCGAAACCATCTTGGCCTCGATTGGAACCTCATCGTCCCAACCCTTGCCCATCACCCACTCGATTGCGCCGGTTGCAAAGAACCGCATCAAGTCATCTTCAAGGGACAAGTAGAACTGACTCTCGCCAGGGTCTCCCTGTCGGCCTGAACGACCACGCAACTGATTATCGATTCGACGACTCTCATGACGTTCAGTCCCGAGCACGTACAGCCCGCCGAGTGCACGCACACGGTCACCATCGGCCGAGCATTCGACGGTGTGCTGCTCGAGCAGTTCGGCGTAGCGGGCTTGGCCCTCTTCGGACTCAAGCTCGAGGCCCTCTGCGTTGACATCTTTTGCTGCTAGGCCCTCTGGGTTTCCTCCGAGCAGAATGTCTACCCCTCGCCCAGCCATATTTGTTGCAACTGTGACTGCACCGACACGTCCAGCCTGAGTCACGATCTCTGCCTCACGGGTGTGCTGCTTTGCATTGAGAACCTCGTGGCGAATGCCACGCTTTTCAAGTTCCCGTGCCAAACGCTCTGACTTTTCGACCGAGACCGTTCCCACCAGAACTGGCTGGCCCTTCTCGGTGCGAAGCGCAATATCTTCGACTGCAGAAGCAAACTTGGCTGCCTCGGTGCGGTAGATCACGTCGCCCTCGTCTTGGCGAACCATTGGACGATGTGTGGGAATGGGCACCACCTGCAAGTTGTAGGTACCCATAAATTCCGCAGCCTCAGTGACTGCCGTTCCCGTCATGCCAGCGAGCTTGTCGTACATACGGAAATAGTTCTGCAGCGTGACAGTTGCAAGGGTCTGGTTTTCTTCTTTGATCTTGACCCCTTCTTTTGCCTCGACAGCCTGATGTAGTCCCTCGGACCATCGCCGCCCCTCGAGCACACGACCGGTGAACTCATCCACGATCTTCACTTCGCCGTCCGCAATCAAGTAATCGCGATCTTTGCGATAGAGCTCTTTGGCTTTAATCGCTACCTGCAACTGATGAACCAAGCTGGTGGAAACGTCGTCGTACAAGTTGTCTACGCCAAGGGATTTTTCTACGCGCTCAATGCCCTCGGGAAGTGGGAAGACCACTTTTTTCTCTTCGTCCACCTCGTAGTCGACGTCACGGTTGAGTGAGCGGGCGACTTGAGCGAATTTGTAATAGAGCTTTGCGGCATCGCTGACACGGCCAGAGATAATGAGGGGGGTTCGCGCCTCGTCAATGAGAATCGAGTCGACCTCATCAACGATTGCGAAGGAGTGACCCCGCTGCACCTTCTCGTCAAGCGAGAGGGCCATGTTGTCGCGCAGATAATCAAAGCCGAACTCATTGTTGGTTCCGTAGGTCACGTCGCAGGCATAGTTCTCCCGCTTGGCTGCCTGATCGTTCTCTCCTGGAAGGATCATGCCCACTGTTAGGCCCAAGAAGTTGTGAATGCGGCCCATGGATTTGGCATCTCGTTTAGCGAGGTACTCGTTCACAGTGATGATGTGAACTCCCTTGCCCGCCAAGCCGTCAAGGTAGACAGGGAGGGTAGAAACAAGGGTCTTGCCCTCTCCAGTTTTCATTTCTGCAACCCAACCAAAATGCAGTGCGGCACCACCCATCAGCTGCACGTCGTAATGGCGCTGACCAGTCACCCGCAGTGCAGCCTCTCGAGCAACTGCGAAGGTTTCAATCAACAGGTCATCGAGATCTTCACCGCGATCGAGTCGCCCCCGAAACTCGGCTGTTTTAGCCTGCAGCTCCGCATCAGACAGCGCCTGATATTCAGGCTCAAGGGCGCCAATCTCTGGCACAAGGCCTGCGAGGGCCTTGACCTTTTTGCCTTCACCGGTGCGTAATACTTTGTCGAGGAGTCCCACGGTGTCTGATACTACCGGTGGCCGGGGCGGGACCTGCACCCGACCTAAGAAGCCTCCGGGGAAGACAACCCTGTTTACCTAAGCACCCAGCGAGTCTGCAGTCTTTATGGTGGCCGGATGCTGTCACTCCTGCTCCCCCGCCGCTGCGTGCTGTGTCACAGCGAAGGCACCGGGCTTTGTGCTGCTTGCATCACCACTCTTGTTGCGGCCCCCGAGATGGCACCACCGCCTGGATTTGATACCTGTTCTTCACTCCTGAGTTACACGGGTCCGACCAAAGAACTCATAGCAGCCCTCAAATTCCATAATCACCGAGATGCCGTGGGAGTACTTGGGTTTGCTATGTCACAACTCGTTGACGTTAGCGAGAGGCTGGACGTACCCAATCTGACCGTGACTTGGGCCCCCACCTCGGCCAATCGCAAGGCCAAACGTGGCTTCGATCAATCTGAACTTCTTGCTCGTGCTGTGGCAGCTTCGCTCGGCCTTCGGGCATGCAAACTGCTGCGAAGAGTCGCTGGTCAAGCACAGACCGGGCACAGCCGGGCAGAGCGACTCCTTGGCCCACAGTTTCTAGCCACGGGCCGCTCTCCAGAACGCGTGCTACTCGTGGACGATGTTCGTACCACGGGGGCCACGCTGTGCGCTGCAGCCGACACCCTCATCGAATCAGGTACGGGCTCGGTTCATGGCCTGACACTTGCCGTCACCCTCTAGTGGGTTAGCGCCAAGGAGAGTTGCGGGCTAGTTGCCGGGGAGATTCGCCCATGGGTTCGCACCCGAGAGCATGCGATCGATTCGATCCGAAATCATGCCTTGCCACTCAGGATGAGTGAGTACGTAGAAACGGTTCTCTCGCATCGCCTCGATGACCAGTGATGCCACGTGTGCCGGCTGCAAACCCTCGGCAATCCAAGTGTTCACCATTTCTTTCATAGCCAGCAGACCAGCATCAGTCTCTTCAACTTCTTCCACACCAACTAGGTCAGGGCGATTCCGCTCTGACTCATTGATTCTGGTTCGCACCCATCCGGGGCAGAGCACGCTCACTCCAACCTCTGGATGCGTCATCTGCAACTCGACCGAGAGCGTCTCAGACAATGTGACCACACCGTGCTTCGCCACGTTGTAGGGGCCCATTCCTGGATTCGAGGTCAGCCCTGCCATGGATGCTGTATTGACAATATGACCACCGCCGCTTGCGATAATCAGTGGCGTAAACGTGTGAACTCCGTGGATAACTCCCCACAGGTCTACGTCGAGAATCCAGCGCCAGGTCTCTAGGTCAATCTCCCAAGAGAGCCCGCCACCAGAGACGCCAGCGTTATTGCAGGCCACATGCAGTCCCCCGAACACGTCCATCGCTGCAGCACCGATTCGGTCCACATCGGCCGCTTGTGCAACATCGGCAGTCACAGCGAACACATCGGCTCCGTTGCTGCGGAGTTCTTCAGCAGCAACTTCAAGCGCTGCTGCTTCAACGTCAGCAAGAACGATCTTCATGCCTACGTCCGCAAACGCAGTAGCTAAGGCTTTACCAATGCCACTAGCTGCACCGGTGACGACAGCGACTTTGCCCTCAAACTGTTCCATGGGGACTCCTTCATTCAATGCACGGCGCGGGCAGAAGGCCCGCGCCGTGTCTGAGATTTAGTACTTGTAGTGACTTGGCTTGTACGGGCCTTCCACAGGAATACCGAGGTAGTCCGACTGCTCTTGGGTGAGCGTGGTCAGTCGCACTCCGAGTGCATCGAGGTGGAAGCGAGCAACCATCTCGTCAAGCTGCTTTGGAAGGACCCAGACGCCGAGTTCGTAGTCTGCAGTCTTGGTGAAGAGTTCGATCTGGGCGAGGACCTGATTCGAGAAGGAACAGCTCATCACAAAGCTGGGGTGGCCAGTAGCGCAACCCAAGTTCAGCAAACGCCCCTCGGCCAGAACGATCACTGAGTGACCGTCTGGGAAGACGAACTCATCTACCTGAGGCTTGATCGTCACTCGCTGAATATCGCTCTGACGGAACACGCCGGCCATATCGATCTCATTGTCGAAGTGACCAATGTTGCCCACAATCGCGTTGTGCTTCATGGCATTCATATGCTCTGCAGTAATGATGTCTTTGTTGCCAGTCGTGGTGATGAAGATGTCCGCAGTACTGAGCACATCTTCAAGGCGTACTACCTGGTAACCCTCCATCGCCGCCTGCAGCGCACAGATCGGATCAATCTCGGTCACCACTACACGGGCGCCTTGGCCGCGCAATGACTGAGCGGATCCCTTACCCACGTCGCCGAATCCGGCCACTACGCAGGTCTTTCCACCGATCATGACGTCCGTGGCACGGTTGATTCCGTCTACGAGTGAGTGACGGCAGCCATAGAGATTGTCAAACTTTGACTTCGTGGTTGAGTCATTGACATTGATAGCGGGGAACAGCAACTGCCCAGCCTCGAACATTTGGTAGAGGCGATGCACACCAGTGGTGGTTTCCTCAGTGACACCCTTGATGCCTGCACCGATCTTGGTCCAGCG
>CAMDLX010000061.1 GCA_945901935.1 Bifidobacterium breve | reverse complement strand
GAGACCATTCCAATTGTCTCGTTTGTCCCGCTCGTCATGTTTGTCATTCTGTTCGGTCTGTCAATGGACTACGAGGTGTTCCTGATGAGCCGCATGAAGGAAATCTGGGACAGCACCCATGACCCTCGGCAATCAGTGATACTCGGAGTCGCCACAACAGCTCGAGTGATTACCACAGCAGCCCTCATCATGATGGCGGTGTTTTTCTCGTTCGTTGCCAGCCCTAGCCCCACAGTCAAGCTGATCGGTTTTGGCATGGCGGTTGCAGTTCTCATCGACTCAACCATTGTCCGCATGATTCTTGTTCCAGCAATCATGGAACTCTTTGGCGCAAAGGCTTGGTACTTTCCGAGTTGGCTGTCTTGGTTGCCGCAGATCAACATCGAAGGCCCCAGGACTCCCATGGCATCCTCAACGCAGAACTCGGTTACAGCTTCGGGGGAAGTTCCCAGCGAGAAGTAGAGCGAGCCGTCTAGCTCTCGGGCTGATCAAGGTCCGAACACGTCGCGTCGTACTCGGCCACCTCAGCTATTACTCGGCTGCCTCAGCCTCTTGTTCTGCAAGCTCGGCGCGAACCTTGTCCATATCCAGAGCAGCTATTTGTGCAATCAAGTCGGCCAGCACGTCCTTCGACAGGGCGCCGGGATTTCGATACATGAGTATCCCGTCACGGAACATCATGAGCGTTGGAATGGACTGAATCCCGAGCCCGCCTGCTAGTTGCTGTTCGGCCTCGGTATCGACCTTTGCGAATGTGATTTCTGGATGCTCGGTTGCGGCTGCTTCGAACACCGGCGCAAAGGCGCGGCAAGGCCCACACCAGGAGGCCCAAAAGTCCACTAGAACAATCCCTTCGGCTGTCACAGTTTGTTCAAAAACTGATTCTGTTAGCTCAATTGTGCTCATGTCAGCTGTATCTCAATTCTTGGTCAATCTCTTGCAGTCGGTATGACCTCAAGGAGTTGGGCCTCGTAGAAAGTTTATGGGAACACAGGTGGTTCAGGGGACATAGCCTGTGGGTGTCATGGCACTTCATCTCGGTTCCCATCTGCACAACTTTATTAATCCCACCTCTCACGAACAGACGTCCACCTCGGCAGGAAGGGCTCAAGACGCAGAGGTACGGCGCCGAATCGCTGAAGGAGTGACCACCCCTCGGATAGCAATATTGGGCGCTGGCGCTGCCGGAATTTGCATGGCACTTCAACTTCTTGAGCAGGGGATCACCTCGTTCACTCTGTATGAGAAGGCTGATCGGGTAGGCGGTACCTGGCGAGATAACACCTATCCGGGTGCTGCGTGCGATGTTCCCTCACACTTGTACAGCTTTTCCTTTGCGCCCAAGGTTGACTGGACACGCAAGTTCCCTGAACAGCCCGAGATTCTTGACTATCTCGAAACGCTTGTTGACGAGCACGATCTTGGACCGCATATTGAGTTCAGCACCGAGGTCACTGCTGCAACATGGGTCGAGGAGCGCAGCCTCTGGAGCCTTGAGCATCGGCGAGCCATTACCGATTCTGGGGCTGATGGCCAAGATGCTACTGATGGCGATTCGGGGCAAGCTCAACATTGCGAGGCCGAGATTGTTGTGAGTGGATTGGGACAGCTCAATCGGCCAAACATTCCAGAGATACCTGGACTTGAGAGCTTCACAGGAGCCCTGTTTCACTCGGCTGCTTGGAACCATGACCACGATTTGAGCGGTGAGAGCGTGGCTGTAATCGGCATTGGAGCGAGTGCGATTCAATTTGTTCCTCAGGTGGCAGCCGAAGCAGCAACGGTCACCCTGTTCCAACGGAGTGTCAACTACGTGGCGCCCAAGCCGGACCGAGCCTTTAAGCGCTGGGAACTCTCGGCGCTTCGGCATATTCCTGGTGTGCGTCAGGTGTATCGAACCTCTATTTACTGGCGCTTTGAGTTTCGGTTTCGGCTGATGAAGAAGGGCAGTCGGCTCGGAGCGATTCTGCAGAAGAAGTTCCGGGAGCAGGTATCGCAGCTGGCAAGTCCGGAGCTTCCTGTAGAGGCGATCGTCCCTGACTACACCCCAGGCTGCAGGCGAATTCTGATAGCTAATGACTGGTACCCAACGCTGCTGAAGCCAAACACCCGAGTCGTTACCGAAGGTATTGCTTCGATTACTGAGACGGCAGTAGTGACCGAATCGGGGGAAGAGATTTCAGCAGACACCATCATCTTTGGGACGGGGTTTCAGGCCACCGAGTTTCTGGCTCCCATGCGAATCACAGGCAGAGACGGCCAAGACCTGAACGATGTATGGAAAGACGGCGCACGGGCATTCCTGGGACTCGCAGTTAGCGGATTTCCAAATTTCTTCATTCTGTACGGACCGAACACGAACCTTGGTCACAATTCGATTCTCTTTATGATCGAGCAACAGGTGGGATATATCCGGCAACTGGTCGACGATTTCGTCCTGAAGGGTGTTCGTTCGGTTGAAGTTCGCGAGCGGTCAATGCAGGCGTTCGATACAGAGATTTCTGAAGCCACTGCTCAGACTGTCTGGGATGAAGACTGCAGTAGTTGGTACAAGAACTCCAGTGGTCGCGTGACCAATAACTGGCCTGACTACACCGTCAAATACAAACAACTGTTGGCCCACCCGGACCAGCGCGACTGGTTGAGTCGAACCACTAGTCCAGTTCTAAATCACGGATGAACTGATCAAGAAAGTCGCGATTCCTGACCCGTCGCATGGGTGGTAGCAGATCAAGGATCCGGTTGCGATACTGCGCTTCTGCTAGACGAGGGTCGCATACCACCACGACACCGCGATCAGTCGCTGTCCTGATAAGTCTTCCAACTCCTTGAGCTAGCTGCATTCCAGCTGCTGGCACGGAGACCTCCATAAAGGCTGCATCTCCGACCACTTCGCAGCGAGCTTGCACAATGGGATCCGTCGGCACGGGAAAGGGGATCTTGTCCAAAATCACCGCCGAACATGTGGTTCCGGGACTCGAGATTCCAGTCCAAAAACTGGCTGTGGCAAACAGGCTTGCATGCTCATCGTTCAGAAACTGATCTTGCAACACGGGGTTTGGAGCGTCACCTTGAGCGAGCAAGGTAAATCCCTCAAGTCGCTCTCGACACAGATCCACAGTGGAGCGCAGCATGCGATTCGAAGTGAAGAGCGCCAGGGTTCTTCCCGAAAGTGCCCGAATCACATGCTCAACCTCTTGGGCGACTTCCTCTGCCCAATCCCGATGCGTTGGCCGGTGGATCTTTGGAACGAAGAGCACCGCTTGATCTCGAAAATTGAACGGAGACGGAACAGAGAGGTACTCCGCCTCGAGGCCAAGTCGACTCGCCGTGCCGGAATCAAGCGTTGCAGAACAGCAGACCACGGTGAGCGCCTTCTCAGCCCATGCCTGTGAGCGCAGAGTATCGGCAACGTCGATTCGCGTCAGTCTTAAAACGTGGCGATAGTTGCGCGTGGGCTCAACCCACAGCACGGTGCCTTTGCCCAGCTTTCCCAAGAGCGACTGCGTGTCATCCACCACTGATTCAGCTACGCGGACTGAGCGCTCGATACGGTGCTTCGCCGTTGATTCGCCAGCGTGTTTCGCTGCAGCACGCAAGCTATTGAGCGCTCGGTCTGCTGCCACAGCAGCAGTCGAGACAGCAGCGGCAAGATCCTCGCCAAGACCACTCGTCAGGCGAACAGTTCCAGACCCCGCAATCCCATCCATACATGCTTCGAGCATCGCACCGGCCGACCGAAGAGAGCCTGACACCTTGTCCTCAGCAGCTACGCAGCGATCATGGACCCTGGCGAGGTTTGACAGTCTGCCCTCGGTGAGCTCAATGCTCAAGGAACCAACTATCGAATCCTCAAACTCGTGAGCCTCATCGATCACGAGTTGGTTGTGCGCTGGGAGAAGGGTTCCACCTGTCTGGATGTGTGCCCCATACAGATGAGCATTCACCACCACGATCTCGGCATCCTCGGCAGCGGCACGAGCTTGTTCTGACTTGCAGTCCGAGGCGTATGAGCACTTGCTCGCCCCGACGCATTCACCCGGACCAACCGATACTGCTGACCAAGCCTTCCAATTAGGAGTGATGGGCAACTCAGCCATATCCCCGGTAGCGGAGCCTTCGGCCCAGTCGAGAATTTCGAGTACCTCATCTCGAAGCTCGGTATCACTGAGATCAACATCTCCGAATGATTCTTGCGGGCCGAGATCAAGACCTTGTTGTCCAGCCCCGCCCAATTGCACTCGCACCTCTTCTACTGCTGCCTCGCACACATAATTCGACCGGCCCTTCAGGACGGAATAGGTGAAAGGCTGATCTAGGACACGTTGCAAGAAGGGAAGTTCCACAGAGGCCAACTGATCCTGCAGGGCTTTGGAGGATGTCACTATTACGGTTCGTGATCCGCTGCGCGCTCCCAAGATCGCCGGAATCAGATACGCAATCGACTTTCCCACACCTGTGGGCCCTTGCACCGCTAGGTGTTGTTTGGCAGAAAACGCATGCTCCACGGCCTGAGTCATCTGAAGCTGCTCCGCCCGCTCCTCGCCCTCTGGAATTGCGGCTATCGCTGCTTTCAGGAGCACTGCTGCAGCAGAGGAACTGGGTGGATTCTGTTCCCTCTCGTCAGCTTCGGACACACGGTAAGACTACGGCCCATTTGCGCGGTGCCCGACAGGATCTGTGCCCGACAGGATAGGTGCCCTGCAGGATCTGTGACTGTTTGGTAAGGCAGTCGTTTGGTAAAGCGAAGCTCTTGTGTGGTTGAGTAAACGCTGAGAGCGCCCACCCCCTGAAGCGTTCCCTGAGAGAAGACCATGACTACAGCGACGAGCAGTTCCGATTCAGGTACTCGCGAGTACGAGCGGCGCTGGTGGATTCTGACCGTTCTTTGTTTCAGCCTGTTAGTCATCGTGTTGGACAATTCCATCCTCAATGTGGCCATTCCGACCATCATCCGCGATTTACAGGCAACGAATAGTCAACTGCAATGGATTGTTGATTCGTACACGATTGTTTTTGCTGGGCTGCTCCTGACCGCTGGCGCCATGGGCGACAAGTTCGGCCGACGCAAGGCGCTGCAGCTTGGGCTGGTCATTTTTGGGTTCGGGTCTCTGCTGGCTGCCTTGTCCGCTACTGCCAACGAACTCATTTTCACGAGAGCGTTGATGGGCGTAGGCGCTGCGTTCATCATGCCAGCCACCTTGTCCATCATCACGAACGTGTTCCCTCCGCAAGAACGTGCGAAGGCAATCGGGATTTGGGCTGGTGTTGCTGGACTGGGTGCAGCACTCGGACCACTCACTGGTGGATTCCTAGTTGAGCACTTCTATTGGGGATCAGTGTTTCTGGTCAATCTTCCGATAGTGGTTGTCGGCCTTATTGCAGGGATTGTCCTGATACCAGAGTCGAAGGATCCCGCTGCCCCTCGCCTCGATCCTGTTGGCGCAGTGCTCTCGATTGCCGCGCTCAGCCTTTTACTGTTCGCCATCATCGAGGCACCCACCAAGGGTTGGCTGGAGCCGATGATTTTGGGAATCTTCATTTGTGGCTTGCTATTCGGTGCAGCCTTTGTGCTTTGGGAACGCAAGGTGTCGCACCCCATGCTCGATATGAGCTTCTTTAGGAATCCACGGTTTAGTGCTGCCAATGGCGCAATCACAGTGGTCTTCTTCGCCATGTTTGGATCGATATTCCTGCTGACCCAATATTTTCAATTTGTCTTGGGCTATTCCCCGCTCGAGACAGGTGTGCGCATGGTGCCATTTGCCCTCACGCTGATGGTCGTTGCGCCAACTAGCTCGCAAGTGGTCAAGCGTTTCGGTACCAAACTCACTGTGGCTACGGGTCTGGTCGTGGTTACCGCGGCTCTAGCAACTATGGCGTTTCTTGAGGTCGACTCCAGCTACGCACAGATCGTGTGGCGACTCATGTTGCTAGCAGTAGGCATGGGACTCACCATGGCTCCCTCGACAGACTCAGTCATGGGTTCACTGCCGCTCGGCAAGGCCGGCGTTGGCTCTGCTGTGAATGACACCACCCGACAAGTTGGAGGAGCACTTGGAGTCGCGATCATCGGCAGCGTTCTGGCATCGGTCTATGGCTCCAAGGTGAGCGAGTTCTTAAGCGGGCAAGGAGCGCCAATCGAGGCTATCGATGCCGCAAAGGGATCTCTCGGGGGAGCGAACATGGTTGCCTCTCAAGCTCCAAGCCCAGAACAAGCAGCGGCACTCCTTCGCGTAGCCAACAGCGCCTTTGTTGACGCACTGCACTGGAGCGTCATCGTGGCAGCAATCCCAGTGGCAATCGGTGCAGTTTGTGTGTTCTTGTTCCTGCCGGCTGCAGCAAGAGAAGAAGACCTACTCGAACAAGGCGCAGAGTTCACAACCGAGCACACCCAATAGGAGCAATGCGACTCACAAAGTGGGAGGCAGGATGGCTTCGATTAGGTGCGGCCCAGGAGTAGCGAAAGCAACTTCAAGCTGATCGTAGAACTCCTCGGCTGTGGTCGCACGGGTAGCTGCAACTCCAAGACCTTGAGCCAAGGAAACAAAATCAAGCCGAGGGTTGGTTAGATCAAGCATCTCAAGCGCCTTTGGCCCTGGGTGTGCTCCAACACGTGAAAGCTCAAGATTCAAGATTGCATAGGACTGATTGTTGAGAATCACTGTGATCACATCAAGTCCTTCTCGAACTTGGGTCCACAGCGCCTGAAAGGTGTACATCGCGCTGCCGTCAGCCTCTAGGTTCAGAACCTTGCGCCCGGGAGAGGCAACCGCCGCACCAGTAGCAACTGGCATACCAAAACCAATTGCTCCACCCGGGAGGCAAAGCCAGTCGTGCCTTGGGGCACCTGCTGTAAACCCAGCTACGAAGAGACCTGCAGTATTGCCTTCATCAACAACAATCACGTCCTCTGGTAGAAGAGCACCGATTGCAGCTGCAAAGGATTCAGGGTTGAGAACTCCGCTTGGCTTCTCGGGCCGTGATGGAGCTGCGAGTACTGCCGCATCAGCCGGAGCGCCAAGCATGGCCGCAAGCTCTTCCAATGCCCCAGTCGAGTCATCCCCTGGTTGCGCAAGAACGTGAACAGTGCAGCCCTGCGGAACCAAGTCCGAGGCAATCTCCGGATATGCAAAGAATGAAACTGGTGAAGCAGCCCCGACCAAAATGAGGTGCTTCAATCCGTCTAGTTGCATCTGAGCAAACTCAGCCAAGTACATGAGGCGGTCCAAAGCTGGAAGCCCTGCCCCTCGCTGCAGACGTGGGGGAAATGTTTCTGCGATAAGGCGAACCTGTGCAGTCTCACTGATTCGGCTTGCGGCAACGAGGCCAGGCTCCATCAGACTTGAACCTGCCAGCAGAATCGCAGTCGGTTCACCAGACTTGAGCACATCAAGAATCTGCTCCAAAGTGGATTGCTTGACGCGCGGCGGAGTGGTCACTGTGGCAGCGGGAACAGGGCCGTCAGACTCGAGCCAGCACACATCAGCCGGCAGAATCAGTGTGGCTACCTGCCCGGGAGGACCGAAAGATGCAGCAACTGCATCGGCTGCATCTGTTTGCAGCGTGGTAGTCGAGTCAGCTGAGCGAATCCACCCAGAAATGCCTCGAGCAATGCTCTCAATGTCGCTCTGCAACGGCGCATCGTACTGTGCGTGGTAAGTCGCGTGATCACCGACGATGTTCACTATGGGCGTGTATCCGCGCCGGGCATTGTGCAGGTTGGCCAGTCCGTTTCCGAGTCCTGGACCTAGGTGAAGCAGCACGGCAGCGGGCCTGCCGGCCATCCTTGCGTAACCGTCAGCGGCGCCCGTAGCCACACCCTCGAATAGTGCGAGTACGGAGTGCATCTCTGGAACTTCATCTAGGGCTGCAACAAAATGCATCTCTGAAGTTCCAGGATTCATAAAGCAGGTGTCCACCCCCGCATCGACGAGAGTGCGGATGAGTGCTTGTGCGCCGTTCATGATTGGTCCTCAGTGTTAAATAGAATTTCGGGATTCAGAATGCCATTGGGGTCGAATGCTGACTTGATTCGACGCATCAGCGCAATCTTGGCTGGATCTACGAGTTCATTGAAGAACTGCTTCTTTGCACGACCCACACCGTGTTCACCTGAGATTGCACCTCCCAGAACTAGCCCGGCCGCAAAGAGTTCCGTGAGTAGACGATGCCTTCGCTCACTATCGGAACAGAAGATTCCCATATGTACGTTTCCGTCGCCAGCATGGCCACATCCGGCGATCCATGCGTCATACTCACCAGCAAGTGCTGCCACACGTTCCATAAATACAGGTATCTGGGCTCTAGGAACCACGATGTCGATGATGTCGTCAGCGCCAGCGGCCTTGGCCATCCAAAACGCTTTCTCGCGGGCGTCAATCAGGCCTGCTGCAGCACCTGCGGGCAAAACGTATGCATCGATCGCCCCGAGTTCAAAGAGCATCTCTGACAAGCGTTCAGTGTCTTCTTCGAGACGTGACAGAACTGGATTTTCCATCATCACCACTAGGTAGGCCAGCGCAGTATCTTGAATCTCTTGAGGAATGCCAAGCTCAAGGCCCGTGTACGAGTGAACAGCGGACATCGTGAGCAGGTCTATGTACTCGAGCACTACTGGTCCGATGCCCGAATCAACCACTCGGGGAACTGCAGCCGACACCTGATCTAGGGTGCTAAACGGAGCCAGAACTGTCATCTGATGCTCGATTCGCGGAGACAACTTGAGCGTTGCCTCGGTCACCAAAGCCAGCGTCCCTTCGCTACCCACCACGAGTTGGGTCAGGTCATACCCCGTTGAGGCTTTGACAAACTTGCCACCTGATCGGAGCACCTCGCCACCGGCTAGAACAAGTTGCACGCCGAGTACCTGATGGCGCGTGACGCCGTATTTCACTGCACGCATTCCTCCGGCGTTCGTCGAGATATTGCCGCCGAGGGTCGAGGAGTACTCGCCGGGATAGACGGGGTAAATCAGGTTGTGCTCACGAGTCAACAGATCAAGCTCGTTGAGACGCACGCCCGGCTGCACCACTGCGACATGATTCTCGGTATCAATCTCGAGCACCTTATTCATGCGTTCAAACGAGATCACGATGGACTCAGGTGTAGGCACAGCAGCACCTGAGAGTCCCGTTCCCGCTCCGCGAGCAGTCACTGCCACCAGGTTCTTGTCAGCAAACTCCAAGATTGCTGAAACTTCCTCTGTGGATTCGGGACACACCACAACTGCAGGTGCGACAGCTTCTACCGTGAGACATTCATCGCTGCCGTAGTCGGCACTCAACTCGGAACGAAGCACGCGTTCGCTGGGAATAATTTCTGCAAGTTGTTCGGTCAGCGTGGCCATAAGATCCCCCCAGATAGCTTCAGTGCAACAGAGCGCAACACGCAGCCAAGAACTTTGTTCAGACTAATTCACCTAGGCGCCGCTGTTCACCCTCATGCCGGACTGCCGTCTCCCGACTCGATCCTGAGCGAGACTATTCAGATGAGCACTTCCGACGAGTTGATCCTTTGGATGGACGACCCGCATGCCACGGGCACAGACGTAGTCGGCGCCAAAGCCTCGGCACTTGCTCGTGTCGCTGCTATCAGTTCTTCGCAGGTGGATTCCCTGCACATCCCGACTCCTGCAGGTTTCATCATCAGCACCAAGGCTTGTGCTGAGGTGCTCGGCCAAGCCTCCGTGCGAGACCCTCTTACAACCCTTTTGCAGTCTCTCGCTGATGGCAAGGTCCTACCCGTGAGTTTCGCCGAGCAAACTCAGAGTCTGCTTGATCAAGCCGAAATCTCGGAGCAGTTGCTCTACCAACTGGGACCTGCTTTGGAGCAGTTACAGGGCAAGGACGCAGACGCAGTTTTTGCAGTGCGCTCATCGGCGATCTACGAAGACCTTGACCACGCTAGTTATGCAGGCCAATACGAGACTGTTCTGAGTGTCCAAGATCTTGCGGGGGTCATAGGCGCCTACCGAAGCATTCTGGGTTCGATGTTTTCGACGAGAGTTCTTGCCTATACCAATGCCCGTCAGCAACCGTTCGGCCAAAATCTTATGGCCGTTCTGGTTCAGCGCATGGTGCGATCAGACCTAGGTGCTTCTGGAGTACTGCTGAGCGCAGACCCTGACTTGCAGATTCATGTGACCTCGAGCGGTGGCCCCAAGAGCAGCAACAACAGTAATGACAACAACACGGAAGACCTCCCTGCAGCCGTCACCTCAATAGAAGCCTGTTGGGGGATGGGCGATGCTCTTGTGGACGGACTTCTCATCCCAGAGCGCTATGAGGTCACACATCACGGCCTCTCCAGTCTGGACCGGCCCGAGGTGCAGGTCTTTCCCCAAGCCCAGCAACTCAAGTCCAACGGGTCAGCTGACCTGATCCCAACTAGCGACACTGAGCAGTCGACACAGGTGCTTCGCTTGGATCAGATACTGCTGCTGAGCGATTGGGGACAGTTACTTGCTGAACGCTTTGGACACCAGGTTGAAGTGGAATGGGCACTCGATGGCATCACCCAGGAGATGGTCTTGCTGCAGGTCCGGCCATTTCTCCATGCAGCAGAACCGAAAGTCACTGATCGTTCCATTGCAGATCCAGAGACCACAATCGCTCTCACTTCTGGGCTGGCAATTGGTTCTGGGACGGTTGAGTCGAGTGTCTGTGTCCTGAGTGACCCATACGAGCCAGGGGCCTTCAAAGAGGGCGATGTACTCGTCACCCACAGCACGAACCCGTCATGGCTGCCGTTAATGCTTCAGGCGTCTGCACTTATTACGGATCAGGGCGGTCGAAATTCTCATGCAGCCATCCTTGGCCGAGAACTGGGACTGCTCTGTGTGGTTGGTTGCATCGATGCAACGACCAAGCTGCTAGACGTAGATCGTGTGCGAGTGATCTGCGATCAAGCAGTCGGCAAGGTCCTGCCGGCTGCTACAGCAGCTCGAAACTCAGGGCAGTACGCGTAGCGTCGCAGCACAGAGAGATCTACCTGCTTCTTCGATCGAGAGATGCTGCATATTTCGAAGACGGTCCCAAGATTCGAACGACCACAGCAGATCGAGCATCTCTACCGAATCTGCCGCCGATTGAGTATCCGCAACACTCAGCTCTACAGCAAACTGCGATAGGACCTGATCTCGCAGCTGTGCCGAAAGGTCATTTAACCGCTCGGTGATTAACTGCGAGTTGTTTGGCCGAGTTGCCAGAGCGTGACGTGCGGGGGAGACCAGCTCAAAGATCTGGCCACGCTGGGCCTGCAACTCCGCCAACCGCTGCTCCAGAGGACCGTCGGCAGTAAGGGACTCAACCAGCGGCGTGAGGCGAACAGTCTGCACCGCCACAAGGTCAGCGTAGAGAGTTTCCATATCTTCGAAATGCTGAAAGATCGAGCGCACTGAGGTCTGAGCTTGCTCTGCGATCTGTTTCGTAGTCGGCGCATAAATGCCCTGTTTGAAGAGCTCAAAAAGTGCCTCGACAATTGCTGTTCGGGTCTTTGCGCCTCGTAGTACGCGACCATCAGTAGAGGGGGTCTGCGCTGCAAGCTCAGCTGCCGAAAGGTTCATAGTGGAGTTGACCCTATGAACTCATGAACCATGCTCGCCAACTCAGCACCGGAATCTTCCTGAAGGAAATGACCGGCACCATGGATTGTTTGATTGCTTTGCCCCGCACACGCGGGAATTCCGGTCAGGAATGCCCGCTCCCCACCTTTGGTGACCGGGTCAGCATCTGAGAACGCGAGCATGACCGGCCGGGTCCAAGTATTCAGCAACTTCCAAGCGGTCCTATTTGCCTCGGCCGAAGGGTCATCAGGTGAGTCGGGTACGAGCAGCGGAAAGCGCCTCGCCCCAGCCGTGAACGAATCATCTGGGAACGGGGCGTTGTAGGCAGCCACCACTTCGCCAGCAAGGTCAGCTGTGGTTCCCATCTGCAGGATCGCGCCACAATCAAAAACTTCAACCTCTTGGGAGAACTTCCTCCACTGCGCAAAGGCCGCAGGCTGTGGCTTGTCGCCAGTAGGCAGGCCCGTGTTGGCAATCACCAGCCGAGAAAACCGTTCAGGAAAAGCAGCCACCAAACGAAGGCCGATCAGCCCACCCCAGTCCTGACAAACCAATGTGATTCGTTCCAAGTCAAGATTCACTAGCCACTCAGACATCCAGCCCACATGGCTTTCGTATGTGTAGCTCTCCTGCTCTGCGGGCTTATCCGAGCGGCCAAAGCCAACAAGATCGGGGGCAATGACACGGTGTCCTGCTTGGGTGAGCGGCGGAATCATGTGACGGTACAAGTAAGACCAAGACGGCTCTCCGTGCATGCACAGAACCGGGTCTGCATCCCGTGGGCCCTCGTCCACATAATGAATGCGAAGCTCTCCACCATCTGTGTCATCGACTTGGGAGTAGTTCGGTGCATAGGGCCAGTCAGGCAGGCCAAGGAATCTTGATTCAGGGGTTCTCAGGAATTGCAAGTGTTGCTCCGACTTAACGTTGCGTGGGCGAAATGGTCTTGCCCAATTACGGTCTAGATACGTTCAAAGTTCCGTCGAAGTTCCCACTCTGTAACCACGTTGTTGGAGGACTTCCACTCTTCCCGTGCAGCATGCAGAAGGTGTTCGAACACAGAGGATCCGAGGGCAGCACGGGCAAACTCGGACTGCTCAAATCCGCGAATCGCCTCGACAAGGTTCGAAGGGATACGTGGGATCTCCTCGGCGGTATACGCGTTGCCCATATAGGGGTCACCGCAATCAAGGCCGGACTCAATTCCATCTAGGCCTGCTGCGATCAGTGCCGCAAAAGCAATGTACGGATTGCAGTCCGCTCCAGGAATTCGTGACTCAACACGCATACCTGCGCCATGGCCAACTAGGCGCAGCCCGCAGGTGCGATTATCCGGTGACCAGACCACAGCAGTAGGGGCCCAAGAGTCCGGCTGATAGCGCTTATAGCTGTTGATATACGGAGCAAAGCACAGCGAAAGTTCTTGTGAATGAGCGAGAAGACCCGCAACCCAGGAACGAAAGATCGGGCTCATCCCATTCGGGCCATCACCGGCACAGAGCGGACGGTCATCCTCGAGACTCCAGATCGAAGAGTGGATATGGCAACTCGAACCCGGTTGGTCAATGCTGGGTTTCGCCATAAAGGTGATCGCTTTGCCCTGTAGGTAAGCAATTTCTTTTGCGCCATTCTTATAGATGGTGTGGTTATCAGCCATCTTCAGCGCCTCGGCATAGCGCAGGTTGAGTTCGTGCTGCCCTGGTGCTGCCTCTCCCTTCGAGAATTCAACTGGTAGCCCAGCCTCGAGCATGCCGTTGCGAATGGCGCGAATGAGCGGCTCATCTTTGGTGGTCTGGAAGATGTGATAATCCAAGTTGTACCAAGAAGAGGTTGACTCCTCGAGCGTGCGGTACTTGCCTCGAGCCAAATCCTCATATGAGGCCTCATAAGCAAAGAACTCGAGCTCAGAGCCAAGTTTTACGGTCAACCCATGTTCGGCCGCTCGTGCCAACTGTGCCTGGAGTACCTGCCGTGGAGACACGGGCACGGCCTGTTCGGTTTGGCTGTCAACCACGTCACACAGAACCAACGCTGTCTTATCGAGCCAAGGCGTGACCCTGAGGGTGCTCAGGTCCGGGCGTCCTCGAAAGTCGCCGTAGCCGCCCTCCCAGTCGGAGTATTCAAACCCTGCGATGACGTTCATGTCCACATCAACGGTCATCAAATAGTTACAGGCCTCGATCCCTTCCCCGGTTGCAGAGCCATCAGGAGCGGGAGAACCCACCACATGGTCCAAGAAGAACCGTCCCGTGACACGCTTGCCCATCAGGCGACCATGCACATCGGTAAAAGCAACCACCACCGTATCGATCTGACCGTCAGCTACGAGTCGATCAAGGGTTGGCAGACCTATTAGTCCAGTAGTCGTCACAAGTTCTCCTCTAGGCGAAGTGCAGTAAGAGAGTACTCAAGGTCATTCGGGAGTGGTGTATGCAGCAGTAATTCCGCCATCGACTAGCAGGGACTGACCAGTCATGAATGAGGACTCGTCAGAGGCCAAAAAGAGGGCCCCGTTAGCAATCTCGATTGCTTCACCGAAGCGACCCATCGGGATGTGGACCAATCGGCGCTGACGTTTCTCTTCATCTGAGAGAAACTTTGCCAGCAGGGGAGTGAGCACCGGGCCGGGACATA
The DNA here is from genome assembly GCA_945901935.1 of Bifidobacterium breve. GTDB lineage: Bacteria > Actinomycetota > Acidimicrobiia > Acidimicrobiales > Microtrichaceae > IMCC26207. The sequence goes on along the minus strand of CAMDLX010000061.1, from coordinate 22 downwards.
ATGCGTTTGCACGAATCCCTTT
>CAMDLX010000060.1 GCA_945901935.1 Bifidobacterium breve | reverse complement strand
TACACCGCTGGAACATCAGGATTCGCCACCACCACATCGGCGTCGAATCGTTGCCCGCCTGCTGTGCGAACTCCACTCACTTCACCGCTGCCGGGACGGCGCTCAATGCGAATCACTGGATCCCCATAGTGGAACTGTGCCCCCGCCTTTTCTGCGGCTTCGGCCAGACCGGTTGCGACTGCATGGATACCACCGCGTGGTGCCCAGACTCCTGCGACCGTGTCCATATAGGTGATCACGCCGTACAGCGCGAGTGCGTCAAAGGGGGAGAGGCCGGCATAGAGCGCTTGGAAGGAGAACAGGCGATGCAGCCGGTAGTCGTCAAAGAAGGTTTTGACTTTGGCCTCGAGCTTGCCAAACCCTCCTAGGCGCAAGAGTTCGATTCCCGCTTTCGGCGATGAGGCAAGGTCAAGAGGGGTGTTGAAGTTGCGATCAATAAAGTTAGGAACCTCAACACGGTTGAGTTCCGTCAGCCAATCGCAAAAGGGTCCGAAGGCTGCAGCGTCATGTGCCCCGCAGACTGTGCGGATCTCTTCGGTCATGGCTTCACGGCCAGCGCGTACAAACAATTCGGAGCCGTCTGCGTAACAGGCGCGGTATCCAGGATCGAGTCGATCAAAGGTGACGTGATCCTCTACCGAGGCACCAGCCGCGTTGAAGGTTCTCTCGAGAAACTCCACCATGGTAAATACGGTCGGCCCGGTGTCGAAGCTGTAGCCGTTGGATTCCCATCGGCCCGCCCTCCCGCCAGGGGCAGGGTCACGCTCCACAACGGTCACATCGTGTCCATTACCCGCAAGGTGACAAGCTGCTGCAAGTCCACCTAAGCCAGCACCAACAATGGCTACTTTCACACATCCCTCATTCCGACATAAGCCGCTAGTTCGATCAGTGCGGCCCGAGCCGTCTCGGTGAGCTGCATTGCATCGAGTGCGGCTAGTGCCTCGGTGGTCAGATTCTCAATGCGCTGTTCAACCTGCGAACGAGCACCCGTCTCGGTGATGATCTCGCAGAGTCGATCCACCGACTCGGGACTGAGCTGTGAGCCAACTTTGGCAAGCTCAGTTTGTTGAGCGGGATTTGCAAGTTCAGTCGTAAGCGTCAGCAGCAGAGTGGCCTTGCCCTCTCGCAGGTCGTCCCCTACCGGCTTGCCAACGGTGAGTTCGCTGCCAAACACGCCGAGCAAGTCGTCGCGAAGCTGGAATGCCTCGCCGAGAGGAAGCCCTACACGTGACAGCGGCTCGGTCATCTCGCCGGCTCGTCCTGCCAAAGCGGCACCCATATGCATCGGTCGTTCGACGGTGTACTTGGCGGACTTGTACAGCACGATTCGCCGGCCGCGATCGGCATCGGTATCTCCTCGTGCAGCGCTCACTAAGTCAAGATATTGGCCAACCATCAGCTCGGTTTTGAGTTCGCTGTAGATCGTACGCGTATCAAAATCTAGTGGGCTCATGAGCTGATCCGCATAGGTCAGGGCAAGGTCTCCGAGCAGGATTGCAACTCCCTCTCCGAAGCGCCGAGCTTCGCCCCTCCAGTGAGAGTTGCGATGTTGTTCCGCTGCGCCAATATGAACTGTCTGGTGGTGACGGCGCATATCCGAGCCATCCATGACGTCGTCATGCAGGAGGGCAAAGGCATGTAGGAGTTCAAGCCCGGCGCACAGGTCGATGATCCAAGGGTTGTCGGGGTCCCCACCAGCACCGAGGAAGGTCCAGTAGGCAAATGCAGGGCGAACTCGCTTTCCGCCTTCGCCACAGAAGCGGTCAAGCTCGCCCAGAGCCGGTCCAAGGTCGGCGTCGAATGCTTCCCAGCGCCGCTGCTCAGAGGTCAGGAAAGCCTTGAGTCGAGCATCCGTGAGCGCGGCGACGAATGCCAGCGGGGCGGGGCTTGTAGTTTCGGTGGCGATAGAAGGAGGCGTCACTACCTCATTCTTACTTCTCCTGAGAGAGTTTTTATAGTCAGGCATGCAGTGCAACCCAACTAGGTGTCCTAACTTTCCGTCGCGACTGCGGTTCCAAAAAGCCCGTTCTGTCATGCGTCAGACCCTCTGGGGAAGGTCCCTCGCATTACAGAACTGTCGGGTTTGCAAGCGCTGCGCTGGCCCTCTTTCTCTCTTACTCGTACGCTCGTGGTGTCTATGTCGCCTGAACTGGGTTCTGAAACCGATCCAAACTCCGAGGTGGCTAACTCGGACCGCTTGATCTCGGTAGTCATACCCATGTGGAATGAGCTCGAGATGTTGCCTCGGACAATCGAGGCCATGTCGAAAGAGTTGGATTCACTCGTCGAGCAGGGTGCGGTTGGAAACTGGGAACTTCTCTTTGTTGATGATGCATCCACTGACGGTTGTGGCGAACTCGCTGATGAGTACTCAGCTGCTGACGCACGCATACATGTTCGCCACCATGTGACCAACCGCAAGCTCGGAGGGTCAATCCGCACTGGTCTAGCCGCCGCTAGTGGAGATCTGATCCTTTATACAGACGCTGATCTTCCTTTCGATCCTGCAGAGATGCGACAGGCGATCCATCTGCTGGACTTGTACAGCGCCGACGTGGTTGCTGCATACCGTCTGCAACGCAAAGGTGAAGGACCGCTGCGTTTCTTCTATAGCTATCTGTACAACACGCTGGTGAATGCATTGCTGGGGCTGCGAATCCGCGATGTGAACTTTGCCTTCAAGCTGGCTCAGCGCTGGGTCATTGACTCGGTGCAGCTCAAGAGCGAAGGCTCGTTCATTGATGCCGAGCTCTTGGCTCGAGCACGCAACGAAGGGGCAGAGATCATCCAATTTGGGGTCGACTACTTCCCCCGCACTCGGGGTGTTTCAACGCTCTCTTCTCCAGCGGTAATTCTCAAGATGCTTCGAGAAATGTTCTCCCTAGGAGCCGAGCTCCGAAGAAGCACCAAAGATCCGGCCAATCCCGCCAATCAGGTCAACTGAGCATGGTGTCATGACTCTTCTGATTGTTAATGCCGACGACTACGGCCTCACAGAGGCAACCTCTCAAGCGATTCTTGAATGCCATGAACACGGAGTCCTGACCTCGACGAGCGTGCTGGTTCCTGCACCTGCATTTGCAACCACTGTTGGGCTGCTCGAGGGCTACCCCAAGCTCGGAGTGGGAGTGCACCTTGCACTTGTAGGTGAGGACCCTCCCGTGTTGACTGCTGCCGAGGTCCCCAGCTTGGTAGATGACTATGGCAGGTTCCCCATCTCGTGGAAACAGTTCGCCGCTTCTGCCGCTAAGGGGCGGATCAACCCAGAAGACGTCGAACGTGAACTCACAGCTCAGATACGCGCAGTGCAGGCAGAAGGTGTTTCCTTGACTCACCTCGACTCGCATCAACACCTTCATGAGTGGCCAACTCTTTGGCCAGTTATCCAGCGACTTGCAGCAGTGGCTGGAGTCAAAGCTGTACGAACAACTAGGTCGAGTGGGCTGGGGCCCATGTCGATCCTTGGCAGGCTCGCCGCTGTCCGCGCCAAGCGGGCTGGGCTGCTGACCACGCAGAGCTTCGCAGGGTTTTCACATTCGGGTTCGTTGACCGAACCAGAGCTACTCAAACTGATTGACTCGATTTCTAGCAGTAGTCAGTCTGTGGAAATTGGCTGTCATCCGGGTGCAGTGCACGACCCAGATCGCGCCCGCTATGACTGGTCGTACCATTGGGCAGAAGAGGCAGCAGGCTTGCGCAGCAAGACCGTCAGCGAGCGAATCGCCTCTGCAGGAATACAACTCGGCACCTTCGGTGATCTCCGATGACGGGCCGAGGAGCAGGACCTCAACCCACACCCGATACGCCATCAGAAGCGAACACAGCGAGCGGCGGGAGTCGATGGCATCGGCCTCCGGGGATTATTGCTGCCTACGAGGCGGAGCCGTGGTCAACCCGGGCGCACACAATGGTGCGATGGGCTTCAATTCCAATGGAAACAGTGCAACAAGAACTGCCATCCTCGGGCGAGATACTCGAGATCGGCTGCGGACACGGCCTGTTCTCACTGACAGCCGCTTTGGGTAGCGAAGACCGCCGAATCATTGGCACTGATATCGACGGAGCAAAACTTATCGAGGCGCGCCGTGCGGCTCAGGCAGCGGGGTTAGGGCAGGATCGACTTGAATTTGTTCAGGTCGAATCTGACTGGAGGCCACCAGTGGAGCAAACCTACGGGGCCGTAGTGATTATCGATGTGTTGTATCTGTTGGGAATTGCCGCAGCGCTCGACTTAACTGCTGCCGCCGCTCGGGTTGTTCAACCCGGGGGCACGCTGCTGATCAAAGAGATGGACACCACTCGGCGCGCTAAGTCTGCTTGGTGTTCAACCCAGGAACTGATCTCTACCAAACTCACTCGCGTGACCGAGGGCGAAACGGTTGAACTTGTTCCACTCGATGCAATCCGAACCGTGATGCAAGAAGCTGGACTCGATGTCACCACTCGTGCACTTGACCGCCACTACGTGCACCCACACGCTCTACTAATTGGTCAGCGCTGCTGAGTGCTCATCGGTCAGCGCTGCTGACGGCTGATTGGTCGGCAACAATGATTGAACGATTGCACTGCACATGAGCGGCCGGAATCGCGGGGTCGTCCCTGAGTAGACCTGCGAGCGCAGGTCGCTTTGACTCACCAGTAACTAGCCAAACAACGCAGCGTGCCCGATTCAACATTGGGTAGGTCATGGTGACTCGCTCGAGGCCCTGATACTTCGCTGTAGCTGAGGTATCTGAATCCATTACAAGCAAGGCTTGGTCACCCGGAACAAGTGACGCGCAGTGACCGTCGTTCCCCAAGCCAAGGTGCACAACATCTAGTTGAGCGCTACCGCCAAGAACTCGGCTGATGGAGTCTGCGTACTTCAGTGCAGCCTGGGCTGCGCCAGCTTCAACGGGAATCCGGTGCAGTAACCCTTGCGGGTTGAGGTGGTCGAGGAGTTCATGCTGCAGGTCAACAAGGTTGCGGCTCGGGTCGCCCTCGGGTGCTACTCGTTCGTCTACTTGGAAGAGATCTATTCGAGACCAGTCGGGTTGATGTTGAACCGCAAGCAGCTCAGCGAACATCAATTTTGGTGAGGAGCCGCCGCTGAACGCCACTGAGGCTCGGACTGCCTGCGCCCCCGAAGCTGGGTTCTCCTCTGCTGCCGCGATGAGGGCAGCAGCTAGCAACTCGCAGATGATTCTGGCGGCCTCTGTTGCAGCTTCGGCAGCAGTGGGAAGTACACGCAGTTCATGTCGATCTGCTGTTGTCATTGTTTGGATTGCCGGCTGACCGTTCGCCCATCAGGCCCGCAGTCGATCCACGGGAAAGGGTCTTCCTCGGGGCTCAGTTCGGGTCCCCAACTACCCCGCGTATAGGGCACAACTGGCGGAGGGTTCTCAAGGAGAGGTTGAACAATCCTCCAAGATTCCTCGACTGAATCCTCTCGCCCAAAATGTGTCTGGTCGCCTTCGATGACATCGCGAAGCAGGCGCTCATAGGCCTCGGGAATTCGATCTGCAGCCGAGAAGTGATCCACATCAAGATCGACCGTCTGGCTGAGTAATTCCTCGCCAGGCCGCTTAGCCTGAACCTCTAGGGTGATTTCGTCATCTGGGTTCAAGCGGAAACGCAAGCGGTTTGGCTCGGGTGGGTGCGCAGGGTCAACGAAGAGAGGTTGGGGCGCCGGCTCAAACTCAATCACTGCTTCAGTAAATGTTGCGGCCATTGCCTTGCCTGAACGCACGTACCAAGGCACACCCGCCCAACGCCAGTTGTTAATGAAGAAACGCATCGCTACAAATGTCTCGGTGTCGGAACCTTCAGCGACACCATCCTCATCGAGGTAGCCCTCGTACTGGCCGCGGACCACCGTTGACACATCGACAGTCTCGATAGCGCGAAGCACTTTGATCTTCTCATCGCGAAGAGCCTCGGGTGATTCCGAACTAGGTGGTTCCATGGCGAGCAGGGTCAAAATCTGTAGCAGGTGATTCTGAACAACATCGCGAAGCGTTCCCACTCGATCATAAAAGCCGCCTCTCCCTTCGACCCCAAAACTCTCGGCCATCGTGATTTCAACTTTAGAGATCTGATGACGGTTCCAAAGTGGCTCGAGCACCGTGTTGGCAAACCGGAAGACCAAAAGGTTGAGCACCGGTTCTTTGCCTAAGAAATGATCAATCCGAAAGACCCGCTCATCGGGGAAGGCCGAGAGAACCGTTGCATTGAGTTCTTGTGCCGAGGTCAGGTCCCTACCAAAAGGCTTCTCAAGAACGATCCTTGCTCGATCGTTCAAGCCCACTGAAGCCAAGCCCTCAATGACTTCAGGGAAGAGCACAGGGGGAATAGCTAGGTACACCACGGGCAGCTTGGACCCATCGAGGGCTTGATTAAGTGAAACAAAGGTTGCGGGGTTTGCGTAGTCGCCTTGCACATATGACAAACGAGACTCAAGGTCGTTGAGCACCTCGACATCTGGCACAACATGTTGTGCATCTAGCGCTGATCGCAGCCGATCCTTGAGGTCCTCGACAGTCCAATCTGAAGATGCAACCCCAATGACTGGCACCTCGAGTTGGCCAGTAGCGGCTAGGTGATACAGCGCCGGGAGGAGTTTTTTGAACCCCAAATCTCCTGTGATTCCGAACAGGACTAGAGCATCACCTGTGTTGGCTGAATCGACCTGGTGTGGAGTCTGGTCCCTCACGGTGCGGAGCTCTCAACATGGCCGCCAAATTCGTTCCGCATGGCTGACAGAACTTTGTTGGCCATAGTTTCTTCTCCGCGGGAGGAGAACCGAGAGAACAGGGCGCTGGCAAGTATCGGTGCTGGAACCCCAAGGTCCACAGCGGCTTCAAGTGACCAGCGGCCTTCGCCACTATCGCTTACAACGCCGGTAAACCCATCAAGGGTTGGGTCAGCAACAAAGGCTGCTGCAGTCAGATCGAGCAACCAAGACCCAACAACGCTGCCTCGCCGCCAGAGCTCAGTAACAGCAGGAATGTCAACATCAAACCCGTAAGGGGCAGTGTGGCCGAGCAGGTTCAGACCCTCTGCGTAGGCACCCATCAAGCCGTACTCAATGCCGTTATGCACCATCTTGACAAAGTGCCCGGAACCAGTTGGGCCGCAGTGCAACCAGCCTTGCTCTGCCTGGGTGAGGTCACCATCGCGGCCCGGTGTGCGTTCCACTGAATCAGCCGGAGGGGACAAAATGTCAAACACGGGCCGGAGTTGGAGCACTGCTTCCTCGCCACCGCCGACCATCATGCAGTAGCCGCGCTCCAAGCCCCAGACGCCACCACTCGTGCCGACATCAAGAAGCGAGATCTTGCGCTCAGCTAACGCAGCACCCCGAGGACCGTCCTCGCGCCAGTCGGTGTTGCCCCCGTCGATGATTACGTCGCCGGGGTCGATCAGATCGGCAATCTCAGCGACTACAGCGCCAGCAACGGAGGCAGGAACCATGACCCAGATTGCTCTGGGGGCAGGGAGCGCTGCAACGAGTTCGGCCAGCGTCGAGGCTGGGCGCACGCCCGAGCCAAGTTCATCAGCGAGTGCAGCCGCAACGGCTGGATCCGTGTCGAAAACAACTGACCTTCCGCCACCGCGAACCAGTCTGCGCACCAGATTTGCCCCCATTCGCCCCAGACCGACCATGCCAAGTTCCGGTGGTGCGCCTTGAGTGGAACTCTGGTTTTGCGGCGCCGAGTTAACGCTGGGATTCGGATGGCTGGACTCATCGGTCGTGGTCATATCGCAGGGACTCCTTGCTTGTGGGGTGAGAAGCTATTCGGGTGAGAAGCTGTTGGGGTGAGAAGTTCGTGGGGCGAGAAGTTCGTGTAGTGAGAACTGTTTCGGCTCAATCAGACCCTGGCATGCAAGCAGCAGTGCGGCAGCTACTAGGTGAAGGCCATAAACCTACTTCGGCCAGTTGAAGCTCAACCCGGTGAGTTCCTCGGAGGCTGACCATAATTTTGCCCACTCCTCAGTCTTGAGTGCTGAAGAAGTTGCTTGTACAAGCTGGGGGTTGCCCCGCATCTCGCCAAGGCCGCCGGGCCCGTAGTAGCAACCGCCAACCGCGTCAGGGCTAGTTGCTGCAAAAAGTTGAGGAAGCGCCCCTTGGGCTGCAGATTGTGCAAATACTTTGTTGCCCGCAGCCATCACTCGCCCCATGAGTGCTTGTCCGGCCAACTCAGGCCCAGCCGCTTGCAGGTGCGTAGATGCGTATCCCGGGTGTGCCGCCATCGAACTGAGAGTGGTTTTCGCCGCAACAGCCTGCCGCTCGAGTTCAAAGCTGAACATCAGGTTGGCCAACTTTGACTGACCGTAGGCGGGCCACTTTTGGTAATCCTTCTGCCAGTCAAGGTCCTGCCAGCGCATCTTTCCGATCCGGTGTGCGCCCGAGGAAGTCGTCACCACTCTTGCCTTCTGCGACGCGAGCAGAAGTGGTAACAAACGCGCAGTAAGGGCGAAGTGTCCTAGGTGGTTGGTGCCGAATTGCATCTCGTGGCCTTGAGCGGTTCTGCGCAGTGGTAGTGCCATCACGCCTGCGTTGTTCAGCAGCACATCAAGATGCCCAACCGATTCGGCGACCTCCTGACTAGCCCGCTCTACTGATTCAAAATCTGCCAGATCAAGCTCAATCAGTTGAGGGGCTGCGCCGGTGGAGGCAGCAGTGACTTCCTCAAGAGCTGCATTGCCGCGCTCAAGATTGCGACAGGCCAGCAGTACCTGTGCTCCCGATCCTGCAAACGCCCGAGCCGAGGCGAGTCCCAAACCGCTGTTTGCCCCCGTAACCAACACAATGATGTTGCGCTGATCACCCATATCGGCCACCGTCCATGAAGGATGTTTCATCTCTTTAGGTTTGCACTTCTACGCTGACTCCGCCCCATTGTGAAGAGCGTGTGCCGGTTCCCTTAGCGGGTGCAGCGCTCTGCGCGTACCATTGGGATAGTGAACGACTCGAACCGAACCGGCCAGAACCCCCCGGCAATCAGAACCGCTGTGAGCCCTGCAGACATTGAGCATTTCAATCGCACGGGTTGCTTGCTGACTGACACGCTTGATGCCGCAGGCGTTGAAGAATTGCGATCCTGGATGGATGAGATCGCTGAGTGGCCCGAACAGGGTGATGGCTGGATGCATCACTATGAACTCACTGATGAGGGTCCCAAACTTTGCCGCAGCGAAAATCTGATCCCGTTTCATTCGGGGCTGCGCGAGTTGATCACTACTGGTGCACTGATCGAGGTTGCCTCGGCGCTCCTCGGCTCGCAAGCCGTGCTGTACAAGGAGAAGGTCAATTACAAACTTCCAGGCGGTGCGGGGTACGCCCCTCATCAAGATGCGCCGGCCTATCCGTTCATTGACTCACACGTCTCGTGCATGGTCGCAATCGATGATTCAACGCCAGAGAACGGATGTTTAGAAGTTGCCTCGGGTCAGCATCAGATGCTCCTTGCAACAGATGATTCTGGTTGCATTACACAAGAGATCGTGGACTCGCTGCAGTGGGATCTAGTCCAAGTCCAAGCGGGTCAAACGCTGTGGTTCCACTCGCGTACCCCGCATCGCAGTGGGGCGAATAACTCCAGACTGCCGCGTCGGGCTTTGTACCCGACGTACAACGCTTTAGTTGAAGGTGACTTGAGAGACGAGTACTACGAGCGCAAGGTTGCAGAATTTGCAGCCGGAGAAGCAGCCGAGGGACGGGTTCGAGTCTCACTAATCGGAGACTTCCAAGGCCGGTCTGTCGGGTGAACGCGCAGTACCAACACCCTTCGGAACTGCCTCGTCCAGAGAGCGCTGCAAGCATTGATTCAGTCCTTGCTTTGTACGAGGAATTTGGGCAGCTGAACTATGACGAAGAGCTAGCCCAGATTGATCACGCTTTGCAGACTGCAGCCTTGGCCGTACACGAGGAAGCCTCTGATGAACTTGTAGTAGCGGCATTGCTGCACGACGTTGGACATCTCCTAGCAATTCAGGCCGGCCGTGCAGAGGGGGAGTCCGCCGTCCCTGCTCAGGATCTCACCCACGAGGCCGTAGGCGCTCGCTATCTAGCAGGGCTGTTTCCCCCCTCCGTGACGGGTCCGATTGCACTCCATGTCAGAGCGAAGCGCTATTTGTGCGCCATGCAAGCTGATTACATTCAGGGACTCTCAGATGGGTCGGTGCGCAGCCTAGAGATGCAAGGTGGACCGATGAGCGTGACCGAACTTCGCGTCTTTGAACGAAACCCAGCAAGCACAAACGCAGTCCGACTTCGGCGATGGGATGACGGCGGCAAACTTGAGGGTCTGCGAGTGGAACCGCTGATTGCCTATGTTGAGCTTCTGCAGCGGGTCTCATTTTTGTAGCGGGTGTTCAGTTGGCGGACATAGACGACCTGTGCCCTGAGCCGCTGCCTAGGTTTCGCTACGTCAGCAGTACTGTGTGACCTATGTGGTTTTGGATCGCTCTGGGAATTTTGTGCACCTTCTTCATCGCCACAGTGTCGATTGGAATGGTGACCGGCTCACTTGCGCGACGACCTCGACGCAGTGTGTATGACATTGAAGAGGCAGTGGAATTTGTTGCTGATCGGCTTCCGGAAGACCTCACATCTGTAGTCAGCTTTGAAGAGGTTCGTGCAGTGTTGTTATTTCATTGCGACTACCTCGCAGACAAGGGCGTGGCTTCACTCGCAACAGCAGATGACATGGGTTCTGCCTTGGTGGTCGTGCCGGAGGATGAGCCCATTGCCTATGTGCTTGGCAAGGTGAGTGAGTCAGACCTGCAACTCAACGACGAGCAGGTTCTGCAGATACTTGATGCCGAATCGGAGTATTACCGGGCGATTGGCGCCTTCGGCCCAATGGTGGATCTTCCGCAGGATCCGTCCACATGAGTGCCGGCGCTTAGCGCCTTTGAGCTGATTCCCCTTACGATGACAACTACGAGTACAAGTTCAGGAGTACGAGATGGAACGTCCAGTGAAGTTTGAACACAATCAGTTTGTGGGCGATAAGCGCACACAGGTGGTCTACGACGTGGATGCCCTTGAGGGCGAAGACGAAGCGCTGATAGAGGAACTCATGTTGGCCGAGACGTATTTGTGCTTTGGCCCAGACACACTTCCCGAGGCTCGAAATCGCGGGTATCACTTATTTCGTAAGCAGCGGGCACTCCACGAAAGCTGATCAGCGATGACGAGGGGTGGGTACTGATGCCAGAGAGTCATCCAGGGGGGACCGACTCGGCTCCTGCGATCATGGATTATCGGTTCCCATCTGGAGACCTACAGCTCAGGGGACACCTAGCAGAGCCACCCGAGGGACCGCATAGCGCTCCAGGCCTCTTGCTCTGCCACGGCTTCCCAGTTCGCGGTCGGGAGTCCCCGCAGTCTGGAGTCTCGTTTCCAGAACTAGCCGATCGAATCGCAGTTGAGTTGGGGTGGGTTGTGCTTGCCATGAACTTTCGCGGTTGCGGTGCCGCGGAGGGCAACTACTCGATGCTCGGATGGCTTGATGATGTTGCAGCAGGCGTTGCTGAACTCAACCGCTTGGGCGTTCAGGGGGTCTGGATTGCAGGCTTCGGAACTGGCGGTTCGCTCGCAGTCTGTGAGGGGGCGCGCAACTCCTCCGTGATGGGAGTAGCAGCGCTCGCAACCCCTACAGACTTTGAAGACTGGGCGCGCAACCCGCGCCGACTTTTGCGCCACGCCCGTGACGTGCAGGTCATCAAGGATCCGGAGTTCCCCCCGTCTTTCGAGGAATGGGCAGGTGGGTTTAAGTCAGTTCATCCTGTTGAATCCGCAGAGCGATTAGCACCGAGGCCTCTTCTGGTTGTGCATGGGGATAGCGACGACCTGACACCCCTCAACGACGGACGTGCCCTAGCTCGGGCTCACGGCGATGCAGAGTTCCGTTTGATTAACGGTGCTGGCCACGAACTGCGCCACGATCCGCGAGCTGTTGCAGTCTTGCTCGGCTGGCTGTCACGGCAACAGATCGCAGTGCTAGCTCAGCCCACCGAGGCAGAGATTGTGAGTGCCGAGCTCGAAGCTGCAGAGGTTGAAGCAGCAGAGGTTGAAGCAGCAGAGGTTGCTGGGCCAGCCCAGATCGATCCCCGCGACTGAGATCCGGGCACGGTTCGTGCTACTCAGTTCAGGCCGGTGAGTTGCTTGTGGCTTCGCAGGTCTTGCATCGAGATACCCATCCGCCAGTGCTCACCCGTACCGATAGCCAGGTGCCGCAGGTGCTGCAGTACCGAGGTGGGTCAAGGGCTGGCAAACAACCTGAGCATGTAGTTCGGGGCTCGCCGCAGCCACTGCAGAATTCACTTGGCTCAGCCCCGTGGGTGCTGCCGGCCGGGTCGCTCACAGCACGCCGGTGAGAGCGCCGATCGGCATTTGAAGGTCTTGAAGCATCTGCAAGTCTTCTTCTGGGGAACGCCCCAAAGTTGTGAGGTAGTTGCCTACGATCAGGGCGTTAATCCCAGAGGTCATGCCCATAACTTGGAGTTCGCGCAGGGTGATCTCTCGTCCACCTGCGTAGCGAAGAATGACCGAGGGAAGCGCAATTCTAAAGAGCGCAATCCATCGCAGAGCTTCCATGGCACCCATCGGTTTACGAATCTGAAGCGGGGTTCCAGGTCGCGGATTCAAAAAGTTGAGTGGTACCTCGGTGGGGTTGAGTTCAACGAGTTGCCCGAGCAACTCAAGACGTTGCGCGTCAGTTTCACCCATGCCGAGGAGTGCTCCGCAACACAACTCCATGTTGTATTCCTTGACGAGTTGGCAGGTATCCCAACGCTCCTCCCATGTATGTGTAGTTGCCACCGACGGGAAGAACGATCGGGCGGTTTCCAGGTTGTGGTTATAGCGGTGAACGCCACCAGCTGAGAGGCGTTCTGCCTGCTCCCGGGACAAGATCCCAGCAGAGATTGCCACGTTGAGTCCGGTCTCTTTTTGGACCATAGGAATAAGTTCCAAGATGCGATTCAGGGTGCGCTCGTCTGGGCCCTTGATCGCTAGAACGATGCAGAACTCAGAGGCGCCCAGCGCCGCAGTCTCTTTGGCGGCAGCAATCACTTCTTCGGTGTCAAGGAATGGCGTTGCCTTTACTGGTGTATCGAAGGCGGAGGATTGCGAACAGAAGTGGCAATCCTCGGGGCAACCGCCAGTCTTGGCTGAGAGGATTCCTTCAACTTCAACTTCTGGACCACACCAGGCCAAGCGCACCTGATGTGCCAGCGCTGTGAGTTCCGGCGTGTGTTCAGGAGCGAGTGCTGCAAGAGCCGCTAACTCATCTGCGCTCAGCAATCGACGTTCTTCAAGGAGGGCGTCCTCGGCGTGACGAATCAATTCACGGTTCATGATGCAGAAAGGTAGTTGTCACACCGCAGCCCGACCCAACTCAGCCCACTCGGCCGAACCTGAGACCCCATTGGGGCCGCGCAGGACGGAACGGGTTCTCGGCTAGCCGTGCCAGGGAACTGGGCCTTCTGTGGCTAAGTTGTAGCGGCTAATTGCGTCCGAAATGGCAGCGGGTACCAAGGTGCCGTCGGCCACAAGTTGGTTGAGGACGGCCAGCACGATATTTGAAGCATCAGTCTCGAAATAGTGGCGAAGAGTCTCGCGAGTATCTGAACGTCCAAACCCATCGGTACCGAGCGAGTGCCAGGCTCGAGGTGACCAGCGTGAGACTTGATCGGGCACCATCCGCATGAAGTCAGTGACTGCAACGATCGGACCTTGGGAGCGTTCTAGCTGACTTGTCACCCATGGAACTCGAGGCTGCTCTTCGGGATGTAACGAGTTCCAGCGGTCGACTTCAAGTGCCTCGACACGTAGCTGTTGGTAGCTAGTCGCAGACCACAATTCGGCGCTCACCCCGTAATGCTCGGTGAGTTCCGCTTGGGCCTTGAGCGCCTCAGTGTGGGCGGCACCCGAGAACAGGATTGTTGCGCGTGGGCCAGCGTTTGATGGGCCAAGATCTGACCGGTAGAGGCCCTTGACGACGCCCTCGGCAACGCTGTGCCCTGCTTCGTCAGTGGGCATCTCCGGCATCTGATAATTCTCGTTATACAAGGTGATGTAATAAAAAATGTCCTCGCCAGCAGTGGCATCCCCGCCGGGGTACATGCGGTGGATTCCATCGCGAACAATCAGCGCAGTTTCAAAGGCAAAGGTTGGATCGTAGGAGCGGCATACAGGGACGACGCTGGACAACACCAGGCTTTGCCCGTCGTTGTGTTGCAAGCCTTCGCCTTGAAGGGTCGTGCGACCGGCCGTAGCCCCCATCAAGAAACCGCGTGCCCGCGCATCGGCAGCAGCCCAGATCAAGTCGCCGACCCGCTGGAATCCAAACATTGAGTAGAAGGTAAAGAAGGG
>CAMDLX010000059.1 GCA_945901935.1 Bifidobacterium breve | reverse complement strand
CAGGGTTCTCGTGGCATCCGGCCAAGTTGATCGACTACTCGCAAAGGACCCACCCGCTCGATCACAGCGCTAAAAGAAACCCTTTCGCTCAGTAGGTTCATGAACAGCAGTGCGACAAGCACTCCGAGTCTGACAGGTGCTTCTTGAGTAAGTACGACTGCCAGACCAATTGCAGCGCCGAGCGGATTGGCGCCAGTGTCACCCAACATCACTCGCTCTTTCATCTCTGCGGGAAGCATGCCGCAAGCTGCGCCCACTGCAACGCACAGGCCCAACAGGCCAGTAAAGCTTTGCAACTGCATGGTGTCAGCGAGCAGAGCTGTGGCTCCGCATGCAAGTACTAGGCCCGCTAGGCAGAAACATGAGAACTTGGTCACCCGTCCGGGTGCGCGATCAAAAAGATTCGCAAGATTCGCCGCCAGAGCGATGATTGCACCATCGACTAGCAACCAAAGCACCGAGTTCTGTTGAAGCGGCAGTACCAGAACCAGCGCAAACGCTGGCCCGGCAATCATCTTGAGTGAGCCAGCAGTGAGCTTGCCCGAGAAAACTGATTTCACATGACCTCGATATCCCGAAGCACCTGCGTCTTGGGCCAAATCATCAAGAAGTCCGAGAAGGCCAAAGCCCGCCACGGCTAACGCAGTGAGCTCACACGAGGTGATCACTCCATCAGGCAAGCGAATATTGAGCGCAGCCAGCACAGAGAGCATGGCCGTCAGACAAACCACCGCTAGGACAATGACAAGGCCAGCAGCAGTAGAGATTGGCGCGCCTCGGTAGTTCGTTCGAAGAAATACTGGACGCTCAAGTAGGTCCATGAGAGCACGAAGAAGGAGCACGCCAAGGGCAACTCCCACAAGCAGCCCGAGAAGCAGAAGGATCATTGCGTTCCTAGCCGGCGCTCACCTTGGGCACTGCTGAGCAGCTCATACGCATGGTCGCGAGCTGTGGAACTATCCGGCGAGCCTGAGAGCATTCGTGAGAGCTCGACTACGCGATCCTCCTCGTTGAGCACCACAGCAGTAGTTCGTGCAAGCTGATCGCCTTGGGTCTTTGACACCAAGACTTGCTCGTCAGCAAAAGCGGCGACTTGTGGAAGGTGCGTCACCACGATGACTTGGCTCTGCGCGCCTAATTCGGCGAGGGCCCGCCCAACACACAGCGCCGCCTCGCCGCCAATACCTGCATCCACCTCATCAAAGACCATGGTTGGCGGCCCATTAGATAGCACCAGGCGAATGGCCAACATCACCCGGCTGAGTTCTCCTCCAGAAGCGACCTTGCTCAGGCTGCCCATTGCGGAGCCAGTATTGACCGCAATCCGTAGCTCAACCTGCTCACCTGCTCCGGGCAACTCTTCAGTATCGGTAACTCGCACCTCAATTCGCGCACCTGCTAACGCTAGGTCACCAAGGTGAGCCTCAACCGCTACGGCAAGGCCTGCTGCAGCAGCTCGCCGTTTCTTGCCGATTCCCGTACAAACGAGTTGCAGTTCAGCAACTGCAGTTGCCAGTTCCGCTTCATAAGCTGCAAGCGTTGCGTCATGTGCAGTGAGTTCTTCAAGGCGACCACGTGCCTCTGCCGCGTAGTCGACCACTGCTGACAGCGAATCGCCGTACTTGCGCCGAAGCTCAACAAGCAACTGTCGCCGCGAACGAACTTGATCAAGTCGTTCCTCATCGGGTTCGATGGATTCGCCGAGTTGCCGAAGTTCCGCTGCACAATCCTCTAGCTCTGCAGCAATGTCGCGAAGCCGAGCTAACACGCTGACAAAAGGAGCTCGATCAGCAAGTTTGTTCATAGCGCGAGCGACTAAGTCGTTTGCGGAACCATCATCACTCAATGACGCAACGGCAGAAAACGCAGCCTGCTGATGCGCTAATGCCCCAGAGAGAAGGTCTTCCTCCTGATCTAGCTGCACCTCTTCGCCCACCACTGGAGCGACTCGATCAATTTCTTCGAGTTGGAAACGTAAGAGATCGATCTCTCGCACTCGAGATCGTTCATCTCCGCCCATGTCTTCTAGACGAGTCCGAGCCTGTTCGACCTGGCGGCGGGCACTCAGCAGAGGGGTGCGGTCAATCCCGGCAAACTCGTCGAGCGCAGCCCGTTGGATCCGCGGTTGCAACAAGGCCTGCTGAGCATGTTGGCCATGCAGTTCCAAGAGTCCTGCGCCAAGCTCCGACAGCGCAGCAGCGGTTGCTAGTTCACCGTTGATGTACGCCCTGGATCGACCAGATGCGGGCAGGATTCTGCGCAGCACCCACTCGGTGTCACCTTGGGCAAACAATCCCTCGACGGTCGCCTCAGTTGCACCTACTCGAACGCGTTCGGGATCAGGACGTCCGCCGAGTAACAGGTTCAATGCCTCAACCACCATGGTCTTACCGGCACCGGTTTCACCAGTCAACGCAGTCAAGCCCGGGCCCATGGGAATCCGCGCTTCTTCAATGACACCCAGGTTTTTCACCACGAGTTCCACCAACATTGACCCTTGATCGTAGGTGAATGACTGTCAAGAAATCGGCACCAGTGACTTTGCCGCTGATCGGGGCAAGTTAAGACCAGAGCTGGTAGTTCCTCTACGGAGGGGTAAGTCCAAACTTCTCACGGAGAACCGAGTGAAAGTCTTGGCCGCCGAACGTGACGAATTGAGCCGGATCTGCACTCGCAGTACACACGACTGAGTCGCCAGGCAGAAGGGGATCTCCTGTGCGGCCATCAACCGAGACTCCCGCCGAGCGATCCCCCGAGACTCGCACGGTGATGTTGCAGTCGGGCTGCAGGACGAGCGAACGGTCGAAGAGCATGTGTGCCGCCACGGGCGCCATCAGTATTGCCCGATGGCGAGGGTCGATAATGGGGCCTCGGACCGAGAAGGCATAGGCCGTCGAACCTGTAGGGGTAGCTAAAATCAGACCATCACAGACATAGGTTGTGAATGGGCGACCATCAAGATCAACATCGAGTCGAACTGTTCGGCCCATTTGAGATTTCTCGATCACCACCTCGTTCAGGGCATCGTGATGCTCTACTCCGCCATTTTTTCGAGTGGTGACGACATGGACTCGCAAGCGCTCTTCAAGTGTGTACGAACCCGACAGAAAGCGCTTGAGCGCCATACGTAAGCCTGCAGGTTCAACCTCGGTCAAGTAGCCCAACTGCCCCAGATTGATTCCCAGCACAGGAACATGCTCTTGAGTTGCCAGCTCCACAGCGCGGAGCATGGTTCCATCACCACCGAAGCTCAGGATCAGGTCTGCGCCGATCGCAATTTTCTCAGCGGGCATTCCCAATTCGGGTAAACCCAGAGCGATTCCATCCTCTGCGAGCAACCGCACTTCATGGCCTCGCGACCCAAGCCATTCGATGGCATCAAGCGCCAAGGCCTTGGCCCGTTCACGATGCATAACAAGCCCAAAGACACTCATGTCTGCCCTGTTTCTGTTCTGGGTTTCGGTTGTGTCAGGAGGAGTGCATCGACGAGTGTCTCCGCTGTGACTTTCCCTTCAACAGAATCCATTCTGTCACTCCCGGGCTTACCAAGATGCAAGAGAAACTCTAGATTCCCTTCGGAACCCCGCAGCGGAGACTCCTTCAGCCCAAGAAGAACAGCGCCATGGGCATGAGCCGAGCCAATCACTCTCATCAGGGTGCTTCGCCAAACCAGCGGATCGGTGATCACTCCCTTGCCTAAGGTGGTCTCGGGCCGAGTTGCCTCAAACTGTGGTTTCACGAGCAGCACCAACCATCCGCCTGCCGAGCAGCACTGAAGTAGCACTCCCATGACCTGCGTGAGTGAGATAAACGATAGGTCCGCTACCACTGCATCACAGACCCCAAGCGAACCTGGCTCGACATGGCGCAGGTTGGTGCGTTCAAGAACAATCACCCGAGGGTCGGTTCGAATTCTCTGATGTAACTGGCTGTGCCCTACATCTAGCGCCACGACCTCTCGCGCCCCCGCTTGTAGCAGGCAGTCCGTGAAGCCGCCGGTGGATGCGCCGGCATCGAGGACACGCAGGCCTGAGGGGTTGAGGGAAAAGCAGTCCAAAGCGGCGCTGAGCTTTTCGCCGCCGCGGCCAACAAAGCGTGAAGGCGGACTCTGCAACTGCACGGACTCCGAGGCCTCAACCTGGCGCTGGGCATTGAGCGCTGGTGCCCCTCCAACAAAAACCAGTCCCGCTGCAATGCTCTCGCGAGCATCTTCAGAAGATGAGGCCAGTCCCCTGCGAACCAGTTCTGTATCCAAGCGGCGGCGCACGGCCCCAGACTACCGAGGCATACAAGCGAGCAGCGGCAAGTTCACTCAGGCCGCAAGAATCAGGCCAGCAAGAATCAGGCCAGCAAGAATCAGGCCAGCAAGTTCAGGTCAACAAGTTCAGCCAGGTTCTTACCGACGCAGCTAGGAGTTGGAGTAATAGGCAGGTCAGACTCCCCCGTTACTCCGCTCAAGACCAGCGCAAACTTGGCTCCAAGACGGACTGCTAACTCGCCGTCCGTCTCGGCCTTGTCTCCCACCACTACGTCAATGCCGCCAAACTGCTGCAGCAGAACCTGAGCCATTGCATCATGAGGCTTGCCTGCAACCTCGGCAATGACGTCCGTAGCCGCTGTCAGTGCGGCGATCAACGAACCGTTGCCGGGCAAAATTCGAGGACCCGCTGCGCCGCTCGCCGGAAAGGTGGCGTCATTGTTAGTTGCCAAGAAGCGAGCACCAGAGCGAATCGCGTCTGCTGCTAGGCCGATACGAGACCGATCCCACACGCTGTAAGCACCGACTACTACAACGTCAACCTTGGGCACTGGTCCATCAGCGGGCAGATCCTGCACATTGAGAGCGGCAATTCCTGCTGCAAAAAAGACCTCGCTCAGTGATTGATCACCAAGAATCAACACCGCTTGGTCAGGGGTGCAACAAGCTGCTGCGGCCTGAGCAGCCGTGATAACCGGGATCCCGTCGATTCCAAACTCACTCAGAACTGCAAGCTTCATTGCCGGTGACTGAGCATGGTTTGTACAAAAAACCACTTCGTGGCCTGCTGCTACGAGCGCATGGATTGCGCCGTCCGAGCCCTCGATAAGTTCGGTACCCCTCCAGATAACCCCATCAAGATCTATTGCTATACGAGTCACCCGATCACCTTTGCACAGAGATTCCTTGTACACCGCACTCGAAATCCTCGACAGGCTGTAACTTGAAAGTTCTGCAGTTTGTAGTCAATAGATTTCGTACCCAGTTTGTCACCAGAAAAGGATCCAGAATGAATGAGCAGCAGCTCGCCAAGGCCAGCAACGACGCAGGATTCATCGCTGCATTGGACCAAAGCGGCGGGAGCTCTCCCAAAGCACTTGGCCTATATGGAATCGAAGAAGGCTCCTATTCCGGCGATGCTGAAATGTTCGACATCATTCATGAGATGCGCACGCGGATCATCACTAGCCCCAGCTTCACTGGCGATCGGGTGCTTGGGGCAATCCTGTTCGAAAACACCATGGATCGGCAGATCGAGGGACTCGGAACTGCACAGTTCCTCTGGGAGAAGAAGCAAGTCCTGCCATTTCTGAAGGTGGACAAGGGTCTTGAGGACGAAGTCAACGGGGCTCAGATTATGAAGCCCATGCCTGACCTAGATGCCTTGCTGCAGCGAGCAGTCAACAATGGGGTGTTTGGAACCAAGATGCGATCAGTCATCAAGGTCGACGACGCCGCTGGGGTTCAGGCAGTAGTTGAGCAGCAATTCGAGGTAGCCAAGCAGATTCTTGCCGCTGGACTCGTTCCAATCATTGAGCCCGAGGTCGACATCAACAGCCCCTCAAAGGCAGCAGCAGAAGAGCGACTCCGCGCAGCGCTCACAGAACAACTTGATGCCCTTGCATCAGACCAAAAGGTCATGCTCAAGCTGACCCTGCCCGAAACTGACGACTTCTACTCCTCGCTAGTCGATCACCCTCAGGTGCTTCGTGTCGTTGCGCTATCGGGTGGCTACAGCCGTGAAGAGTCGAACGCTCGCCTCTCACGCAACCATGGAGTCATTGCGAGCTTCTCGCGAGCTTTGACCGAAGGGCTGACCGCACAGCAGAGCGCTGCAGAGTTCGACGCCGCCCTAGATGCATCCATCGGTAGCATCTGTGCAGCCTCAGCAACCTGAGTAAACCCAGGCGGAAGCTGGCCTTAGCCCAACCCAGAAGCGCGCTCTGCGGCATCTAGGAATTCTGGATCTGACCGAGCAATGCGCCCAAAAAGGACCCTGGCCTGGGGCATATCTCCTGATCGCTCGTAGAGATCTGCCAGTGCATAGGCGCGCCGCAGATGATGCTCCATCGGGCGTTTGGGAAAGCGAAACCCCTTGGCAAGCAGGCGAACTGCGCTAGAGAGTTCCCTCTGATCTGCCAAAGCGCCGGCTGCAACTATGCGGCCCTCGCTTACCAGTGCACCGCTCGGCGAAGCCTCACGAAGCTCCTCCCACAACCGATTTACTTCTTTGTACTGCTTCAGAGCGCGTCGACAGTCGGCCAAGACTGGGTGCTGCTCGGTGCTGCCGTTGCTCAACGCAACAAATGCGTCGAGTTCTCGTGCAGCCTCTTTGAACTTACCCAGCCGATACAGCGTCAGCCCGTGAAGCTCTCGCACCTCTGGCAGATCTGGCACCTCTTTGGCAATGGGCGCAAGGATCTGACGTGCCTGACCGAATCGCTCAGATGCGAACGCATCGGCCGCCTCGCCTAGGCGACCCTCGAGGCGCGCAGCACGCTTCGCTCCAACTAGCTCTATGAGCTGCGGTGCATGCACGGTAATTGCTGCTGTCGAACTGCTTCCCCCGCCACTCGAGCCGTTTGACTTGCGCTGCTGCGCGGAACCAGATGAACGACCGGAATGCACCGGACCGTCATCGATCCAGATTTCTGGCTCGGGAACCTCAAAATCCTCGCCTGGTTCTCTGCGTGGGGGGCGTTCCCTGCGCTTTGGAGGAGCAGGGATAGATCGAGTGTCCTTCGGGCGCCGACTAGATGGCCTAGACGAGCTAGGGCGAGAGGAACTGGGCCGAGAGGAACTGGGCCGAGACGAGGAGGATCGAGGCTCTGAAGGCCGATCTGTTGGCAAGAAACGCACCTGACGTTATGGGGAGGTATCCCAAGGGGGACCCGCAGTCTAGGCGAGGAAACACCAGAGACCCGAACCGAAAAATACGAAAAGGGGAGACGCAAGCGTCTCCCCTTTCGAAAGAAATCTGGCGGCGTCCTACTCTCCCAGGGACATTCGTCCCAAGTACCATCGGCGCTGGAGGGCTTAACTTCTGTGTTCGGGATGGGAAAAGGTGTGACCCCTCCGCTATGGCCACCAAAATCAGTTGTCAAATGAGCGGCGGACCCCAAAAGAGGGTCCTGCGACAACTCAAGGACTTCATTGCGAGCACGAACGACTGTGTAGAAACCCAAGCCCTCGGCCGATTAGTACCGGTCAGCTGAACGCATTACTGCGCTTACACTTCCGGCCTATCAACGTGGTGTTCTGCCACGGGCCTTACCAGGTTAACCCTGTGGGTAAATTCATCTTGGAAGAGGCTTCCCGCTTAGATGCTTTCAGCGGTTATCCCGTCCGTAGGTAGCCAACCAGCCATGCCCTTGGCAGGACAACTGGCACACTAGAGCTACGTCCATCCCGGTCCTCTCGTACTAGGGATAGCTTTCCTCAATTTACCTACGGCTGCAGAGGATAGGGACCGAACTGTCTCACGACGTTCTAAACCCAGCTCGCGTACCGCTTTAATGGGCGAACAGCCCAACCCTTGGGACCTGCTTCAGCCCCAGGATGCGATGAGCCGACATCGAGGTGCCAAACCTTCCCGTCGATATGGACTCTTGGGGAAGATTAGCCTGTTATCCCCGGGGTACCTTTTATCCGTTGAGCGACGGCGCTTCCACACGCAACCGCCGGATCACTATGTCCAGCTTTCGCTCCTGCTCGACCTGTCGGTCTCGCAGTCAAGCTCCCTTTTGCCATTGCACTCGACGCCTGATTGCCAACCAGGCTGAGGGAACCTTTGAGCGCCTCCGTTACATTTTAGGAGGCGACCGCCCCAGTCAAACTACCCGCCTGACGCTGTTCCCGACCCGGATAACGGGTCTGGGTTAGAGCCTCGCCATACGCAGGGTGGTATTTCAAGGTTGACTCCACACTAGCTGGCGCCAATGCTTCCCAGTCTCCCACCTATCCTACACAACGCATGACAAAACCCAACATCAAGTTATAGTAAAGGTCCACGGGGTCTTTCCGTCCTTCTGCAGCTAACGAGCATCTTTACTCGTACTTCAATTTCGCTGAGTCTCTGGTTGAGACAGTTGGGGAGTCGTTACGCCATTCGTGCAGGTCGGAACTTACCCGACAAGGAATTTCGCTACCTTAGGACCGTTATAGTTACGGCCGCCGTTTACTGGGGCTTAGGTTCAGAGCTTCGTCCGAAGACTAACCCTTCCCCGTAACCTTCCAGCACCGGGCAGGCGTCACAGCGTATACAGCGCCTTACGGCTTAGCACGCTGCTGTGTTTTTAGTAAACAGTCGCTCCCCACAATTTTGTGCCACCTCTTCAAGCTCGGGCAGCAAGTGCCGTCACCATCACGAGGTCCTCCTTCTCCCGAAGTTACGGAGGCATTTTGCCGAGTTCCTTAACCAGAGTTATCTCAATCACCTTGGTATTCTCTACCTGTCCACCTGTGTTGGTTTGGGGTACGGGCACCACAAGAACTCACCGCTGGGCTTTTCTAGGCAGCATAGGATCAATGACTTCCCCTGAATCGGGTCCGTATCACGTCTCAGGCTTCATGAGGTCCGGATTTGCCTAGACCTCGCCCTACACGCTTACCCCGGGACAACCATCGCCCGGGTTCATCTACCTTCCTGCGTCCCCCTACGGCTTTCCTCCTCCTGGTGGGTCGGTTCGAGTCAGGCGTAAACGCCCGGTCAGCCCCTTAGCAACCTGAAATTGGAATTGGCGCGCTTGTAGTGGTACTGGAATATCAACCAGTTGTGCATCGACTACGCCTCTCGGCCTCGCCTTAGCTCCCGACTTACCCTGGGTGGATTAGCCTTCCCCAGGAACCCTTGGACTTTCGGCGGAGGGGCTTCTCACCCCTCTTTCGCTACTCATGCCAACATTCTCACTCGACCACGCTCCACGACCGGTTACCCTGCCGCTTCTCAGCGAGATCGACGCTCCGCTACCGCGCGTATAAATACGCACCCGTGGCTTCGGTATCAGACTTGAGCCCCGTTACATTGTCCGCGCAAGACCACTCGACCAGTGAGCTGTTACGCACTCTTTTAAGGGTGGCTGCTTCTGAGCCAACCTCCTGGCTGTCTTTGCGATCTCACATCGTTTACCACTTAGTCTGAATTTTGGGACCTTAGCCGACGGTCTGGGCTGTTTCCCTCTCGACCCCGAAGCTCATCCCCCGGGGTCTCACTGCTGCGCTCTGGATCCATGGCATTCGGAGTTTGGTTGGGGTCGGTAAGCTTGTAGGCCCCCTAACCCATCCAGTGCTCTACCTCCATGGATGAACACGCAACGCTGCACCTAAATGCATTTCGCGGAGAACCAGCTATCACCGGGTTTGCTTGGCCTTTCACCCCTATCCACAGGTCATCCGCCCAGTTTTCAACCTAGGTCGGTTCGCGCCTCCACGAGGTCTTACCCTCGCTTCACACTGCCCATGGATAGATCACCCGGCTTCGGGTCTACAGCATGCGACTATACGCCCTATTAAGACTCGCTTTCGCTCCGGCTGCCCCTCACGGGTTAACCTTGCCACATACCGTAACTCGTTGGCTCATTCTTCAAAAGGCACGCCATCGCCGCCCGAAGACGGCTTTGACTGCTTGTAGACCAACGGTTTCAGGTACTATTTCACTCCCCTCCCGGGGTACTTTTCACCTTTCCCTCACGGTACTAGTTCACTATCGGTCGACAGGGAATATTTAGCCTTACGAGGTGGTCCTCGCTGATTCACGCCGACTTTCTCGGATTCGGCGTTACTCGGGAGCAATGATCAGAGATTGCATAGATTTCGTGTACGGGGCCGTTACCCTCTATGGCGTGACTTTCCAATCACTTCCACTATCTAGCAATTTTGTAACTCTGTAAGGGGCCTACGCGCCCTTTACCATGTCCCACAACCCCGAACTGGCAACGCCGTAGGGCTATCACACCAGTTCGGTTTAGGCTGTTCCGCGTTCGCTCGCCGCTACTGACGGAATCACTTTTGTTTTCTTTTCCTCACGGTACTGAGATGTTTCAATTCCCGTGGTTCCCTCTACCCGCCCTATGTGTTCAGGCGGGAGTCACACCCCATGACGGGTGCGGGGTTTCCCCATTCGGATATCTACGGATCAAAGGTTGGTAGGCACCTCCCCGTAGCTTTTCGCAGCCTCCCACGTCCTTCATCGGTTCCTGTCGCCAAGGCATCCACCGTTGGCCCTTTATAACTTGGGTATTCGCATACAAAGATGCTCGTGCTCGCAATGAAATTCTCAAGTAACGCCGGCGAGCAGAGCTCGCCCTAGAAGGCCACGCGACAATGTCTCCCGGAGGAGACAAACGCGAGCATGTCCCCCGAGGGGGACAAAGCGTCAGTGTCCCCAGGGGGACAAGGGCGCACCTTCACAACGGAAGACAGAACGGGTACCTGGCACTCAATCACCCTTGGCAATTGAGGATTCCTGGCACCAAACGAGTGCATCAACTGGGTGTCCAGACTCGACATGAAACGAAAGTCTCATGAACCGAGCGGAATGGACTCCTTAGAAAGGAGGTGATCCAGCCGCACCTTCCGGTACGGCTACCTTGTTACGACTTCACCCCAATCGCTAACCCCACCTTAGGCAGCTCCGTCCCCGAGGGGTTCGGCCACTGACTTCGGGTGTTGCCAACTTTCGTGGTGTGACGGGCGGTGTGTACAAGGCCCGGGAACGTATTCACCCCGGCGTTGCTGATCCGGGATTACTAGCGACTCCAGCTTCATGAAGTCGAGTTGCAGACTTCAATCCGAACTGAGACTGGCTTTTTGGGATTCGCTTAACCTCGCGGTCTTGCAGCCCTTTGTACCAGCCATTGTAGCATGTTTGCAGCCCTAGACATAAGGGGCATGATGACTTGACGTCGTCCCCACCTTCCTCCGAGTTGACCCCGGCAGTCTCCCACGAGTCCCCGCCATTACGCGCTGGCAACATAGGATAAGGGTTGCGCTCGTTGCGGGACTTAACCCAACATCTCACGACACGAGCTGACGACAGCCATGCACCACCTATCGCAGGCCCCGAAGGACACCACATCTCTGTAGCTTTTCCTGCGTAGTTCAACCTAGGTAAGGTTCTTCGCGTTGCCTCGAATTAAGCAACATGCTCCGCCGCTTGTGCGGGCCCCCGTCAATTCCTTTGAGTTTTAGCCTTGCGGCCGTACTCCCCAGGCGGGGCACTTAATGCGTTAGCTACGGCACGGAAAGGGTTGATCCTCCCCACACCTAGTGCCCAACGTTTACGGTGTGGACTACCAGGGTATCTAATCCTGTTTGCTACCCACACTTTCGCTCCTCAGCGTCAATTCCAGCCCAGAGTGCCGCCTTCGCCGCTGGTGTTCTTCCTGATATCTGCGCATTTCACCGCTACACCAGGAGTTCCACACTCCCCTACTGGATTCTAGTCACAGCAGTATCAGGTGGCCTCTCCGAGTTGAGCTCGGAGCTTTCACACCTGACTTACTGAACCGCCTACGAGCTCTTTACGCCCAATGATTCCGGACAACGCTTGCCCCCTACGTATTACCGCGGCTGCTGGCACGTAGTTAGCCGGGGCTTCTTCTGCAGGTACCGTCATTTTCGTCCCTGCTGAAAGCGGTTTACAACCACGAAGGCCTTCATCCCGCACGCGGCGTTGCTGCGTCAGGCTTTCGCCCATTGCGCAAGATTCCCCACTGCTGCCTCCCGTAGGAGTCTGGACCGTGTCTCAGTTCCAGTGTGGCTGATCGTTCTCTCAAACCAGCTACCCGTCGTAGTCTTGGTAGGCCGTTACCCCACCAACAAACTGATAGGCCGCGAGACCCTCTTGGAGCGAAATTCTTTCTTCAACTGACCATGCGGTCAAGAGAAGGTATGCGGTATTAGCTCGAGTTTCCTCGAGTTATTCCCCACTCCAAGGCAGGTTTCTCACGTGTTACTCACCCGTTCGCCACTAGGTCTTCCGAGAGCAAGCTCTCATGGACCCCGTTCGACTTGCATGTGTTAGGCACGCCGCCAGCGTTCGTCCTGAGCCAGGATCAAACTCTCCATCGAGATCTTTGACACTCAATCTTCCGAAGAAGACTGAGCCTCGCAAATCGAAGAGCCGGTATCAAAAAAGGAATTTGATACCAACTGGCACAGTTCTGGCATTTTGCCATCGGTTTAACCCGACAGCGATTGTCCGTTATGTGCTTATAAATGTATTGATTTGGAACTGCCTCATACGTTCGCTTCCGAACGTACGGCAGCCCGCACTCGCCTATTTGGCATTCTGTCTTCCGTTGTCAAGAAGCGCCGATCTCCCAAATGGGAGACTGCAGCCGGAACATAGCTCGATGGCTAGGGGTTCCGATAGTTGCTCCCAGCGGCTGTTTCCAGCCGTATGGGGCGAGAGGAGAACTTACTCCCTTTGGTTCAGGGTGTCAACTCGGAACTGAGTGACGCCCGACACTCCCCGAAAGAAGCGCCTGAAACCGCAAGAGACTGAGTCAGTCCGCAACCAACAAGTGGTATGCGTTCTTTCCTCTCTGCAACAAGATGAACTTAGCGTGAAGTACGTCCGAACCCTGCATCGCGTCGAGCTCGCCGTCACTTCGGGCCTGCAGAGAGACCTGATTCACGTAGTAGCCGGCAGGGTTTCTGCGTATCTCACCCTTGGATTTTGCAAGGCCAACGCTGACCAATAGATCTAGCGGGTCAGCACCCAGCAGATCAGTTGCAAGTAGATGCGTTGAGGGAAGCTCAGCACTCAGAAGCAACAGAGCATCCTCCGAAGCCTGTGCTATCGGTGCACCAAAGAGCACTGCCGAGGCAGACTCAATCGGGCCAATAACAGAGGGACCATGCAACAAGCTGCACAGTTCACGAGCCAGGCGTCGCTGCCCCTGCCGCTCCCCTGGTACAGATGCATGCTCTGCAGCGATCTGTTGGCACTCGTTCACCGGCAACAGGGTCAGACGCAGCAATAGCTGCTCAACGTCGTCATCGGGCAGGTTAAGCAAGTACTGATACAGCCGGAATGGACTCGTCCGTTCTGCGGACAGCCACAGGTTCTCACCCTCGCTCTTGCCGAATTTGGTTCCGTCCGCACGGACAATAAGCGGCGCTGTTAGGCCGTGAACCGAATCACCAGTCCTACGGCGGACTAGGTCTACCCCAGCGGTGATATTGCCCCACTGGTCCGAGCCTGCCACCTGAAGGTCACAGTCATGATGGGAATGCAGCTCTAAGAAGTCATTTGCCTGTAGCAGCATGTAGGAGAACTCTGTGAACGAGATGCCTGACTCCCGCTGCAACCGGGTCTTGACGGACTCTTTGGCCAACATTGTGTTGATCGTTGCGTATTTGCCTACATCTCGCAGGAAGTCGAGCACCGAGAGGCGCTCCGTCCAATCGCGATTGTCAACGAGACGGGCGCAGAAATCACCGGGCGTAAAGTCCAACAATTGAGTGAGTTGCGCACCGATTGCGACCCTGTTTGCATCAAGCACCGCTGTATCGAGGAACTGTCGCTCATCGCTTCGACCAGATGGATCTCCGATCATTCCGGTGGCTCCCCCGACTAGAGCTATCGGGCGGTGCCCTGCAAGCTGAAAGCGCCGGAGCAGCATGATGGATTGCAGGTTTCCAATGTGGAGCGAGTCAGCCGTTGGGTCAAACCCGCAGTAGAGACCCACCGGCCCCTCATCGAGTCGCTTCGCAAGCGCATCCGCATCAGTGGAATCCTGCAGCAAACCCCGAAGCTGGAGTTCCTCGAGCAGTTCTGCTCCCGTAGGCATAGCAAGCAACCTCCAACGATCACGACCAGGACAATGGCAGAGACTGTGGCAACTTCACCGAACGCAGATCACCGACCTGAGTTGACCGGCAGCGGCACCACAACAGGGCCGAATCGTACTCGGCTCCCCGAAGAATCAGGGACTCCCCCATTCTGAGGATTCCCTCTGGCAATCAGGGGCCAATGCCACCGCTTCAGAGGCAACTGCAACAACAATGGTGGGGTGCGTTTCTCACGGCCATTTATTCTGATGCTGACGGTCATTGCAGTCGCTGCCTCTGCATGCTCATCGGCACGTTCAGCAGCGCCCGTGCTGTTGCCTGTGAATGCCGAGCCTTCTGCTATTTACGATATGCACGGAACGCTCATCACCACGCTTCGAGAAGAGAACCGCTCCTCGGTTCCCCTCGAGCGAATCCCTAGCGTTTTGCAAGATGCGGTTGTTGCTATTGAGGACGCAAGATTCTGGGAACACAAAGGTGTTGACCCACGAGCCGTGGC
>CAMDLX010000058.1 GCA_945901935.1 Bifidobacterium breve | reverse complement strand
GTAGCTTCAGAGAAGTCCTCTGCAGGGCAACTGAGGGTTTGACTGACATGTTCGGATGCCGAGCCTGTGCCAGCGAACGCTTCAGCGAGCCTCGTTGCCCCGTAGGTCTGCAGCGATTCGGGCAGGTCAATCTGACTCAACCAGCGTGTCGCGACTGCATCTGGGTCTGGGTCTCTGTCTGGGTCTGGGTCGAGTTGGTTCTGAGGTACAGATATTCGCGGGATGTCGCGAGTCACTTCCCAAGCCGCACTCCATGGACGGATGACTCGTGGCGCAACAGGGGCATGGCGCATGGCTCGCAGAAAATCCGGTGCTGCCCCCCGGACAAACACGAGGTTGCCAATGAGGTAGCGCCGCCAGAGGCGCTTCGGTTCGCTGCATAGGCGAAAGAGCCATTCGAGTCCCCGTTGCTGCATCCACTTTGGTGCTTGTGACTTGTTTCCCGCCAAAAAATCAAAGGCGGCGCCGACAGGGATGAGCACTGCAGGGACTTCTGGTCGGAGACGATGTACAAGTTCATCTTGTTGTGGGGTACCGAGACCGATCCAGACCACATCCGCTTGACTGTCCCGAATCCGGGCGGCTAGTGACTGCTCCTCGATCCGCGTTGAGGGGCGAAATGGTGGAGCCTCACTCCCAACAATTTGAGCACCGGGAAAGCGAGTCTCGAGTCTCTCTTGCAACTGCGAAAGTGTTTCTTCAGTAGTTCCGTACAAGTAGTGGCGAAGCCCGCTGATGCGACCCTGATCGAGAGTCTGGCTCATCAAATCCGGCCCGTACACGCGATTGGTGATTGGCAGTCCAAAGCGTTTACCCAACCAGACCAATGGCATGCCATCGGGCAGGTTGAGATCGCCCGAGTCGACACGGTCTGCATGCGCTGGGTCCTTGAGCCCGTAGGCCAGAGTCCATGCGTTGCACAGGTGCAGAGCCACGCCGCGCTGCTCATTCCGGTTGCTCCGCAGAGCACTTGCCTGAGCGATTATTTGCGCAACGGCTTCGTCTAGGTCGATGCAGTCAATCCGAATCCCGCACGTACGAATCGCAGGGTTTGATCTGCGGTTATCCACCGATCAAGTTGTGCTGTGTTTTGTGCTCAGCTCGTTCTTTGAGATCCACCAACGTGATGACATCGCTAGAACCGAGGATCTGAATCGTGCGGCAGAGGATCCAGAAGTCAAGCTTCGCCGAGGCAGACTCAACATAGATGCGGTCGAACTCGGGGGATTCATTGATGAGTTCGGAAGAGGCCTCACTGATCTGCCAGGTCCCTGTCATTCCAGGCAGCACTGAAGTTCGCATCTTGACAAAGTCGGAGTCGAACGTGCTCGACAAGTCCACCATTTCAGGGCGCGGACCGACTAGCGACATGTTTCCGGCCGCTACTGACCACAACTGTGGAAGTTCATCGATGTGGGTTCGCCGCAGCAGGCGAGTCCACCTTCCATAGGTCACGGCATTGAGGGAGTATTTGTCGAGGGTGCTCGAGGTCGTGGTTGGCAGTGAACGAATCTTTGGCAAGAGGAAGGTTTGCTGATGGAGACCCACGCGCTCCTGTCTAAAGACTGGATTGGCGCGAAACCTGATCGCCGAAATAACTAGACAAGGCAACACAAGCGGAAGCGTCAGCAGCGAAAGAAGGGCGGCCGAACAGCGGTCAACCACTGCTCTCCTTCGGCTCAGCGACCAGTGAGTTGGTTCCATGGCTAGGACTCGCAATCTTCCCGGGGGGGGATACCCGGAACAGAAACCTCAACGTTACCTGAAAACTCTAAGGGAAATGAACACTCCCGTCGCCGCCCAAAAACTGAACAAGCCCCCACAATTGCGGGGGCTTGCGGTGGTGCGCTCGGCGGGACTTGAACCCACAACCTTCTGATCCGTAGTCAGATGCTCTATCCAATTGAGCTACGAACGCTTGGAGTTGATGACTCTAGCAACTCGGATGAATTTGGTCGATATTCGACCAGAAACATCCGGGTTGGTCTGGCTCTGCCGCCGGCCGAAGCTGGCGACAGAGCCATATGGCGGAGAGGGTGGGATTCGAACCCACGGTGAGGTTGCCCCCACACCTCCTTAGCAGGGAGGCCCGATCGACCGGACTCCGGCACCTCTCCAACGAGTTAGGTACTGTACCTGCTCTTCGGTGTGCCCGACCACCGCAAGGTAGTGCTGGGCTAGATCACCCAAAAGATTTTCTGAGTCCAATCCAAACCTTTCAGGCCGCTTCATCGTGTCTACGTGTTGAATGGCTGTATTGGAATGGTCAGCAGATGGAGTCGAGGCTCAAGCGCGAGTCGCACCGAGTGACTTTGACGCGCTGTTTCTTGCTGGGTACGGCCGGCTTGTGCGATCAGTTTCGTATATCTGCGGAGATCCCGAAGTAGCTGCGGATTGTGTAGCCGACGCGTTTGAGCGAGCGTTTGTCAGGTGGCGCAAGGTCGGACAATTAGATGATCCCCTCGGTTGGGTACGACGGGTAGCAATTCACCGCGCTACTGACGTCCATCGTCGGCGGGTTCGCGGACGTCGAGCCGTGCTCAGGCTCGGGATGCGACCAGAACCGCCCAGCCGAATGGCGCAGCAGATGTCCGACTCGATGCAATTCCATGACAGCGAGTTGGCCGCTGCAGTTGCAGAACTCAGTCAGCAACAGCGTGCCGTTGTGGTACTGCACTACTTGGACGATATGTCTGTGATTGAGGTTTCAGCAGCGCTATCGCTCAGTGACGGAGCAGTGAAGTACCACCTACATCAGGCCCGGGCACGACTACGAAACATCCTGCAGCCACATGACCCAGACGCCCCCTATCAAGAAGGTGCACCATGAATCTTGAAGACCACTTTGATGATGAACTCCGAAACCGCTTTCAATCCTCTGAGTTTTCCCAAGATGGCGCTCAAAGCGACTTGGAGCAGTTGCAGCCTCGGTTTACTAGGGCTCGCCGCAACCGGCAGCTAGCGAGTGCAACAGCTTCGGTGGCAGCAGTGCTGCTTGTTGTGGTTGTAGGAGCCTCAGCATTCTCAGGTGCTGCTGGCCGACAGGTAGTAAACGTTGCTGATGATTCGCGCCGCGAGCAGACCAGAGAAGAACTGAACCCAGAACTGCCGGTTTCCTCTCTGCCAGAGAACCCCGATATCACAGAATCCTCTCTGCCGGAGAACCCCGATATCGCAGTGAGTTCTGATGGATCTTCAGTCAGTACTGTTCCAGGCGAGCAATCCGGAGGCGCCGATTCCGGGAATTCTTCATCAAGGGAACCAAGCATCGATCTTGGGCCCCCGGTATCAGAGGTGCCGCCAGTGCCGCCAGTGCCCGACACTGTCCCTCAGCCACCAGCCCCCGCACCGACGGTTGCGCCTGTTGGAGGCACCACGACTTTGTCGGCGGAGGGTGGTACTGCGACAGTCATTTGGACGGCTTCGAGCATTCGAGTTGTGACCACTGCGCCAAACGCCGGTTGGCAACTCGAGCGCCTTGAGCAGGATTCGCCCACCGAGATCGAAGTGCGCTTTGGACGAGAAGATGGCGGGTCAGGGTCATCCAACTCAACGATCAAGGCGCGAGTAGAGAGTGGACGCCTGAGAGTGGATTCATAAAAAGATTCTGAAACCCAAACCTTTGTGGTCCGTTGGACGTGTCTAACTCACTTGCTTAACGGAAGCAGTTTCCAACCGAACGGAGATTTGGCCATGAACAGACTCAACAGAATGATGAAACATCTAGGCACTGGCGGTACTGCTGCGGTGATTGCAACCGGAGTGCTTCTGATTGGTGTGACAGCCGTCGGAGCTAAAGCGGGTGTCTCAGCTAGGTCTGCCGCTGCTACATCAACGACATCGAGCACGATTGCGTCTACCACTACCACGGCGTTGCCGTCGACTATTCCCACTACAGCAGTAGCAGCTGTTCCTCTCCCAGAAACTCTGGGAACTGCGCCCGGTCCAGATGACGACGGAACACCTGATCAAGGCAGAGGCGACTTCCCCGAGGTTTCAGAGCCCGGGGGGCCAGCACGACCTACAAACACAGTCCCGCAGGCGGGTGCCCCGGACGACAGTGGCCATCACAGCGGCGCTGACGACAGTGGCCACCACAGCGGCACAGACGACAGCGGTCATCACAGTGGCTCGGACGACAGCGGCCACCATTCAGGTGCACCCGATTCGGGTTCCCCATCTGCCACCATTGACGATGCAAATGACGACCATGGAGGTGACCGTGACCGCAGCCAAGACCGCCAAGAGGATTCAACTGATTCCGAAGCCTCATCAGGCCATAGCGACTCCAACTCTGGTCGCGAGAACTCCGGTTCTGACGACTAGCGCAAGGCCGCTGCTCACCTCTGTTCTGCTCACCACACTCCTGCTAGCAAGTCTTCTGACTGCAGCGGCGAGCTGTGGTGAGCAGGATTCCGTTTTGGGACCATCTCAAGGCGTGGTCTGGCCTCCCGCCGATGGCTCCGTGACGTATACGGACCCAGTTGAGGCGGCCACTGGTTTCGCAATTGAGTTTGTTGGGTTTAGCAACCCACTTGTTGGTGAATTTCAACAAGGTGATGCTCGCTCGGGTGAAGTTGCGATTCGCCCAACTGCAACGGGACCCATCACGACGGTGCTGCTTCGTCAGCTCGATGGAGATGATTCATGGTCGGTGCTCGGCGCCGTGACAGATGCGATCACTCCCACAGCCCCAGCAGCAGGTTCGGTGGTGCGGTCGCCAGTGACGCTTCAAGGAAGTAGCACTGCCTTTGAGGGGACCGTTGATGTGGCTGTTCGCAGCCAAGCCAAAGCACCACCGCTTGCCACCGGCTTTGTCACAGGCGGCTCCATGGGTCAGATGGGACCGTTTGAGAGCACCTTGGAGTTTGCTAAATCAGCAACTCCCGAGGGTGCGATTGTCTTCAGCACCTCTTCGATGGAGGACGGACGGGTTTGGGAAGCAACAGTGGTTTCAGTCAGGTTTGGCTAGCCCCTGTCTCGACTTGAACTTGGCCGCGGCTTAAATATGACTGTTAGGGCTCCGGTTGTTTCTTTGGCAGACCAAAAGCAAACACTGCCCCCGCTAGGGCAATTATCCCTGCAACCAACGCGCCGTTTTCTAAGGCCAATAGTTCTGCCCGCTGATACAGAGCCAGCACCTGGGCCGCGTCCTGTTTGGGAATCCTAAGATTGCTCACCGCTATGGCGGCTTCGCTCTGGGAGAGAAAGGGCAGGTTGCGCTCGATTTTTAGGCTCGCCAGTTCTCGAGTCTCGGCGCCAAGAGTTGGAGCGCTCTGCACGAGTCCACCCATCGCGGATGCAAGCCCAGCGATCACCACAGTCCCAACGATGGCAGGTCCGAGCGCAGTTCCTAGTCCGTGCGCAGTGAAGTGGACTCCCCCGACTGAACTTCTCTCGTCCTCTAATACAGCTCCTTGAGACACTGCCGAGAGCTGCGAGGTGAGCAAGCCGAGACTTAGTCCAAGAAGTGCAGCAGCAAGCAGGAATGGGTCTCCTGATACTCGTGGAGAGACAGACCAATACAGCACTGCAGCTGCTGTAGCGAGCGACCCCATGCCGATCAGCGAGATAGCGCGTGGCGACAATATGCGAGAGAGCCTTGGCCACAACAGCGCAGCAGCAAAACTACAAACAGCCATGGGCAACAGGGCCAGACCCGAAGCTAGAGCGCTGTAGCCGAGCACCGTTTGCAGATACAACAGAATGGCGAACAAAAGGCCCACCGCGACCGTTTGTGTGGCCATTGTCGTCAGCAGGCTTGAACGAAGGTAGCGCCGAGTGAACATCTGTGGATCGATGAGCACAGGCAGGTCACGCCGCGCTCGGCGTTGCTGAGTCACGGAAAATACGCCAAGGCAGACTGCTCCGCCGATGACCACAAAGGGAGTGAGTGCCAGACCAAAAGGAGTGATCGGCGAATCCTTGTTTTCTATCCAGCCCCAGATCGATGCTCGCTGAAAGCCCAGAACAACAAGGGCCATCCCTGTGGCACTGAGCAGCACTCCCAACCAGTCGAAGCCGGACTCGGAGTTCGGTGCGTCTGAGTGGGGAAGAAAACGAACGCAGGTGAGCAATGCCGCAGCGAGCACTGCTTCTCCGGCAAAGGCATACCTCCAAGAGAACTCAGTCGTGAGCCAACCACCGACAATCGGCCCGAGGGCGATTGCCATGGCCGTACTCGCAGACAGCATCCCGAATGCCTTGGCGCGATCGTGGCCTTCATAGGTGCTGGCCAGAATTGCCACTGAAGCTGGGATGATGAGTACGGCGCCGAGTGCCTCGATAAGGGACTCGCCGGCTGCGAAAACAAGGATTGTTGGGGCGAACGCAGAGATACAACCACCAAGAATTCGGAGTCCCAGTCCAATGGCTAGTACGCGTCGCAGACCTATATGGTCCCCTAGTTTGCCGGCGGTGATGAGCAGGGCTGCGATGAGAAGCGCGTACACCGTGATGACTGCTTGCACTGCAGTGATGTTGGTCTGCAAGTCTTCGGTTATTGCCGAAATCGAAACGCTCATGAGCATGGTGTCGAATGACAACAGCATCTGAATCGCTGCGAGTACGACAAGCACTGTCCACTTTCTCATCGAGTGCCCATCCTTCCTCTTGAGTGATTAGCCTGCCACGGATGAGCGACTCGGCTATCTCTTCAAGCAGTCGGCAAGGTCCGAAAATTACGATGGTCGGAGCGGGGGGCATGTCCTTTGGTCCAACCATGGTGAACGACGTCGTGCACACGTCTCGGTTGCACGGGGCGCGCCTGATGCTGCACGACGTGAACCCTGAACGGCTTGAGCGGGCCTACCGATTTGCCTGCAAACTCAATGCGTCAGCGGGTGCGCCAGTTGTTCTTGACTATTCAACCGATCCGGGTGAGGCACTCCAGGGTGCTGACTTTGTATTGAGCAGTGCCGAGTTCGGAAGGTTTGAGCACTGGCGACAGGACTTTGAGGTTCCGAACCGCCACGGCGCTCGGCAGATCACCGGCGAGAACGGTGGCCCGGGTGCAGTGTTTCATTCGCTCCGAAGCATCTCGAACACGCTGAGCATCTGCCGGAGTATTGAGGAACATTGCCCCGAGGCTTTCCTCATCAATCTCTCGAACCCGATGAGTCGTGTGACCTTGGCAATTAATCGTGGCACCAAGGTTCGCAATGTTGGTATGTGCCATGAGATGCCGATGGGCATTGGTCGACTTGCCCGCCGCTTGCGAATCAAGCGTTCAGATATTGAGGCCAAAGCCTCGGGTATCAACCACTTCACCTTCTTTACCGAGTTCCGAAATAAGCGCACGGGCGAAGATCTGATGCCAGTGATCCGCGAGTTTTATTCGCGACAGTTCTTTGATTTTTCTCCGCGCACGCAGCGCATCGCACAGCAACTTGATCGAGTTCTTCCAGGGGCGCTACTCGTAGAGTTCAATTATCTACCGCTAGTTACTCAGCTTGTTCGTGAGTACGGTCTGGTTGCTTGTTCTGTAGACAGCCACATTGGTGAATACCTTCCCTTTGCCGTAGATGCAGCGGACTGGATGCCTACCCCGTTGGATTTCCATGAACCCCTCATTGTGCGTGCTGAAAAAGCCGCGGCTTGGGTGGCGAATACCCGCGTTCCGTTACCGCTGCAAGCAATGGGGCATTCTCATGAAGAGGTAATCCCCATCGTGGCGGCAATGTGGACTGACGACCCCACACGGATCTTGGCGGTGAATGTTCCCAATAGGGGTTATCTATCCGATGTTGCAGAGGGTGCCATCGTCGAGGTGGGTGCCCTAGTCGACGGAAAGGGGATCCATCCCGACACGATGGCCCCGGTTGGGGAACCTCTCGCGGGCTGGATCTCGACTCAGGTAGAACTGCAAAACTTGATCGTTGACGCGGCTCTCAATCAGGACCCCGCGCTTGCGTTTGAGGCGTTGCGACAGGACCCGAATTCACCGGCAGACGAGGCAACATGCAGAAAGATTTTTGACGAGCTGATGGGCCTACAGGCTGCGCGTCTGCCGTTCTAGGGAGGCTCCTAGTTCGCGAAATTACTGGAGTACTTCGAGTGTGAGCTCAGTCATGATTGGTGTTCCCACCTCGGCTGAGCGAGTAGCTGTGAACTTCCCCTGCACTTGGGTGTCTACGTACGTGCCAGACCCACCGATGTAGTCCATCGATGAAACGATTTTGCTGCTCCCGTCGGTTCCTTGGGTGGCAGTTCCCAAAATGCTGAAACCGATTGAAGAGGCATCAGCCCAGGTAACGGTGAGAAATCCTGTAAACGGCCCGGAGCCGTTGATGTAATTGACGCTGCCCAAAATTTCAACTGTCGCAGGCTGCCCAAGAACCGTTGCTGAGCCAACGAGCTGATTAGCCCCGTAGGTCACGGTGCCGTCCTTGCCGACCTTGTAGAGCGTCTTGGCAACCGAGGGCATCTCAACATTGACCGTCTCAGCTGAGGGACCAAATGTGGTGCTCGGCGTGGTGCTAGCGGTGGTGCTCGGTGTGGAGCTAGTGGTCGACTCAACCTCTTCGGTGCTGCAGGCAGGTGCTATCGCTACCAGGAGTAGGGCCCCGAGGAGTAACGGAAGCGTTTTGCGTAGCTGCAGTGTCATCGAATGAGCTTAGCCATTCGACCTAGGTGCTGCGCTTGGTGTCACTTGGGTGGGGTGCTCTAGCGCGGGCGCAGCGGTGCGACCGTTGCCTCGATTGCAACTTCAAGCCAGCTAGCAGTGTCTTGGAAAGCTGCCTCTGTGAGGGTGCGTCCGAGCAGCATTCCGTGCATCCAAACGGCATAGGCCATTGCATTGAGCTCTGGACGGATAATTCCTTTTTGCTGACCCACCAGAATAATCTCGGCGATAACATCCAGAAACAATTGTTGCTTCTGAGCGACATCCTCACGAAGTTCTTCATGGATAAGGGCATCTGCGCCAATCGCTACTCGTGATTGTCGTGCCTTGACGCTGTCGGGATCGGTCACAGTTCGAACGAGTTGCTGAGTTACAAACGCCAGCAACTCCTCTGTGGTTTCGCAGTCACTCGCTTCTGTAACTAACGCCGTGTCTTCTTGCAGCAGCAGTCGCCGATACCGCTCTGCAGTAGCGGCAGCAAGCAGACCCTCGCGGCTTCCATAGAAGTGATACAGCGAACTGCGCGATGCATGCGCGTCAACCAGAATCTCATTTATTTGGGAAGCATCCCACCCGTTGAGTTCCAGAGAACGGATTGCAGCGTCTAGAAGGGGCTTCTCACCGGTACTCACTTCGCTGAGTCTACTGAGAACAATCTGTGGAGGTTATTCCTCCGAGAGCAGCCTCCATTTGTTGTTGAACTCCTCCTAGGCCGTATCTTTACGAGGATTAGCCTTGCCCTTCTCCATTCCCCCTGCCCCAGAAAAACTGAGAAAGCCCAACCATGCCTCAGAATGATGCCGGAAACTCGCTCCCGCTTGCAGCGGCCAGAGAGCGCTACGAACAAGAACGAGAGAAGCGCCTTCGATCTGATGGCATGGAGCAGTTCGTTGAATTGAAAGGGGATTACTCGGCATATGACCGTGACCCCTATGCCGACGCGAACTTGACCCGGGAGCCGGTAACCGAGACCACCGAGGTGGTCATCGTCGGCGCTGGATTCGCAGGCATGCTGACTGCTGTCAATCTGCTGAAGCGAGGAATAACTGACTTTCGAATCATCGATAAGGCCGGCGACTTTGGTGGTACTTGGTATTGGAATCGCTACCCCGGATGCATGTGCGACGTGGAGTCCTATACCTACCTTCCTCTGCTGGAAGAGACCGGGTATATGCCGACAATGAAGTACGCCGGTGCACCCGAGATCTTTGCTCACTGTCAACGAATTGGCGAGCAGTTCGACCTGTATCAGCGAGCACTGTTCCAGACCGAGGTCTCGACTGCTGACTGGGATGAATCCACCTCACGATGGCAAGTAGTGACCTCTCGAGGTGATCACATCTCGTCACGGTTCCTTGTCACCGCTGGCGGCATCCTGAGCAAGGCAAAACTCCCCGGAATCCCAGGAATCGAGACCTTTGCTGGGCGCGCATTTCACACCAGTCGATGGGACTACGACTTCACTGGTGGTAGTCCAACTGAAACCATGGACAAGCTGAAAGATAAGCGGGTTGGCATCATCGGTACGGGTGCCACAGCAGTTCAGGTGGTTCCACGTCTGGCCGAAGCGGCCAAAGAAGTCTTTGTGTTTCAACGCACTCCGTCAGCTGTTGGCGAACGCAACAACGGCCCGACTGATTCGGACTGGTACTCAAGCCTTCAGCCTGGATGGCAGGCTGAACGCATCCGCAATTTCACTCAGGTTGTAACTGGCAAGAAGCCCGAAAAGAACTTGGTTGGCGACGGGTGGACTGAGGTCATGTGGGAAGACACCCAGTCCGTGGCACCTACACCCGAACAGGCCGAAGCCTTAGAACAATCAGACTTTGACACCATGGAAGGGTTTCGTCAGCGTGTGGATTCCCTCGTAGATGACCCTGACACTGCGGACAAGCTGAAACCTTGGTACGGAAAGCATTGCAAGCGGGTCTGCTTCCATGACGAGTATCTGCCTGCCTTCAATCTTCCCAATGTCCATCTTGTTGATACGGACGGCCAAGGAGTTGAATCAGTCACGCCCACGGGGCTCGTGGTAGACGGCGTGGAGTACCCAGTAGATGTGTTGGTGTTTGCATCCGGGTTCGAGGTGACCACCGACCTGAATCAGCGATTGGGGTTTGACCCAAAGGGCCGTGATGGCATCGCCATGAGCGAGCGCTGGCATGACGGAGCGCACACGTTGCACGGGGTATTAGCCGCTGAGTTTCCAAACATGCTCATGATCAGCATCGTGCAAGCGGGGTTCGGTACCAACTTCTTGCACTTCTTATCGGAGTCAGCGAACCACGTAGCTTGGTTGATCTCTCGCTGCACCGAGGATGGCATCAGCAGTATTGAAGCCCTTCCAGAAGCAGAGGAGCAGTGGCATCGGACCTTGCTCAATGTAGCCATGCAGATTGCTGGCTATTCGATCAGTTGTACCCCTGGCTATTACAACAGCGAGCAAGGCCAGAACCCCAAAGCGCGTCGAAACCTTACCTACACGGGCAGTCTGCTTGACTACGTGAACTATCTGGAGGAGTGGCGTGAACAAGAGGGCTTCCCCGGAACCAAAGTTGTGCCAAGGCTCTAGATCTGTTCACCTCTGAGTCATGTCTCAAGCGCCAGTGCATGTTTTTCATGATGAGTTGTCCAGACTCGACGGCGTTGCCACTGCAACGGCCATCCGCAATGGTGATCTGAGTGCTACTGAGGTAATCGCTGCTGCTATTGCGCGTGCCGAGATTGTTGACCCTGTGCTCGCTGCAGTGGTGACACGAGATTTCGAGCATGCCCTGCAGCGCGCTGAACTCAGTGCGAAGGGACCCTTTGGCGGGGTGCCAACCTTTATCAAAGACAATGAAGATGTTGAAGGGTTACCCACTCGGCATGGTTCGGCTGCGCTGGCCTCTGCACCTGCGGTTCGACGCACTGCCCCGGTCGTAGCGCAGATGCTGGATATGGGGCTGGTTTGTTTGGGGAAGAGCTCACTGCCCGAGTTTGGCTTTATTCCTGCAGGTGAGTTTCCCGATGACACAGCGCCGACGCGCAACCCTTGGAACCCGGATCACACCGCTGGTGGATCCTCGAGTGGCTCAGCAGCGCTCGTCGCCTCGGGTGTCGTGCCGGTTGCGCACGGGGTCGACGGTGGTGGGTCAATCCGGTTGCCCGCAGCTTGTTGTGGCCTCGTTGGGCTCAAGCCTTCTAGGGGTCGCCTAGTGAGCAGCCCTGACGCAAAATTCTTACCGGTTGATATTTTGGGAGAAGGTCTACTCACTCGGACTGTTCGAGACACCGCGATGTACCTCTTTGAGGCTGAGCGCCGCTATGCGAACCCCAAATTGCCTCTCGTTGGATTGGTCCAAAACGGGACGGATCGCCAGCTTCGGATCGGGCTGGTGGCAGAGTCGCCAAACGGTCGACCAATCGATGCGCCAACTTCTACAGCGCTAGCCGATGCGGCTGCTTTGCTTGAGAGCCTCGGTCACTCGGTCGAGCCAGTGACCCTGCCAGGGCTTGAGGAGTTTGAGGCCGACTTTAAGCACTACTGGGCTGCTCTTGCTTTTGCTGTTTCGATTGCGGGACCACAGCTCTATGGCAAGGCCTTTGATAAGTCCCAGCTGTCTGATCTGACGCTTGGCCTTGCTCGCATGTTCAAACAGAACTGGCGGCGTTCCCCGGGGGCTATTCGCCGGTTGCGTGCTTCCACCAAAATTCAGGATCAGACGTATCGATCCTTCGACCTCGTGATGTCCCCAGTGGCTAACTCCGTAGCCCCGAGCATTGGGCAACTGTCTATGAAACTGCCGTTTGAGGAACTGTTTCCACGAGTCGAGGATTGGGTGGGCTTTACGCCACTTGCTAACGCAACGGGCGAGCCATCAATCTCGTTACCACTCGGCCATGATGACTCCACCAACTTGCCAGTCGGCGTGATGTTTACGAGTGCAGTGGGTAGCGACCGATTGTTGTTGGAGTTGGCACTCGACCTCGAAGCTGCCTCGCCGTTTCGCCTACTTGCCTGAGGCAGAGGCGCCGTTCGCGTTGAACAACTCCTCAACAGCATCGGCTACCTCATCTAGGTCTAACGGTGGCTCATCAAAGCGCCGGACCTCGCGGTAGGTGCGATCCCGGCCGGAGTCATCAACGAACCAGGTGTGCAGGCGTTCAGAGGTGACTTGTCGAAGCGCCGCTGGAAGCTCCGAGATCTCGGCTGGGTTCGGGCGACCCACGCTCAGGAGTCGGCCGATGTCATACAGATCAGAGGAACGCTTCTCTGGTTTGGAGGAGGCTCGTAGCGGAACAGCGGTGGCCTTCATGACAATCAATCCGACTGTGGTTGCAACGAGCCTGCCATTGGCCTCGGCCAGGCGTTCGCCGGTGAGGTCCTGCACTGCAACCACGTCAAGCGCCTGAGCGTGATCATGCGCCCAGGTGTGTGCCACCACGGCGAGTTCTAGGTCGCTCAACGCAGTGCCACCCGCCGATAGCAACTCAAGTACCTGCTCAGCGGACTCTGAGGCCACTTCGATCACGTCAAGATCTAGGCCACCCTCAAATGAGTACTGACCCCCACCTGTGCTGGTGAGGGCCAAGCGACTGATTGACTCATGGTGGTCCTCGAGGCCGCGAGTAATTACGTCAAGGTCGACGGTGGTTCGATGCGGCACGCCAACTCGGCACATAACTGCAAGGCCACCGATCAGCCTCATTTCGCTGGGAAGCGAAGCGAGCAGTTCCACCTCTCTATGGGTGGTGCCGCTAGGTCGGCCCGACAGCAGAATCGGGCGGAGTTCGCTCACGTTGGGCCAGCTTCGTTCAAAATGCCCCAGGCTTCAACAATCTCTTGGCCTCGGGCAGGGTCCGCCGC
The DNA here is from genome assembly GCA_945901935.1 of Bifidobacterium breve. Taxonomy (GTDB): domain Bacteria; phylum Actinomycetota; class Acidimicrobiia; order Acidimicrobiales; family Microtrichaceae; genus IMCC26207. The sequence continues at coordinate 1,161 of CAMDLX010000058.1, read as the reverse complement.
CAGTCTGAGTGCGCAGAGGACTCGATGTGCGACTCGCCAAGGCTGTGTGTCAGTTGGCGGGTAATTTTCGTTGTCTGGAAGCCAGGCAACTGGCGCAAGCCGTACCCATGATCGGGTGGGTTGCTCGCGGTCCACGAGACTGCGCGCCCTACGAAGGGCAGTTGGCGAGGTCAGGTACATCCGAGCTGGAAGGTTTCCTGCAGCAGTGATCTTTGCGCCGCCCATGGTGGCTGCGCGTTCATCGACTCGGACTACGTGGTTGGATCCAAGCAGTGTTCCTACCTGATCGGCACTTGCGGCAAGAGGTATCCAGCCTTCCTCTGGCCAGTGAGCGGCAGTCTCCCAGAACAGATCCGGCATAAGCGGACGGTGAGTGCTCTTTCCGATCAGACCCTGCTCGGTGAACCTTCCTAGCAACTCGTGGATAGCTCCGGCGCTGCGACCGATTTTTGGCGCGAGCTTGCGAGCAGTAACGGCCTGCTCGGGATTGATCATGGCAGCTAGTGCAATCTCGAGGCCGACTGGAGTCCACATGTTGAGCGGCTTGGTACGAACCGTGTGTTGCCCGGGCACAGTGGCCTCGATACGGATTCCGGGAGCCCACAGGCGCAGGTCTCCTCGTCGATCGAGCCATCCCCAGCCGGCGTCACGGAGTACGGCGCGACCTGCTTCGCTTACCCGATCGGACACAATCATGGCTGGTAGGCGGCCGCGGTTTTCGTGCAGCACTTGGGTCAGGTCAGCTGGAGTGGGATGAGCGCGAGCGACAAGGGTGGGTGCAATCCGTACGCCGTCTACGAACAGTGCCTCGCCCTCGGCATGGACTGGAACCCCAAGTTCGGTGAGCGCAAGGAGTAGTTCCTCAGTGAGTTCGGCCTGGTCCATTCTGTTACCTCAGTTAGGAGCTGTTTCTTGATCGTGCCGTCACGAACACAGAACATATCGTACCTGAAGATCGTAAAATGTACCGAAATTTCTTGATCGTGCCGTCACGAACACAGAACGTGGGCTAGTGGCAAACCAGAATCCGCTGTGCCGCTGCCTCGACTCCCAGCGCATTGGCGCCGGTAAGCGACGGAATCCGTAGCTTACCGACGCCCATGGTTCAGGTTGGGGGGCGAAGGACCGAACCCTCCAGGGTCGGTCCTTGCCGATGTCTCG
>CAMDLX010000057.1 GCA_945901935.1 Bifidobacterium breve | reverse complement strand
CTCGGTCATGCCGCTACTCCTGCAACTGCAGGCTGATCAACTCGGGGTAAAGGTCCTGAGATCATCCGTAGCGGAAACCACTGCTCTTGGAGCCTCGTACCTAGCCGGTCTGGGCGCTGGAATCTGGGCTGACCTATCAGAGGTATCCCAGCAGTGGCAGGCAGACGCTCAAGCAGAACCAACTGCAGATCGAACTGAGGCAGATGCTTCATATTCTCAGTGGCAAAGGGCCGTGGAGCGCAGCCGATCCTGGGCCAGCGAGTAAGGGCATGCTCTGTCCTTCATCAATCTCTGTCCTACAGCAGGCCACAGAGCGCTTCAAGAACCGACCGCTCCCGAGAGCGAAGCGGCAAACGACTACGGCTCACAATGAGTTTTAGGTTTGAGTTGGGCAGGGATGTCACTGCCAACTCATCATGATCACCACGAGCGCCCTCGGCTGTCACCCCAGCCACAAAGGCACTGAGCCATTTTTCGCTCGGCACATCTTCTCCCATGAATGCGACCACGGCTGCTGCATCGCAATCAAGCACGGCTGCCCAGTCTGCCCCGATCAGTCCCTCCGCTCCCTGCACCAGCATGTTCAAAGCCTCAACCGAAGAACTGCAACGTTGCATAGCTCCTGCAACCTGCAAAGCATGAATAGCGGGGTCTAATAAGGGGCCATCAAGTTCGCGAATATCTTCAACATCCACGCCGTCTACCTGAGCAATCTCAGCCAACAAAAGGTCTACGAGTTCAGCATCGGGAAGCTCGATCACTAGATCATCGATTGCTCGGCCAGCACCGCGTTCAATGATGTCGATCCCAATAACATCTGCTTTCACAGAGCCAATCCTGCTCGCCACAGCCCCGAGAGCTCCGGGGCGATCAGGGATCCAAACTCGAAGCACAAAGGTGGTCATGACCGACAATCTAGGCGGGCTAGATGACCGGTTTGTTTCCTAGCGGTGAACCAAGCGGCTGACCATGGACCTGCTCCCCCGGTCTGCCATGGCGTCATCTTCGCTTCCCCGGTTAGGCCCAGTTGCAGGGAAGGTTGCTAGCTTTGGACAAATGTCACGAAAGCTCACCCCTCGCGGAAAAGAACGCCGGGCACAGCTCATCGCCTTTGCAACCCATGAGTTCGCCGAGAAGGGATACCACCTCACCTCTGTTGCCGACATCGTCGACGGCCTCGGAGTTGGCAAGGGAGTGTTCTATTGGTACTTCTCCTCAAAAGAGGAACTATTCGTAGAGATCATGCGTACCTCGCAGCGTGGAATGAGGCGGCAGCAACAAGCTGCAATCACTGGCGTGGAGGACCCCGTGAAGCGCATCGAGCTCGGGATCCGAGCTGGGGTTCTCTGGCTGGCAGAACACAACGACTTGCGAAAGCTTTTTGAGTTTGCTCGCACCGAGGGCAGGTTCAGAGAGGCAATGCAAAGCGGCCAAGCCGTACTTGTCAGCGATGCTCAGGTTCACCTTGAAGAGGCCATTGAACAGGGACGGATCCCCGATCGTGACCCAGAGGCCCTGGCTTTGGCCATCATCGGTGTATCGAACCAGCTCACGAATGTGTACATAGATGGGCGAAATATGAACCCTGAATTTGTCGCCGATCTAGTGGTCTCGTTCTGCCGCGATGGCATCGGAGTTGGCGGGTGTGATGGCATCGGAGTCAGCGCTCGTGATGCCATCGGAGCTAGCCAGCGCGACTAGCCGAGTTTTGGCAGAGCCCGCTTCAGGTTGCGCACAGCCTGATTGATTCGTTGTTCATTTTCAATCAGGGCGAAGCGAACATTTCCCTCTCCGCCAGGGCCAAACCCCACGCCTGGAGAGGTGGCTACTCCTGCTTCGCGAACCAAGAAGGAACAGAACTCCACCGAACCCATCTCTCGGTACGGTTCAGGAATCGGCGCCCAAGCAAACATGGTTCCCATGGGCGGTTCCATTTGCCATCCGATGCGAGAGAGGCCAGAACAGAGTGCATCACGGCGTACCTGATAGATCTCGTTGACCTCGACGGGATAGTCCTGCATCTCGTTTAGTGTGACGGTGGCAGCAATCTGAATCGGTTGAAAAGTTCCGTAATCCAGATAGGACTTGAGCTTGGCAAGAGCCGCTATGACTTGCGGATTACCCAACATGAACGCCATGCGCCAACCGGCCATAGAGAACGACTTCGTCATGGAGTACAACTCCACCGCTACTTCCTTTGCGCCCTCTGCCTGCAAAATGGATGGGGGTCGATACCCATCAAATCCCAAGTCGGCATAGGCGTTGTCGTGAACCAAAATGACGTCTCGTTCGCGGGCAAAGTCAACAACTCGCTGCATGAACGCAAGGTCGACACAGGTAGTGGTTGGGTTATGCGGAAAGGACAACACGATGACTCGCGGTCGCGGGTAGGAGTACTCCCAAGCCTCGACCATGTTCTCAAAGAATTCGTCTCCCGTTCCCAACGGGATCTCTCGAACGTTTGCACCTGCGAACAACGGCCCAAAGATATGGATCGGATAGCTCGGCGAAGGTACCAAGGCGGCATCACCGTGTTCGAGTAGCACCCACATCAGGTGACTGAACCCTTCCTTTGCGCCAATCGTGGTGATGACTTCGGTATCGGGATCAATATCAACATCAAAACGGTGCTTGTAATAGCTAGCTGCAGCCTGTCGAAGTTTTGGGATCCCGCGAGATGCCGAGTACCTATGGTTTTTTTCGTTCTGCGCTGCTTCGCAGAGCTTTTCTACTGCAATCTGAGGTGAAGGGAGATCTGGGTTACCAAATCCAAGGTCAATAATGTCCGCTCCATCGCGACGAGCGGCGACCTTGAGCGAATCAATAATGGTGAACACATAAGGGGGAAGCGAAGTAATTCGACGGAACTCCATACCCTCAAACTACTCCCCTGTGCGCAGCCTTCTAGGAACCTGCGCGGCCGAGCATCTTCGCAGCGAGGAGTGCCGCTCCGAGCGCCCCCGCCTCGGGGCCGAGTGGCGCTGAGAGAATCTGCACATCTCGATCCCTTGAGGCTGCCGGAAACCGCTGAAGTAGGTCAGCTTGAACCAGTGCAGTGAGTTGCTCACCCACTGCAGCTAGGCCTCCACCGATCACAATTACTTTGGGGTCGAACAGCAGCATGAGATTCGCTAGACCAAGGGCGACATACCCGGCGAACTCAGTAAAGATCCTGACTGCGCCAGCCTCGCCCTGCTCCATAAGCTCAGTCACAATCTCGCCGTCAATGCGATCTACGGAGCCGGCGCGAGCCAAGACGGCCTCTGCTTGACCATTTGCGGCGGCGGTTCGGCCGAGCCAGCCCAACCCCGAACCAGAGGCATAACGCTCCCAACAACCTCGTTGACCACAGGGGCATTCGGGGCCTAACGGGTTGATCACCATATGCCCCGGCTCTCCAGCAAACCCGTGGGCCCCCCGGTAGAGCTCGCCGTCAAGGACGATTCCGCCTCCAATGCCCGTTCCAAGAGTGACGGCCAGAATCGAAGAACTGGGAGTCCCAAACATGGACTGCGCTGCCACGGCTACGCAATTGGCATCGTTGTCGATCACTACGGGAACCCCGAATCGATCAGTCAGCGCAGCTGCGACGTCAACGCCTATGAGTCCTGGGGCATTGGGTGCCGAGCGCGCAATGCCGTCTAAGCCAATGAATCCGGCGAGACCTACGCCGATTGCATCAACTCGCCGCTCGGAGCGGTCAAACAGTGCTGCAACAGCATGCTCAATCTGAGTGAGCACGGCCTCTTCATGAGAGGATGACCCAACGAGTTCACGATCCTGCACCGACGGCGCCTCGGCCTGCGCCGTCTGAGAGGCAGCAGCAGGCACCGCCTGTTCTTGGACCGCTTGCGGCACGAGGACACGCGCCGCAAGCGTTTTCGTGCCTCCGACGTCAACCCCAACGACATGTACTGTTTGCTGATCCGAAACCATTGCGGTGAAGTGGATCACAGTCTGACAATCTGGGCCAGTGCAGCGGCTAATTGTTCGCCAAGGTCCGGTTAGAACTGGATTGCAGAGGCTGCGAAGCTTCCTGATTGCGCCTGCTCAAACAACCACTGATTTTCGCTCAGAATGACCATTTGCACGATGGCCGACATCTCGCGCGCACGCTCAATTATTTTGTGCTGTGCGAGCGGATCACTCGGAAGAGAGTCGATGAGAAGCGGGACAGAACCCAAAAATGAGATCGCCCGCTGCTGAGCTACCCGTTCGATCAAAGCCCATTCGCAATCATCAGCGGTTGAGCGTTGATGAACCCCGTTAGAACCTGATCGATATGTTGGGGGCAGTACCTGATTCGAGGCCGGCACTTGCAGCGCCGGTGCCTGGAGTTGTGCCTGAAGTTGGGCCTGCTGCACTTGTGTTTCTTCCTGAGCCAGAACCGTCAGCAGTTCGCGCTCTTGGCTCCGCAGCTGTAACTCTTGGTCTCGCAAAGCAGCCAACTGCATCATGGCCTGATCATGTTGAGCGACCCGAGTCTGGGACTCAATCATCTGGTCCATGACCAGGTCTAACTCTGCTTCAACCTGAGCCCACTCGCTCAGGTCGCCTTGGTGAAATTCCTCGGCCTCTGCTGCAGAAACCTGCGCCCGAAGGTCGTTGATCTGGGATTGGGTGCTCGCGACCCAGTCAGCAGGATCCTGAAACACTGCCAACCAAAGATCGACCCCACGTAGAAGGTCCTCTGGACTCTCAGTAGAGCTCTCTGCATGTAGCCATGTCTCGTTCAGACCTGGGCCAGCCGCACGCTCCACTTCCTGACGAAGCCTGTGGGCCGCTTGGAGTACTTCCCCGCTATCGAGGACTACGGCTGCCACTTTGCGCTCCCGCAACAGTGCAACAACCTCTCGCACATTGTCAGCGCGCTGAGCGTCCGCTGCAGCTGCTGACAACACGACTGCAGACACAGGCGATTGCCCGCCAAGTTCAGCAGGCTCACCCGTTGCTAACAGCTCTGCTGCAGTCTGCAACATCACCGAAAGTTCCATCTCTGCAAGCTCAAGGTCTTGCGGATCAGGCGACCCTTCAATCAGACCCTGCAGTTCCTGTTGCACTTGCACTACTCGTTCGACAGCCCGCTCACGGCGAGAGGCACGCTCTAGGTCTGTCTGTACAAAGGGGATCCCGCGAACGTAAGCGCTATAGGACTCGTATCCGAGCCGCTGCAGCAACGCTGACTCCTCTAATCGAAGCTCCTGAAGTGAGAGTTGCGGCTTCGGTACTTGAGGAGAAGAGAATGTGGTCGGGTACGAGAAAATCTGATTGCGTAACTCTTCGAGTCGCTCTAAGTCATCTTGATTTGGCAGCTGCGACAAACTCGCAGAGGTGCATGCGACAAGATCGTCTTGAGCTGCATCTAGGTTCTGCTCGGCCTCGATTCGGCGTGAAGTTGCCGCCACGGCCAAGTCAGTGATCTCACGCAGATTTCGCAGCGAGTTGTAAATGCGAAGCGCTAGTTCCTGTGCCACCGGGTCTGGGACAAGGCTGGCTGTCATCAAGCTCTTGAGCTCATCTCGAGCGGAACAAACTGCTTGCAAGTCAAGCAAGGCAACCATGTCGAGTTTCTCATTCAGCAGGCTGATCTCCTCGAGCAATTCCTCTCGGCGGTTCTGTAGAAGTTGCCGATCATCTTCCCACTGCGCCCGGAGATCCAAGCGTTGTGATTCGAGGATGCTGATCCGAGTTTGAGACCCATCAAGATCTAGTGCCGCTGTGGCGTCAAGGCTTGTCCGAGTCTGCTCCATTCGCTCAGCACAGCTGCTCAGGCTGAGAACAATCTGCCGAAGCTCCTCACGGTGCCCATCTAGCTGCTGCTGAATTCTTGCCACGGTAGATTCGGACTCAGGGCTCGCCCAGTTCGGGCTAGTTGTACTTGGGCTGACTGTGCTTGGGCTGGCTGTGCTCGGGCTGACTGTGCTCGGGCTGGCAGAGTTCCAGTACAGGACGGCGTTCACCTTGGGGTCAAGGTCGAGTCCCTGCAGAGTGAGCTGATCGAGGGCGAGTTGCACGCCGCCAACCTCAATCATGCCTGCGCACTCCAAGGTCGTTGGGGTCGAAAAAGCCCGAAACAGATCGATGAGTTTGCGCCGCATCTCTGGGGTTGCGCCGCGCAAAACCGTCAGCTGAGGGTGCAGCTGAATCGGTGCTCCTTGTGGAGCTAGGTGGTCGATGCGTAAGAGTTTCATCAGATTCTTATGTAACTGTCGGCCGATTCCTGCTGTGACTAAATATTGCAGTTCAACTAATTTTCGAATGCGCCAATCAACTAGCGCCGTCTACGGCGATGCGGCGAACTCGTGAAGATGGCGGAGTCCTCTTCGAAGGCGGCGGAGATTCAGGCTCTTTCATTGGCGCCGAGCCGGACTCAGCATGAGAATCAGACTCCGAATCGGCCTCAGTCTCAGACTCTGAATCAGTCTCAGTCTCAGTCTCTGAATCAGTCTCTGACCAGGCGCTGCGCTCCCATGGCTGCTCTGGCTTGCTAAAGCTGCCCTTCACCATGTCCGCCACCGAAGCAGCGGCCTCGGTAATTCGATCCGGGTCATCCACAACTTCTTCCACTAGATCCAAAAAGGATCGAGCAGCTTTGATCATTTCGCGAGCAGCGCGCTGCACATGCTCCACACCCTCTGTCGAAAGAGAGGCTGTTGAACGAGAGTCGGTTGAACGAGAACCTGCCGAATGAGAATCTGCTCCCGAGGAATCTTCCATCCCTCAATGATTGCCGTTTTGCAGCGATTCGTCAGGTTGAGCCGTTTTTGGTTCAGCTCAATGTCTAAGTTGCATCGACAAACTTGATTGCAAGGCACCCATCCTGCAGCGCCGCTGAACTGATCTCTCGGCGAGACAACGAGTCCGGAAGGGTCAGATTGCGGCGGTGAGGCCCAATAGAAATAAAGAGCTCACCCCCCGCCCGAGTCAGGTCCAGATCGGATGAATCCGCAAACGGCAACTCAAGGGACAACACGAAGTCATCTCCCTGACGGTCTACGCGAAGTGGCCGACCTGCGACTAACCGAGCCGAAGGGTCAGCCTGCCCCCAGAGCCCATCAGCGAAGCTCGCTAGCGCCTCAAGTCCGACTACTTCACCACCCACGTGTTCTGCTCGAAATACTGGCAACGCACCAAAGCTTTGCTCAATGGTCTGCAAGTGAATCTGCTGCTGCTCTCGCCACTTTTCAAACCACGGGTCGAGCGCCAGCTCAGGCAACATTCGATTCACAATCACGGCATCAACCTGATACCCGAAGAGCGACAGATACGTGTAGGTCCGACGCGCCTCTGCAATGACCATTGCTTCGGGGTTCATCACCAGTCGCGCAGAGGTGATCTTTGGGTCAGCAAGTATCCGCCGCACCGAGTCCAACGAATCGTACAAACGCTGACCAGCGGTGAACACTGCGTCGTCTGCAACGGGGAGCGAGGTCAACCGAGAGAGCAATGGGGAAACCAGTCGGTTCACCCTCCGAGATGCCGGGTACAACCGCTCCATGTACCAGCTCAAAATATCGGGTAAGGACAACAAGCGAATGGTCTCTGCAGTCGGAGCGCAGTCCACTACCACCACGTCGAAGAGTCCTGATTCACAGAGGGACTCGACCTCGGTCAGCGCAAAGAGTTCGTCTAGGCCTGGAATAACAGAGAGCTCTTCGGCTTCGATGCCCTCGACGCCAGCCCAATCAAGCACCTCCATCATCCAGACGCGAATCTCGCCCCAGTTCTCTTCTAGGCGTTCACGCGCATCCAGCTGTTGTGCCCAACACCTCGGAGCTATCTGAATGGGCTCTGTTCCAAGCTCGATTCCCATTGAGTCGGACAGCGAGTGAGCGGGGTCTGCCGAGGTCACAATGACGCGTTGGCCCTGCTCGGCTATTCGCAGTGCGGTTGCCGCCGCAGTGGTTGTCTTTCCCACTCCACCCTTGCCAGTGAACAACAGAACTCTCATGATTTACGCCGAACGGGCTGTTGTTGTTGAGCAGGGAACAAGCCGTAACGAACCGCCCAGAATCCACAGAGCGACAAGCCCAGCACTGGGACCAAGATGCCAAAAGCAAGCGGAGTGAATGGCCGAGCTGCTGCCCCAGCGCCGGCAATCACTAGCTGCGCGATCAACGAACCCAGCAGACTCAACTGCACTGATCGGGGTGCGCAGCCAGACAGAAAGAACAATCCGCCAATGCCCATCAGGTCGTCTCGGCTTCGAGCTGCCGCAAGTGCAATGTCGACAGCAAACAACAAGCTCCCGGCAGCAAAGAATCCAACTGCTACCAGAAAAAACTCGCCAATAAATTGCTCCGGATTGATGACTGCAGCAGCAGTAACCACTGCAAATACAGCTGTTGCGGACCAAGAAATAACACCGATCGCCCGCCCAGGAATGCCCGCTCCGAACGCCGTATCCATACGCTCTCGCCGAGCCTCGGCCGATGCTGCTCGGTTGGCCTCGAACTCTGCTCGAGCCTGCGCCGCAGTCTGTTTTGAGGGAGTTTTCTCCTCGGGCGATGAGGTCATTGACCTCTATCATGGCGGCGCTAGCAGGCCGAAGCACGTTTGAGAGCGCTCAGTCGCCCAGTTCTGGACGCACCGAGATGGCGATTCGTTGTTTCTCTGCATCGCAGTTGGCTCGCTCAAGCTGTATCGCCGGGCGGGCTGCTCGAGTTGGCTCATCAAGGAGTTCCACTAGCCCAAGGCGCAGTGCAGCCCAAGTGGCATGGCCAACGAGCAGGTCATCTGTATGGTCCAGATAGTCAGCCAAGAGCAGTTGCAGACCGGAGTTGATCGGTTGCTGAGCGTTGCCGAGCACAACCAGAGCATTCCGGCGTACATACCGCGGCTCACGTGCGGGGATGTACCAGCGTCCAACCTGGCTGAGTAGTTCCTCGTCGCTTGCCGACAGCAGCCAGTGCAGATCGATCCAGGAGCCAGGGCCCGGCTGCGGCTCGCTCGCTGTTGCCTGCAAGGGTTCCGTTGTAGGCAATGACTCTGGTTGTGGACTCTCGATGTTCCCCGCTGTATCGGCCCGGCGGCTTGGAGGACACACCTCTTGGCATTCATCGCAGCCGTAGATACGGTCCCCGAGCGCTTCACGAAACTCGCGAGGAAACTCACCTTGGGCCTGAAGAAGCCAGGCCAAGCAGCGTCGAGCATCGAGGACCCCCGGGGCAATGATTGCCTGAGTAGGGCATCCGTCAATGCAGCGCGAGCAGGCACCGCAGCCGTCCTCGAGTGGTGTACCCACGCTCGGCAATTCGGCATCAGTCAGGACTGATCCGAGCAAGAACCAGCTTCCCTCTCCGGGGAGCAGAACATTTGAGCTCTTGCCATACCACCCAATGCCAGCCCGAACCGCTGCTGCACGATCGACGAGCGCATTGTCATCGGCAAGAACAATCGCACGGTAACCCGCTGCGACGAGCTTGTCCGCAACTTTCTGCAATGCGAATCGAAGCTGCTCGTAGCTATCGGCCGTGGCATAGCGTGCCACTCGCGCCGCTGGCGCTGATGGTGGATCGGGAACTGCTGTTTCGTAGCGAAAGGCCCCCACCAGCATGGACTTCACGCCCGGCAGCGACCGAGATGGATCAGTAGAGCGAGCCGGGTTTCTATAGGTGAATGCCATGTCTGCGTTCAGGCCTTGATCACGCCGCTGTTCAAGAACCAGACGAGTCTCTACAAAAGGTTCAGCATCACACACACCAATTGCCGCAAGTCCATGTGAACGACCCAACGTAATGAGCTCGTCGCGTAGCTGGGCGCCACTGTGGGTGTTCAGACTTGTCACCCCACCATCGTGGCCCACTCGATGGCAGAACGCATTACTTACGGCGGATCAGGTTCGAGGTATTCGCGAGCAGCTGTTGCCGCCTGATGATCAACAGGACCACGTGTGCGTGGGTCGATCCCGCTCCGCAACAGCACTAGGGCTGCAACTGCTGACAATGCCGCCAGGCTGAACCCTGCTCGATAGCCACCAATTTTCACTGATACGCCCAGCACGGCTGCACCGATGCCCTGAGACAGGTCGAAGAAGCTACTAATAGTGCCGACCGCCGAGCCACGCTGCGAATCAGGCACTCCCGTGAGTGCCAGAGTCAGAACAGAGGGATACAGCAGGGACATGCCAATTGAGAAAATGATTGTGCCGAGATACAGACCGACCTTTGTTTCTACGAAGGCTATGACGATGAGCCCAGTAGCTGCCGCTGCTGTAGACAACGTGCCTGCTCGAAGTGGCCCGATTCGGTCGGGGATCTTTGCTCCGAGAATTCGGACCAACAAGATGGTGCACCCGTACAGCAAGAACACGCTGCTCGAGTCCTCAAGGCCAACATCGCTCACGTAGAGAGGCATAAAGGCAGCGAACCCTGCCAGGCCGATCATCCCAAGAAACAGAACAAATCCAGGCGTGAGCGCAGCCCGGTTGATGAGCGGTGCCGGTTCGCCACCAGCGGGTGCGGGGACCACCGTTTCGGTTGTAAACATTCCAAAGGCTGCTGAGAGCAAGGCGAATACCAGTGCTACCGCCCAGACCCGATTGAAGTGAGTCTCGTCAAGAACGAACTCCCCCAAAGCTGGGCCAAAAGCCAAACCGCTATAGACGGCGACTGACCAGTAGCTAATCGCTTCGCCACGCCGAGACGGCGGCGCAAGGTCGGTAATCATCGTTCCAGCGCCCACAAAGAATGCGGCCTCCCCTACTCCGCCTATGAGTCGGGCAGCCAAGAGCATCTCTGGGCCAGTCACGAGAAGGTAGAGACCCACCGAGATAGCAACAACAAGTGCACCACCAACAATGAGAACTTTCCGACCCATTCGGTCGCCGATCCGACCTGCGAACGGTCGGATCAGTACGGCCCCAATCGAGAACGACCCAACAAGGATTCCAACTGCCAGCTCACTGCCACCTAGTGGGCCAGCTACGAACAGCGGCACGATTGGCAGCAACATTCCAAGCGAAAAAAAGTAGAACAGGCCGGCCACTACGACTGTCAGAAACTGCCGAGTGATCACACGGTCAGGGGGTTGAGGGGATTGAGGGGATTTGTTTGTCAGCACGCTAGGAGCAGAACCCAACAAGTTGTTCCGGCAAAGAGAACCGTCCGTCCGCGTCGCACGGAAAACTGATCACCTGCGTAACGGCATCTGTGTTGAGAGGTCCATACAAGTGAGGAAACAGCAACTCGTCCTCGGCAGGCACCCCGAGCTCCCAGCGCAACTCGGAGTTCAGCAAGCCCTGCTCAATCACCAGCAGAACCAGATCGCTACGCCCTAGATAATAATTGTTCGCAGGAATGAGCACTAGGTCGGGCGTGGACAGATGCATAAAACCAACTGCGTCTTGATCCGCTGCGGTGTAGCCCTGTTTGGAGTGCTTGGACTGCTTGAAGCGTTCCACCTCGGCCTGATCGCAGATATGTAACAGCGGCGCCGGCGAAGAGGTCATGAGTTACGTGTTAGCGCCAAGAGTTGGCCCGATGAGACCACATTGGCCCCAAGTCGACGCGCACCATCTTGAACACGGCGATCAGAACTCACCACTACCACTGGCTGGTCTGTCGGCAGGCCGGCCACCATCTCCAGGATCAGATCATCTGCCTCGACCTCGGCCTTAGAAAAGTGAACCCGCACGGCGAGCGGTGCGCCTACCGCTGGTCGGCTGCCAGTTCCCTCGCCATCAAAGACAACATGAACCAGCGCCGATGTGCGCGCCTGAAGCGCAGAGAGCATGTTGAGCAGAGAACTCCTTTGCGCCGAGCCGTCAAGCTGCGGCCATGCCTCCATAGAGATGTTGTAGCCATCTGCAATGAGGATGACCTGCGGGGTGAACAGCAGTTGCTCCACCCCTTCTGGCGACCCATCAATCACTCCTCGCAAGAGGCGCAGCGGGGTTCGACGCGGTGGCCTGTGAGCCGAGCTACCCGAGTCCCCGTCACTGCTGGGCGTATCACGGCTTACATCGAGGATGCTGTCTGTGTGCCGATCGCCATCGCCTTGCTGTTCGGCCTGGTCTGCCTGCTCCTTGAGCCGAGCTACTGCCGGGGCAACGCTTTGCGCAACAACTGCCAACTGCTCCCCAAGCAAACTCGCAGCTAGTGCAGCCTGGCGAACTGCGGCCTCAATCCGGGTTGGGTCAACGCCGTCCCAAGGAGAAGTAGCAGCAGGTTCGAAACTCTGAGCCGTTGGTTCTTCAGGGACTGCCTGATCGGCAACAGCCTGCTCTGCTGCGGAGCTCTGCGCGAGAGACAACTGAGCTTCGAGCTCGGCTATCTGCTGGGCGTCCGCTTCGGCTCTGCTAGCTGCCTGACGGGACTCTTCAAGACGAACCGCAGCGCGCTTTTCTGCTTCTTTCATGGAGCGAACTGCATGTTGGCGCTCCTGTTCAAGACGCTGCACACGCTCTTGCAGTTCTCCTTGCTCGCCTTGCACCTCGAGCGAAGTAGCGCGCTCCACAGCGAGAGCTTCAAGTGCGGCCTGCGAAGCGTCGAGCGCTTCGGCTAACTCGCCCTTGAGGCGCGCAACCATCTCTTCTGCCTGAGCTAGTCGCCGCTCGGCCGTTCGGTCGAGCATGCCAGCAGTCTCCTCTGCCTCTTCTTCTGCTGCAGCCGCTATCAATAGGTCCAGTTCCTCGGACCAACCATCGGGTCTATGAAGAAAGAGCCAGGACCCTCGGCCAAGATCATCCTCGGACAAGCTGCCGGCAACACGCGTACGAAACTGCTCATCCGACTCGAGCACCTCGATTACCCTGCGGGAGGCGGCCGTCGGCAGACGCACAAAGTTCAGCAGTGGCCTGATCGCCACTGGCGGCAAGGGTGCCCCTTTCTCACGGCCGGATGCGTCCTTTTTGGCCTGAACAATTGCACTCTCGATAGCTCTGTTCAGCAAGCGGGCGCGACTGACCTGCGAGGCCTCATCGCTGATGCTCTCAGACTCCGGATTCGGCGCCAAGTGTCTCACCGTCTAGGGGTACCAAGGGAATCTGAACCACTGATGCTGCAGTTCCGCACCAACGACAAACCACCGACTCGTACTCTTCGTCAAGAACAACTGTGTCTTCGATGCTGAGTTCTCCACCCACGGTGTAGTGATGAAATGAACGCGTCCGACGCGACACCGTCACTTCAAATCGTGTCAGGTTTCCACATGCCGTGCAGCGGTAACGGGGTGGTTCTGCATCTACAACTAGGTCAGAAGCGGTGTCCATACGGCGATGTTAGCGCTCGCACTAGGTCGGCAATTTTTGCCGATCAGTTGCTCTGAGACGGCGCAGCTTCCTGACTAGCGAGGACGAGCTTGTTGAGCACTTCAGCAGCGCGACCATCATCAATTGCAGCAGCAGCAAGTTCGACTCCTGCGGCAAGATCCGCAGCGCAATCAGCAACCACGAGGCCTGCCGCAGCGTTGAGCACGACCATGTCTCGCAATGGTCCGGGTTCTGCAGCCAGGATTGACCGGGCCGCCGCGGCGTTCTCTTCTGGGCCACCAACACGAATCTGCTCAACCGACACACGTGGCAGTCCAACCTGTTCGGGCTCAACTACAAACCTGCGCACCTCACCCTGATACAGCTCCAGGACCTGTGTTGAGCCCGTAGTGGTGAGTTCATCCAAACCGCCTTCACCATGAAGCACCCATGCTCTGGTCAACCCTCGGCGCCGAAGCACTTGTGCAATAAGTTCCATCCGCTCTGGGTCAGCAACTCCAACTACCTGGCGACCAACTCGACCGGGGTGCGAGAGAGGCCCCAGCACGTTGAACACAGTAGGTACCCCAAGTTGTGCTCGAACTGGCGCAACATGGCGCATCGACGGGTGAAACACCCGAGCAAAGGCAAACCCCACTCCGGCGGCGCGCATGCAACTGAGCACCCCATCACCATCGAGTTCGACAGCGATACCTAACGCCTCGAGCAGGTCAGTTGATCCCGATGTCGAGGAGGCTTTGCGGTTTCCGTGTTTGCAGACCACCGCTCCGGCGGCTGCCGCCACAATCGAAGCCATCGTAGAAACATTGAAAGCCTTGCCCGCTAGGGCTGCGGACCCACCTGTTCCAACGATGTCCAGCGTGGCCTCGGGGTCATCAAGGAGAAGCGGGGAGGAGACATCGAGCATGGCGCCAACTAGCGCTGCAACCTCTTCTACGGTTTCGCCCTTTATGCGAAGCGCCACAATGAATGCCGCAATTTGAGCATCCGTTGCTGTTCCTTCAAGCATGCGTTCAAGCGCAGCAGCAGCCACCTCGGGTTCAAGGTCAGTTCCTGCGATGAGTTCGGCGATAACGCCTGGCCAAGCACCTGCTGCTGAAAACGCGCCCATATTGTCAGTTTCCCCTTGCTATACGGTCCGATTGAGCCGGACGTCCGATTGAGCAGAGCCGCCCGACAGAACCGCTCCGCCCGACAGAACCGCAAATCGAGCTAACCGGCTACAACTCCAGAAGAAAGCGAAGCGATCTCGTCTTCTAAAGGAAGACCCATCGTTCTTGCCCTGCGACGCCGCCGAATGATGCGTTGACGCTCCCGTTCCGTGGCACCACCCCACACACCGTTGTGTTCACGGTGAGAAATGGCGTGCTCAAGGCAATCAGCTTGCACAGGGCACTCAGAACAGACTGATTTAGCGGGGCCAGCCTCTTCGTCAGTGACGGGATAAAAAATAATGGGATCGATGCCCCTGCAGGCCGATCGATCTACCCATTTCAGGTCCATGGGGGTGATTCTGC
The DNA here is from genome assembly GCA_945901935.1 of Bifidobacterium breve. GTDB lineage: Bacteria > Actinomycetota > Acidimicrobiia > Acidimicrobiales > Microtrichaceae > IMCC26207. Next base: position 154 of record CAMDLX010000057.1, on the reverse strand, counting down.
CCCTGTCGCCGCCTGATGTCCAAGTGAGTAACAAAATTCGCTAGTTCTCGTGTCCCTGATAGGTCATGGGCCGCCTCCCCATCTACACTCCAAACGTGAGTACTCGCCCCTTTATTCGTGCTGCTTCTCTCGAGGCGCTGCGTTCAGAAACCTT
>CAMDLX010000056.1 GCA_945901935.1 Bifidobacterium breve | reverse complement strand
GCTACCGCTAGCGCCACGGGTGCCACTTTCGGAGCCATGAAATCCGTCAAGCCCGTGCAAGCGAGCGGCTGCGCGGTGTGAGATCAGTCCGCCCGATCGCTGAGTGGCAACCATGCAGCGCTGCATCCAGGTTGTGGGGGCAGCAGCGGAGATGAGGACACCAGAGTGGGGAGTCAGCCAGTCGCCACGTCGAGTTCCACTGCGCAACTGAGCGCGGGTGACATCAAAGTTCGCGGCCTCTGCGGCGCTGATGACGCCGTGCTGCGTCGCCGCGTAGCGAAGCAGTGCCGCTAGCCCAGTAGTTGTCGAGTGGCTTTGCGTCGAGGAATTCTGAGACATGCTCTCAGACTGCCGATCACAGCTCGAGTTGTCAGCGGGGATATGTGCCCCCGAAATTTCTGATGCCAGATTCGAGCGCCAGGTTCGGGCGCCAGCGTGGGCTGGCAGCTTCGATCGGCAGGTTCGGCTGGCAGATCTGCAGCAACCCGGATGATTCTGGTCGATAGTCGACCAAAATCATCCGGGTTGGTGGCTCGGACCGCGCTGCTTGGGTCTGGCTGGGACTGGGACTGGGCCCGGGTTGTCGTTGCGGTTAGCGGGGGTCTCGCCACATCCGCCAGATTGGATCACAACCGCTAGCGATGGTGAGTTCCTCAGTCACTTCAAAGCCAAAGCGATGGTAGAACGGCAGGTTCTCTCTTTTGGAGCTCTCCAGATAAGCCGGCAGCCCCTCTTCATCGCAGCGATCGACCATTGGTGTGATCAAGGCGGTCCCCACCCCAAGCCCCCGAAGGTCATGGCGTGCAGCCAGAATTTCGAGATACCAGTGTGGCGCTGTCGGGTGGCCAGCCTCCATCTTGGCAAAGGCTTCCAATCGAGTTTGAAGCTCGCGGAAACCCACGCAGCGCAACGCCGAAGGCAGCGCCGGCAACATCGCCAAAGGGTGAACTTTCCACTCTCCGGGTGGTGCCCACACAGCGGTTCCCTCTTGCTCGGTAGTGGTCCACACTGTTCCCGCCTTCACCCTGCCGTGAATGACTTGAGCTAAAAACTGGCCAAGGTGCTTGCGCCGACGCTCCGGGTCCTGCACCACCCACATCCAGATGGGGTCGTCGAAGAATGCCTTGCCCAAAAGGCCGCCCAGCGCCTTGGACTCACCGTGTCGGGCGAGCCGCACAACGGGAGGGGTCCTCGGGCTCATGATTTAGGCATCACGCACACAGCAGCTTTTGATCCGAAGGACGCCGTCCGGCGGGCCTCGCGAAGAAAGTTCAGGTCTAGGCCGGAGGTGACGAACGCAAACGACAGTCCAGTAGCCGGATCGGCCCATGCAATTTGTCCGCCTGCACCGTTATGGCCAAACGCGTTGGCAGAAACCGTCGCCCCCATTCCGCGCATCATGGACAGGCCGTCATCGCCGGCGATCACGAGTCCGAGCGATCGGTTCGAGGCAACCCCGGTATCAGGGCTCGGAAGCGTGCACATGATCTTGGCAGTGCCCTCGGCCAGCACGGCTGGGTCCCATAGGCCGCCTGGGTTGTGCAGCAGCGACTGGTAGTACATGGCTATTGCAGCGGCGGTGGAAACGCCGCCACCTGCAGGAATCCCCGCTGCGCGTATCTCCGGATGATTGAACCCCAACAGAATCTCGGGAGTGACTTCGCCGATATCGAAGTCCGCGGTTCCAAATACTGCTTCAATCTCGGCGGGACTCGGTAGCTCGCCAACCATCTGCATGAGGGCGATCTCACCCTGTTCCTCGGCGGGCGTTCCCAAGCTGATACCCACTAGGCCGAGCGGCTCGATAATGCGCTCGCGAACGACCACGCGGTAATCAATGCCCTCCACCACTTCGATCATCTCTGCCACAACCCAGTGGGCTGCAGTTGGGTGATACTCAAAGTAGGTGCCGGGCTCAAAAGCAGCGTGCCATTTTGCAAAGGTCTCTTGCCTACCAGCGCGGGTATCCCAAGTCGGTGGGCCTAGTGGTGCAGCCGGGAACCCAGACGTATGGGTGAGTAGTTGCCCAAGGGTGACCTGTGCCATCCAGTCCGGAGTTTTCCCTAAGGTGCCGAACGCTGGAATCAACTCGATAGCGCGGGTATCAGGAGCGAAGCGGCCTTCTGCGATCAGTTGCCACACCACCCCAGCAATCAGGGCCTTGGTGCAAGAGAAAATATTGAACTCAGTCTGCGCTGTTGCGGAGCCAAAACTCTCGAATACAGCTAGTTCCTGATTGACTGCCATGGCCATCTGCGCCGCTGGCATTCGGCCTGCGTCAACCTCTACCTGTATGCGCCGGCGGAGCGTGTCGAGTGCGGCTAGGTCGATGCCAGCATCGGCTGCATTGATAGTGGGCTGCACGGGATCGGCGGAGAAGGAAGTCACAGGATGCAACGCTAGTCCTCTGGCCCTGCACATAGGACTAGATTGCGGAGCAGTTCCAATAAAGGAGTACCGCATGAAAATTGTAGTGAATTATGACTTGTGTGAAAGCAACGCCATTTGTATGGCAGTAGCTCCCGAGGTGTTTGAGGTACGAGACGATGATTTTCTCTACCTGCTAACCGAAGAGCCTGGCGAGGAACTTCGCGAGAAGATGGAAGAATCAGTTCGTCGATGCCCCAAACAAGCCATCACCATTGAGGGCTGATATGACGGTAGTCATTGCCGGCGCTTCACTAGCTGGGCTGACCGCTGCTGAGACGCTGCGTGCCGAGGGGTACGAGGGCGCAGTGATTGTGGTGGACCCATCCACAACAATCCCTGCGGATCGACCGCCCCTGTCAAAGCAGGTTCTTGCTGGTGAGTGGCCACCCGAAAAGGCTCAACACCGAGCAGCTGCCCGTGTACCAGAACTAGCGCTCGACCTTCGACTCGGAGTGGCGGCGACGGCGCTTGATGCTGCAACGCGCTCGGTCACTTTGTCAGACGGGTCGCTGATTTCGGCCGACGGGATTGTGTTGGCAATGGGTGCAGCGCCACGTCGACTACCGGGCAATCAGCCTGCAGGCGTGCATGTGTTGCGAACCATGGACGACTGCTTGGCCCTGCGCAGCGACTTAGACAAGATGCCAGCACGCGTAGCGGTTATCGGGGCGGGGTTTATTGGAGCCGAGGTTGCAGCGACATGCAGAAGTCGCGGCCTAGAGGTCACCCTGATCGAGGTAGCGCCACTACCACTGGGCCGTGTCCTTCCGGGCGAACTCGGCGGATTTATTGCTGATCTGCATCGCGCACACGGAGTGGAGGTCATTCTTGGATTGGGCGTTGAGGGTCTTGATTCAATAACAGGTACTGATGGCAGCCAGCGCGTGAGCGGCGTGCGCCTGACAGACGGAAACGTTGTCTCTGCAGAGGTTGTGGTTGTTGGTATCGGGGTAGTTCCGAATACAGGTTGGCTTGAGGGTTCAGGCCTTCGCCTAGATAACGGCGTGACCTGTGATGCAACTTGCAGTGCGGCGCCTGCGATTGTGGCTGCGGGTGATGTCGCAAGTTGGCCGAACCCGCTCTATGACGAGGTCATGCGAGTGGAGCAATGGGAAAACGCAATTGAACAAGGGGAGTACGCAGCCAAGCGGCTGCTCGCAGAGTTGCAGGGCACAGAGTTACCTGCTCCTTTCGCCTCGATTCCGTGGTTCTGGTCGGACCAGTACGACCGAAAGATCCAGATGGCTGGACGCCCATCATCAAGCGACGAGATCATTATTCCCGAGGGCTCAATCGAGGAGCAGCGCTTTGTTGCATTGTTCCGCCGTGGCGACCTGTGCACTGGCGTACTCGGGGTGAACCGGCCGCGCCACGTCATGCAGGTCCGCATGAAACTGACCGAATCGCTAAGTTGGGACTCTGCGTTCTCTGTATTTGCATGAGTCTGTATTTGCATCAGCAGGGTCCAACTAGGGGAGTAACTATCCAGTGACGAATCAGATTTTCTATGCGCTCATTGGACTCACCTTGATCGTGGCCGCCGCTGACTGGTGGGTCACCATCATTGGGCCAGCAAAGGCAGAGTTCGTACTCAAACCGCTCACGATGCTGGTGCTGATTGCTGCAACAGTTGCCCTGCCTGACCCGTCTTCGAATCTTGCTCGGTGGGCCATGGTGGTAGCACTGGCATTTTCGATGCTCGGCGACGTGTTCTTGCTCAGCGAGAATCGCTTTTTCTTACAAGGCTTGCTGGCCTTCTTTGTGGCGCATCTGGCGTATATCTATGCGCTTGCACATCTAGGCGCAACACTTCAACTTGCCCTAGTCGGACTTGTGCTCGTCCTGATTGCGAATGCCATAGTTGGCCGCAGAATCATTGCGGGAGTGCGCGCTAAGGATTCAGCAATGGTGGTGCCAGTCATTGCGTACTTAGGTGTTGTGTCAGCGATGGTGGTGGCTGCTGTCGCTACCGGAAACCCATGGGCGATTGTTGGCGCATTGCTGTTCTTTGGGTCAGATGCAGGGATTGGGTGGCATCGCTTTGTCGCCCCGTTCAAGCATCGAGACGCCTTTGTCATCGTCACCTATCACCTCGGCCAGGTCGGCCTTGTGTTGTCGCTCACCATCGCATTCTGAAAGGCCGTTATGACACTTCTTGAAGAGGACCTGCTGAGCGCTGCGGCCGATTTACTGCCAGGTGCTGTTGCGTTGCGCCGACAACTTCACCGTCAACCAGAACTAGGTCTGCACCTTCCGCAAACCCAGGCAGCAGTTCTGGCTGAACTCGAAGGGCTCGGCCTCAAGATCTCAACCGGTAAGGGATTGAGTTCGGTGGTTGCGGACTTAGAGGGTGCTCTGCCCGGTCCAAGAATTTTGCTGCGCGGCGATATGGACGCGCTGCCAATGCCCGAGGACACCGGCTTGGAATACTCGAGTGAGTTGCCCAACACGATGCATGCCTGTGGCCATGATGCGCACACTGCAATGTTGGTGGGCGCTGCACGGTTATTGAGCGGACTCAAGGAGCAACTTTCGGGAAGTATTCGGTTTATGTTTCAGCCCGGAGAAGAGGGCAGTGGTGGCGCAGCAGTCATGATTGAGGAGGGCGTTGTCGATGGCGTGGATGCCGCCTTCGCCATGCACATTGCGCCCAATCTTCCGTCATCGATGGTGGCTTGGAGGGGTGGGCCTGTCATGGCTTCGGCCGACGTGGTGAAAATCACGGTCGCTGGTAGAGGCGGGCATGCATCAAGCCCGCACTGGGCTTGTGACCCAGTTCCCGTGGCTTGTGAGGTGGTCCTAGGACTGCAGAGCATGATCACGCGCACCGTGGATGCTTTTGACCCAGCAGTGCTCACCATTGCGCAGATCAATGCTGGGACGACCGACAATGTGATTCCCGAGAGCGTTGAACTCATCGGAACTCTGCGAGCAGTCTCGGAGGGGACCCGGCATGCCGTTTGGGAGAGAATCCGAACCGTGGCCGAGGGCATTGCCTCGGCGCACGGATGCACCACCTCTGTGGAAATTCTTGAGGGTTATCCAGTGACGGTGAACACCCCGCAGTTTGCCGAGTTCGCGGCCTCGGTTGCGGGCAGCATATTTGGTGAGCGTCACGTCTTGAACATGCCGGCTCCAGTCATGGGGGCAGAGGACTTCTCATATGTTCTGGCCAAAGTGCCGGGTGCAATGTTGTTCTTGGGAGTCTGCCCGCCGGAGCAGAAAAACTCTCTGCTCGCACCAGCATGTCATTCCAACAAAATGGTGCTCAATGAACAGGCGATGGCGGATGGCATAGCGCTTCATGCAGCCGTGGCCATTGCGTTTCTGCAAGGGGAGTACAGCCCCAGCTAGGAATGCAGCCTCTCGGCGACTTCGACGCTGACCCACATGCGTTCAAGATGCTGTTGAACAACGAGCTCGCCTGCGGGAATCTTGGTTTCTGCAATAAATGCAGCGACTCGCTCGGCACGCGCTCGATCATGAATGCTGCGAATCCCCTCCAGCATGCGTGGCAGGCTGCTTGAAGGGAATTTCTCGACGAGCTCCGACCAATGGCTGCTAACAAAATCCCAGCCTTGGTCGCCTAGGTCGTTATGCGAGATTGCTCGACGCAACAGGAACGGTGCGTTCTGTGTCCGCACCTCTGTCATTGCAAGTTCAAGCACATAGGCAAACTGCTCTGGATTGTCAGTTTCGATCAGGGCGCTGAGAAAGCAAAGTTCTTCTTGCGGCGTAGAGGACTTGCGCCAAGCCTGCTCTAGCTTCGCATGCTCATCCACAGTCGCAGACGCAGCCAGAACCTCGATCGCTGCTTCGCGCAGCGACGGATCGATCGTCTTGAGCTGCCAGAGGTTGCGAGCGCTGACGCCAATTTCCGCATCCTGACCAACGCCGCCGAGCAAAGCGAACAGCACACCGCGAAGTTCCTCGGACCGTTCGCGCATCGCATCGGAGCCGACTTGAGATGCCTGCATAACCTCCTCGAGTCGAGCCAACCTCTGGCTGCACAGTTCCTGAATCAGCAGGCGGTTTCGGCTAGCTCTGCCTGCTCCTCCAAGGCGCTGCAGCCCCGAAAGAACGCCGCTAATGCGCCTCCATACTGCTGGGTCAGACTCCCTCTCGCAGAGTACTCGCAGTAAATCCTCGAGCTCTTCGACGCTGACCCGGTTTGCTAGGAACCCAGCCCAAGTGTCATCTAGAAGAACAAAGAAATCGATTGAAGCCGCAGTGGGATCGGTTGCAAGGGCGGTTCGAAGGCTGCCAGTGAGATTGACCCGAAAGAAGCCGTTGCCACCTGGGTTTGCCTGAACCGCGACAGCGGGCCCGCCAAGATCGATCTCTAGCGCTTGTTCAAGTAAAATTCTGTGATCAGTCGAGGGGCCCTCTGCGACGGTTTTGGTTGAGATCAGCATCGGTGTGGGCCAAGGCGCTACTTCGGAACTGCTGTCGGTATTGAGAGAGTCGGCCTGATAGCTAAAGCGCTCTTGGCGCAGCCGTAGCCCAGTCTCGGTGCTTTCCACCGTGACGAGTGGGTGGCCGCCGCGAAATATCCAGCTCTCCATGATCCGCCGAACAGGTTCTCCACTAGCGGCCTCGAGTGCATCCCACAGATCCGCTGTTTCGGTCACTGCGCAGGCATGCTGCTGAAGGTATGAGGTGATCCCTGAGCGGAAGACCTCAGCTCCGAGGTACTGCTCCAACATGCGCACTACTGACGCGCCTTTTTGATAGGTGAGAATGTCGAACATTGCCTCGGCCTCGGCCGGACTCTGGACCTCAAACTCGATGGGCCGAGTGGACTGCAATGCATCCGTATCAAAAGCTGCCGCTCGCGCTAGCCCGAATGAGGTCCAGACCTGCCAGTCCGGGCGGAACGCATCAGTGGCAGAAACCTCCATGAACGTGGCAAAGGCCTCGTTCAGCCAGATCCCATTCCACCATTCCATCGTGACAAGGTCGCCGAACCACATGTGTGCAAGCTCATGGTTGATGACATCGGCAACTCGGTGAAGCTCGGGCTGTGTGGCCGTTTCGGGATCAATCAGCAGCAGGACCTCTCGGAAGGTGATGCAGCCGAGGTTCTCCATAGCTCCGAATGCAAAGTCGGGAACTGCGACAAGGTCAACCTTGTCGCCTGGATAGGCAATCCCGTAGTACTCCTCAAAAAATTTCAGCGCTGCCTCGGCAACCTCAAGGGCGAACTCGCATAGGTGAGCAGACCCCGGTGGGTAGATCACGCGCAAAGGAATCGGCCCGTTCATGCCCGCCACCATTCGCGTTGGAGTTTGCTCAAGAGGACCAATTACCAACGCGACCAAATAGGTAGACATCACCATTGTGTCGGCAAAAGTGATCCGAGCTAGCCCGCCATCAAGGTCTTCTCGCAGCACTTCGGCACTGTTAGAAATTGCCAGCACATCATCAGGAACGGTCAGCGTGATAGAGAACACCGCCTTGAATGCTGGCTCGTCAAAGCAGGGAAAGCACCGCCGGGCGTGCGTGGACTCAAACTGCGTGACTGCGAGTGTGTGCTCGGTTGAGCCCTCATCATCTGTTCTAGTGAATGTTGACTTATAGAACCCAACCAGTTGAGCGTTGTAGATACCCGTATAACGCACATGCAGAGTTGCCGGCCCTGCCGGAAGTTCTTGGTCCACGCTCAGGGTCACCCGCTCAAGTTCGGGGTCGAATGTTGCCGTAGCCGGGATCCGATTGTTCTCATCGGTACCACCAATGGCTACCCAGGCAGAATGGATAGTGAGGTCTAAGGCGTTCAAGACAATCACGGAGCAACGCTGGGTGATTTCAACCTGAATCGCAACAGAGCCTTCAAAGCTGCTTCCCTCTAGATCAGGCCAGATCTCGAGTGTGTACCGGCTGGGAGTAACTGTTGTCGGTAGGCGGTTCGGGTTGTTCATCGGTGGTGTACTCCTCGGGGGTAGTTGTTCCTGTTTGAGCGGCGCAGCAGTTTGGTGAGAGCTGGTCAGTCCTTCTGCAGAGCGTAGAGCCCCGTGGTCAAGTAACTTTTCGGCGTGTACGAATGTTTCGAAGTCACCATTGCCAACAAGGTCGCCCATATCCAGCTGAAGCGGCCGGATGCCTTCAATTCTATGATTGCGAGCTTCTGGACCGAGCTGCCGCAGATTGTTCGAGAGATCGATGCCTCTGCTTCGGCCCGAGCGATTGTGATCTCGTCAACGGGGAAGCACTTTTCTGCGGGGATGGATCTAGAGGTTTTCTCGGGTGGCTCAAGCCTAAGCGTTGGGCCGGGAGTGACTGAGGAAGGTCGCAAACGGGCCTATATGTGGATGATGGTGCAGCACCTTCAAGACTCCTTCACTGCCCTTGAGCAGGCTCGGATTCCTGTGCTCTGCGCAATCCAAGGTGGTTGTATCGGCGGCGCGATTGACATGGTGTCGGCTGCCGACATGCGCTATTGCTCTGCGGATGCGTTTTTCTGTGTGATGGAAATCAACATCGGCATGACAGCTGACGTCGGCACGTTGCAGCGACTCCCCAAAATCATCCCCGAGGGGATTGCTCGTGAGTTGGCGTACACCGGAGATCGAATGCCCGCACAGCGTGCCCTCGAATGCGGTCTCGTCAATCAAGTCTTTGAGGATCACGACTCCTTGGTTGAAGGGGTCCTGGAGATTGCCGGGCGCATTGCGACCCGCTCCCCGCTAGCTATTTGGGGCACCAAAGAGATGATCAACTACACGCGGGATCACTCAGTTGCAGACGGCCTTCGTTATATCGCTGGTTGGCAATCAGGCATGTTTCAGCCAGCGGATATGTTCGAGGAGTTCGCGGCAAAGGGAGAGAAACGTGCCCCCATCTTTGAGGAACTGCCGGAACCACCGCAGTCTCTCTGATCGGTTCAGGTACAAGCTGTGAGCGAATCGAACACAAGTTGGTGTTGGCGCTGCGACCTGTCTCAGAGTGCAGAGGCCTCGGAATGTGAGCGCTGCGGCGGAGAACTGCATTCCGACCCATCCTTTGAAGAGTCTCCTGTGCCAGCTCGGATCTTAGAGATCGACTTGTCCGGGATGGAGCCCGAAGAGCGCGAGATGTTCCTGTTGTTCTTGGACGGAGCAAACATCGATCACCAGATTCAGGGCTTATTGCTGTCGATTTCATCCGAGGACGAACAGCGCATTAAGGATTTACTCGAGACCGTCACCTCTGACACTCTGGTTGACTTTGATCCGACGCAGACCTCGAGCGAGTCTCTGGACTGGGCTCGCGAAATGGCTTCAAAGATGCATCCTGCTTCGACCTCAGTCGATCCGTTGCTGTTAGCTCCCACCATGCAACGCGTCGTTGCCGCAGTCATCTCATATATCGCGTGGTGGATGCTGATGGTCTTGCTCTTTGCCCTGCTCACGCTCTCCCCGGAGGCGCCACCGTATGTCGCTGTGCTGGCAATCTCGTTTTTGCCGTTACTCGGCGATACCTGGCTGACGGCGTGGAATGGCACTACCCCTGGCAAGTTTGTGCTGGGAATAAGAGTGGTGAACGTACACGGTTTTGCCCCGGGTTGGCGATCCTCGATCCTCCGGACCCTTGTGATGATGTGGCCGGTCATGTTGGCATATTGGCCCGGACCGTTGGGTCAACTTGCAGTTGTCATTACGCCGGCTTGGTTTCTGTTGCTCGTAGTGAGTATTGCTCGAGACCCCGAGTCTCAGGGACTGCATGATCGTGTTGCGGGAACACGAGTAGTGCTCGGCCGACATGCTGAGCGTGCAGTCGTTTAGGCCCGGCTTGGTATCAACTTGTAGCCAAGCTGAATCAAGAAGTTTTGGCTAGCTGTTGAAGCTCCAGCAAACTTCCGCCGGGGCGGCCCACCAGAATCCGAGTACCCAGGGATTCGACCTGAGCCACAACAGACGCAACATGTTCTTCTCGGTCGGGCATCGATACCGTCACCACGACTAGGTCGGGTGATTGCTGCTGGCAAAAATCCATCAACTCAGCAGCGGGCAAGTTTGCTCCCAACAGATGGACATGCCAGTTATCTTCTCGAAGTGCGGCAGCCGCCATAAGTGCAGGTAATCCGTGTAGGTCACCCTCGAGAGCGGCCACTGCCACGCTGCCCCGTCGCCGCCCGCGGGGGTTTGGCTGGTGCTCGCCTAGAATTCGCTCCACGATCGCTGTTCCCCGGTGCTCTTGCCAGATGCTCAGTTCTCCGTTGTGCCAAGCAGTTCCGATGTCACGAAGCGAGGGGGCGATTACCTCTTCTATGACCACAGTAAGTGGCACGCCATCTGAAGCCAATCCAGAAACCGTTGCAGTTGCGCGATTCGCATCGCCCTCGATGAGGGCTGCGGTGAACTCCTTGCTGACATTGCCAAACCCAAGGCGAGGCCGCCGAACTGTACGCACTGCTGGTTGCTGCCTGCGTACAGCAAATGCGTCGACTTCTGCTGGGTCAACTAGGTACTTGTTGCAGACCAAATCTGCTGGGAGTTGGCCACTGCGTACCCACTTGTAGGCAGTCTGATAGTGGACTCCGAGTTGATCTGCTGCGGTTTGTAAGTCAATGAATACAATGCTCACTAACCAATTATACGCCAAAAGGGCCGGCAGAGATTGGTATGTAGGGGAGCGCAGCCCGTTTCGCTTGTCCCCACAGCGTGCAAGGCTGTTGGGGTGAACGAGTCGCAGAACATCCAAGGCAGCACAATCCCCGGCGAGGATCGTCGTTTGGCAACCATCAGGGGACTGCTTGCCAAGGCCGAGGCCACCGAATTTCCTGAAGAGGCAGAGCTTTTCTTTAACAAGGCCTCCGAGTTGATTAGCCGCTGGGCAATTGACGAGGCAATGTTGTGGCAAGGGGCCGAGCGCTCTGGACGTGAGCAGCCCGATGAGTTGCAGTTGGTGGTGTATAGCCCGTACCTCACGCAAAAGGCGGTGCTGATTGGAGCTGTGGCATCTGCGCACGGATGCCGGACCGTTCGCTTGGTCTCGGGCATGCAAAAAGGCGCAGAGGTTGTCTCTGTGGTGGGGTTTCCGACAGACCTCCGATGGGTAGACACGCTGGTGACTTCTTTGCTGGTGCAGCTGACAGCGGCAATGTTGTCCTTGTGTCCCAAGGGCGCCACTCCTGCTGCGACTGCATCTTGGCGACGCAGTTTCATCATTGGCTACGCAGAAGAGGTCAGCGCTCGACTCGAACAAGATCGAGCAGCAGCGGCTGCTGCAAAATCTTCGTCAGCGGCGGCAAATTCCGATCGTTCATCTTCTGGAGCGGCGGGTCAGCATGTAGCAGCTGAGCAGCCCTCGGTTGCAATGGTCTTGGCCTCTCGTGTCGAAGAAGTGCAGGACGACTTTCGTCGTCGCCATCCGCGAGTTCGTTCATCTTGGGCATCGAGTGGAAGGTCTGCCACTGGCCGACAGGCAGGCAAGCGGGCAGGCAAAGAAGCCTCGCTTACTCGGGGTGGAATTGGTGGCCGCCGGGGAATTGGCACGGGATGACGAGCAACGCCTTGGCAGAAGATCCACACCGGGACGTTATTTATGCCGCTGAGAATCAGGCCATGCCCAGTGGAGGCCGCCACTTTTCGCGTTTTACAGACCTTGAGGCCTATGTGGAATCTGTCCTCGCTGGGTCGTGGTGGGACCGTGAGTTTCCGGCTGCGCCTCTAGAGGTTCAGCTGATCCGTCGTTCCCGATCAGCAACCTTTTCTGCCGCCGCCGTGGATCGAACAGGTGACGAGGCAGCTATCTGGATCAGAGATGGCTCTTGGGATGCAGTCACGGTTGTTCATGAGTTGGCCCATGTTGCCAGCGCCCAGCCCACAACTAGCCCTGATCCCACCGGCCCGCATGGCCAAGAATTTGCCACAGCCTTGTTATTAATGTGGCGAGAGTTCTTGGGGTTGCACGCCTATGGGGCACTGCTCTCGGGTTTCGATGACCACGGGGTGCCGTACCGCCGCGAACGTCTTTTTTGAGCAGAGCGCAATGTGTACACGGCGGCTTTTTCTTGGCGTCCGCGAATGGTGAGACGGCCCGAGGGAACCCATGCCTCTCGCTGAGATGCCGACAAGATAGTGCTGGACGAGGCGAGCACTCCGGAGGGAACTGCTTTTGCCTCATCGCAGAGTCGAGATGCCAAGTTGACTACATCGCCAATCACTGTGTATTCGAATCGTTCCGGCGTACCCACAAATCCCGCAATCACCTCTCCACTTGCTACCCCGATTCCCGCACCAAGCAAGTCATCAGCAGCCTCGAGTGCGGCTGGCAAGCTGACTGCTGCGCGTAGCGCTCGATCGGCGTGATCGGTCTGGTCTTGAGGCGCGCCAAACAAGCAGAGCGCAGCATCCCCTTCGAACTTATTCACCCAGCCACCGGCTCGGCTTACCTCGGCTACCACCACGCGGAAAAAGCGATTGAGCATTGCCACGACATCTTCAGGTGGGTGCGATTCAGAGAATCTTGTGTAGCCGCGTAGGTCGACGAAGAGCACCGTGACCTCTCGTTTACTGCCCGTGCCGCTGATGCCTTGGTCAATTGCTAGGTCCGCTAGGCCGGCTTGGCCGACCTGGCGTTGGAAGAGCTCACGGAGCAGTTCTTGCTCTCGCATTCCGGCCGCTAAGTCGTTCACGCCTTCGGCTAGGCGGCCAAGTTCGCCAAGATCATCGATTGGGACATAGACGTTCAGGTCGCCTTGTTCGATGTCTTTGAGTGCATCGCGAATGGTGTTGAGAGGACGCGCAACGGAGCGCGCTGCGAGTCCCATCACTACAACTCCCGCAATCAGTGAGACTGCAGCGATTCCGCTGAGTCGGTAGCCCTCTGCCGACGCAGGACTAATAATGGGGATGAGGCCAATCGAGATCAGCGGTACTGCGCTGCCCAGCAGCCAAGCCAGCATGAGTCGGGGGAGAACGTCTCTACGATCAGCAGGCAAATCTGCATTGGCTAACGCCAGCGCATAGACGGGGCGAAAGTGGCCTTCGAGAAGAAGGTAGAGCAGCGTGCAGGTGACGACTCCGGCTAACAAGATCCCAAGTGAAACTCGCTGAACATCGTGATTGATGACGCCAAAGAGAATCGCTGCGCCAATCCAAGAAATCAGTGCAGTAAGGGTCTCTGCTAGCGGCAGACTGAAGAGCAACTTGCGCTGTCTGTCCGTCGGGGTCTTTCCCTCTCGTACCCAGTTCATGGCTCTGCGGACAAACAACGTGTTGAGCGGCAAGGCAAGCAGCACCATGGCTGCTAGATAGCAGGTAAAGACCAACAAGTTCAGGTTGTTGTCAGCAAGCCCGTCCTCGGCCTGGGGTGACAGCAGAAAGCTGAAGTAAGAAAAGACCGCGACGGCCCCTAGGCCATTCGCCACAATCTGCAAGCGAACCACTCCGCGCACCGTCGACCGAGCACGCGCTGTTGATCCGGGCGTGGCACCGCCAGTGACTGCTTCCTCTGCCATGCCCCGCAGTGTACGCGTGAGCGGTTAGTTGTTTTCCTTCGTCAGGCCAACCGGGCAGGACATGCCCGTACTGCCAAGGCCGCAGTATCCGCCTGGATTCTTGGACAAGTACTGCTGATGGTAGTCCTCGGCATAAAACCAGTGACTACTCAGGTCCTCGATGGGTTGGATTTCGGTGGTGATCTCATCGAAGCCGGCAGAGGTCAGCACGCTTTGGAACCTCTCTCGGCTAGCTGCGGCAGCGGCAAGTTGGTCTGCGTCAAGGCAGTACAGGCCCGATCGATATTGGGTGCCAATGTCGTTACCCTGTCGCATGCCTTGAGTCGGGTCATGAGATTCCCAGAACGCTGACAGCAACTCTTCGTAGCTCAGTTGGGCAGGATCAAAAACAACTAGTACGCCTTCTGTGTGGCCTGTGCGACCGGAGCAGACTTCTTGGTAGGTGGGATTCGGCGTGAACCCGCCCACATAGCCCACAGCAGTAGTAATCACGCCGGGGATCTTCCAGAAGACTCGCTCGACTCCCCAGAAGCAGCCTTCGGCAAACACCGCGGCCTGTGACCCATCAGGGAAGGGAGCATTGAGCGAACTGCCGAGTACCTGATGCGGTTCGGTAACCAGTATGGGTTCGGACCGACCGGGGAGGGCTTCGGCTGGAGCAACTAGGCGGGGAGCGCGGCCAAACATCATGTTCGTAGGCTACGACTCATGCTGTGCGCGTGTGCGTCAGGCTCTACTTACTCGTCTCTCGCTGTCCTGTGAGGAGAACTACCCAACAACGAAACCCTGCAATTAGGCCCTTTGTCTCATCTTGGGTCCCAGACCTTCACGGAGTACTGCCTTTGTGTCATCTTGTCAGCAGTGTTGGCGGGAACAGAACTTCAAGAACTCAGATCGTTGCTTCGTCAACCGCATCTTGCGGCGCGGCGCGTAGCGGTTGGAATCATCTCGAGTTGGACTGCAGACTCGCTGCTTGGCGTTGATCCGCTCGAACTGCTTGCGGCGGCAACCGAGCGCTACCCATGCATTGCGCACGAAGCGAGCAGGCCGACTGAACAGTTGGCCCGGTTGCTCTGGAGTCGGCCGCATTCTGTGTCGACCGCAGCAGTTGTGGATTCAGTTCTGCAAGCAGATCAGCATGCTCGATGGGCCATGATTCGGCTTCTGGTTCTTCGTCAGGATTCCCAAGGGGTGCAGGCGATTCAGTTTCTGCTCAGCATGGACGGCTTTCTTGATGTGCTGACTCCTCCGAGTTATGCAGTCTTTGATCCACTCCTGGAGCACTCCGCTGCAGAAGACCATGAACAATTGTTGGACCTCTCGGCACTTGCCCAAGGGTTTGCAGAACTGCTCATTCGGCCGGGCTGGAGTTGTCAGATTGCTGCTTTCTTGCAGCAAGTCCAACAGGCCGGCCGCCTTGACGGAGCTGCACGCTGTCAGGTGTTGGCATCTGCGTCCTCGCTTGCCT
>CAMDLX010000055.1 GCA_945901935.1 Bifidobacterium breve | reverse complement strand
GGCTGAGGTTGTCGAAGATGGCGTCAACGGAATCCTGGTCGACGTAGGAGACACGGGCGCGATGTGTGATCACCTAGCTGAGCTCGCAGACAGCGCAGATCTCCGCTCACGGCTTGGTTCTGCTGCAGCAAGAACCGCTGACGAACGCCTCGACATCAGTCATCAGGTGGGTAGATTTATCTCTGCTTACTCGGAGCTGACGAACAGGTCAGGTACGAATCCGAGAGAGCGCTAGAGCCTCTTTATAGAAGGCGTTGTTGCTCTCTAGATCGGTTCGGTCGCCAAAGGCCTGCAGCTTGCCGTGATCCATCACCATGATGCGATCACAGCTATTCAGCGTCGAGAGTCGATGCGCAATCACAAATAAGGTGACCGACCCTTTGAGTTCGTTCAAGGTCTCATGAACAAGTGACTCTGATTGCATGTCGAGTGCGCTTGTCGGTTCGTCGAGCACCAGCATGGCTGGCCGTCGCACAAGTGCGCGAGCAATTGCCACACGCTGCCGCTGCCCACCCGAGAGCGATCCACCGCGCGAGCCGAGCACGGTGTCATAGCCTTCCGGCATGGCCAGAATCTCTTCATGGACATGCGCTCGGCGAGCAGCTTCCATGATCTGTTCATCGCTCACACCCGGCCGAAAGAACCTGATGTTGTTGGCCACGGTGTCGTCATAGATCCGGCTGTCTTGTGGGACAAACGCAATCATGGAGAACCAAGACTGATCCTCAACATCCCCTACGGGCACACCATCAAGTTGGTACGCCCCACTGCTGGCATGACGCAGTCGCAGGAGCAACTGAATCAACGTGGACTTGCCGCTTCCCGATGGGCCGATAATGCCTACGGCCTCGCCTGGTTCGACAGTAAAGCTCACATCCTGAAGTGCATCATGAACGCCGTCATAGGAATACGTGACGTCCGTGAACTCAATTTTTCCGATGCTCTCGAGGTGCACCGAGCCGGAGGGCGGCCGCGAATCACGGAAGAACTGCCGCTCAGCAAAAAGCCTTTGAATATAAGGAACTAAATCTCCGAGACCGTGATAACCCGCCTGAATCCCGCTGGTTTGGTTGAGCGCACGGACGAGTACCACCACGATTGCCCCAACGGCCGCTAGCGGCTGATCCAAGAAGGCATCCATCGCCACCAGTGCAGCCAGAATGATGAGCACTGCAGCAGAGGTATAGATACCAGTCACCATGCGCGCCATCAGTTGAGCCTTATACAGCGAGGCAATTTCGCTGCGAGTCGACTTGTCTAGGCGATCGGCAACGTCTTCGCTGACGCCGAAGGCCCGGATCTCTAGGCTCAGGTCAATCGCCTCACGGGATTGCACGCTGTAGATCACGCCTTGTTGCATCTGTTGGCGGCCGAGCCGTTTGGCTTTGATCGTCATCGGGCGAAGGCCCATAAAGAGGAACCCGCCAAAGATGACGATCGCCCCCGAGGCACGAGCATCAACCACAAACGCAGACATCAGCAGCGCCAACACCATGAAGCCAGAACTCATGAGCATGCCAACGCTGATGACGGCTGCCTGAGTCTTTGCGAGGTGGCGCTGCAGAAGGTCCTGAACTGCGGCCTCGGGAATGGCCGACTGCACCTCCCAAGATGCGCCAATAAAGTCTTCGAAAGTGCCGTTGCGCAGGTTCTGCGTGAGCCGTGAGGTCAGTCGTGCCCCCGACCGCGACGCAATGTACTGCAAGCCCAGACGGACTGTTGTCAGAAGAAGCGCAACCAAGAAGAGTGTGCGAATGGGAAGCTGATCTAGGCCAAACATCAGCGACTTCTGCCCGGATAGGTCACCGCCGCCTATCGAGAGCGCCAAGTTTGCAATCAGCAACAGCAGCGTCGCCTCGCAGACCCCACCTAAAAACGCAGTAGTCGCCATGACGACTAAGGATGGATATTCACCCTTAAAGAGCATGCGCAAGGTGGGGAACATCGGCACGTTCTTGTTAGTGGGATCCTGAAACAATTGCTCTGCCGTGCTCGCAATCGCAGCTGGAGGGAGCACTGCAGTTGGGGGGAGCACTGCAGCTCCTTCAGAATCTGGAACTTCCGCAGAATCTGTCGGGGTTGAGTCGCTCTGGGCGCTCTCAGTACTCATAAGAGATCACCGTACATTTTGCGGATTGCACTGCTTTGCATTTCCAACGTAAGCCCCTTTGCGAGGCTCGCACGGCCAGCCTGCCCAAGCTGTTCAGCAAGAGAACTGTTCGTAACCGCACGAATCATCGACTCTGCGAGTTTAGCGGGATTGCCGGGGGGAACCACCCAACCCGTGACGCCATTTTCAATCACCTCGGGCATGCCACCCACCCCGGTCACTATCACTGGCAACTCAAGCGCCATTGCCTCGAGCGCAGCGTTACTCGTGCCTTCAGACAAGCTCGACAGCACGAACAACTGCGAGCCTTCGAGTTCTTGGCGGACCTGTTCTGGGGGCAGTAAACCTGCGAAACGAACAGAATCTGTCAGTCCTAGAACAGAGGCCCGGAATTGCAGAGCATCCTTCTCGGGACCATCGCCGATGATGGTCAATCTGGCATCAAAACCACTCGCTCGCAGCTCGGCCAGCGCACTCAACGTCGTAGAAACGTCTTTAATCCAGTGCAGTCGGCCAACTGTGATCATTCTGATCTGCGAATCCGAATTGATTGGCTGATAGGGAGCCGTGCGGCTGAACTTCTCGGTGTTCACGGCTGGACGGATCACGCGAATGCACTCCGGGTCAACACCCATACCGACCACAGCAGTTGCTACTGCTTCAGACACTGCGTGCACTCGATCGCAGCGGTTGAGCACTGAACTGAGTGCCTCGGCACGTTCAGGATGCAGCACAGGACTCACGAGTTCGCCGGTCCCTCGACACGACACGATCACCCGCGTGTCTGTATCGAGCAACTCGAGTGCGTCATCCAAACTCAGAGCAATCCCGCTGAACGAGATATGAACAACATCTGGTTGAGTTGCAAGAAGAGGTGCTGCTTGGAGAGCAGCCCGCACTGCACGAGAGCTGCGCCCAAAGCGAGCCCTAGCCCGAGACATCGCGGTGGCCGACGCGTGCGAGGAACGGGTAGCTAGCTTCGCTGCAGCCCACGGGAACCTTACGGAGTTGGCTGCAGGCAAGGCCATGGCGCGCCCGGGCTGTGCCTGGTCACGCGTTCTGCTGCCGAGCAGTGAATACTCGGTTACCTCGTGGCCGTCATCACCCAGAATTCTTGCGAGCGCATGCAGAAAGGTTTCTGATCCGGTATCGAACTCATTGACGACAAGCGTGATTCGGGCCACGTGTCAGAGCACCGATTGCGCAGATGGAAGCGGCTTGGCGTGGCGGTCTGCCCAGAGTTGCAGGGCAAGCAGGTTCCAGAGGCCGCGGTGTCTGTCAAGGCGACCCGAGAAATGATCCTCGCACCACAGCTTCAGCTGCTCTCGGTCAAAAAAGCCGTTTGGAAATGGGTCACGCTCAAGCAGGAGTTCCTCAACGTGGCCACGAAGGTCGGTTCGCAACCACTGTGCCATGGGTACCGTAAATCCCTTTTTAGGAATCGGGATACTCTCCGGCGGAACCTGTTGGCCGAGTGCGTTTCGCAAGGGAAGCTTTCCGATGCCGTTTTGCATGCAGTCAATGGGATCGATCCTCTGCGCAAGGTCAAGCAGCTCGAGATCAAGCAGTGGTACCCGAACCTCAAGAGAATGAAACATGGCTGCCCGATCCACCTTCTGCAGAACCATCGGCAGATGACAGGCAAGTTCGTTTGACCTCATCCACTGAAACAACTCGTCTCTGCTCGGCTTTTCAGACAAGCTGAACAGGTCGAAGTCTGCAGGCAGGTCGCCAAGGTCGGGGGCGATGCGTTCAAAGTCAGCATCCCGTAGCCCCGAATGCGCATCTAGGTACCAGTCCCCCAGCGTTGGGAACATCACCCCGCGCGGTGGTCGCTTTGGGTTCGGCAGCGGCTTTGTTGCGCCATAGGCAGCAACCCGAAGCGACTTCGGCAGGCCAAACCATTTTGCGGCCTCGGCAACCTTGGTGAATCTTGGGTAGCCCCAGAACAGTTCGTCGCCACCGTCACCTGACTGCACGGTCTTGACCGATTCAGCCGCAAGGGCCGAGACCAACAGCGTGGGGAACGAGGAGTAATCGCCAAATGGCTCTGTGTTGGCTGCAGCCACATCATCCACTAATGCCACAGCGGTTGCGCCATCTATTCGACGGAGGTTGAAGTCAACCCCGAGAATCTCTGCATAGACCCGGGCAGCTTCGGACTCATCGCTGCCTGGGTCATCAGTACAAATAGTGAAGGCGGGGACGGGGTGGTCCGCTGCGGCTTGAAGGTGAGAGGTGACGAGCGGTGAATCGACTCCGCCGGACAAGAATGCCCCGACTTCAACGTCACTCACGCGTTGTCGTTGTACGGCGTTGGCTACCCCGTCTGCCACTGCATCAAGCGCAGCCTGACCGCTGAGGCGATCCGCTCCTGCGACAGGTTTGAACGCTGGCCGGAATCTGCGGACTGAGGGTTCAGCACCCGGCCGAATCTCCAGAAGATGTCCGGGTGCGACTTGGCCAGTATCGCTCAGAAGTGCGTAGCGACCTGGCAGGTATCCCAGCCGCAGGTACATGTTCAATGCCCCGGGATCAACTCGAGTTCGGTCGCATCGGGAATGGCGAATGACTTGGTCGTACTGTGATCCAAATACGAATGCTTCGGCTGAACGCCACCAGTACAGAGGCTTGATGCCAACTGGGTCCCTAGCTAGCACCAGCGTCTTGATCGCAGGCCGATACCAAGCAAGTGCGAACATGCCATTGAAACGTGGGAGCGCATCTGTGCCCCACTCGGCGAGTGATTGCAGCACAACCTCGGTATCAGAATCAGAGCGAAAGGTACGTCCAAGGGAGATGAGTTCGGTTCGAAGCTCACGGAAGTTGTAGACCTCGCCGTTGAACACCAAGACATCTTGGCCATCCTCGGTGACCATCGGCTGATGCCCGCGTTGAGTGAGGTCAATGATTGACAGTCTACGAAAGCCGAGAGCGCAAGATTCTCCGTCATCCCAAGCTCCAGAATCATCTGGCCCTCGCCTCTGCATAAGTTCGCTCAGCGCAGCAACTTCAGCGATGTCTTTAGGGCTCAGCGCATCCCTGAGCAACATTCCCACGATTCCACACATGTCAGGTCACGCCCTTCAGCGAAGGTTCTGAGCGGCCCTCTGTCGGGGCAACTGCCACAAGTTCTTCATTCCAACGGTCTACAACAGCCTCCCAAGAGAACTCAGTGGGAATGCGCTCGTGTCCTGCCAAGCCGAGCCGCTGCGCAGTAGCTGGGTTCTCAAGCAGTGAACTCACAGCTGCGCCGAGCGCTGCGGGCTCACCCACCGGCACGAGTAGCCCATCCACCCCATCAGAAATTACCGAAGCTATTGCAGCAATATCAGATGCCACAACGGGCCGCTTCGCCGCCCAAGCTTCTAGAATTACTAGGCCGAACGCCTCCTCGCGAGATGGCACCACGACAATTTCTGCGGCGGCAAGAATGACATCGCGATCAGCCTCAGGGAAGTCCTCGAGTACCTGGATTCGTTCGGCTGCCTCCTCGGGCAACGAACCAAGCGCTGCTTGCAACCCCGACCACCCAGTACGACTTCCGGCAAGTACCACCCTTAAGTCCGGATGGGCGGCGAGCAACTGCGGACAGGCTGCGAGAAGGGTGTCGATCCCCTTGTGTGCTGCCAGTCGTCCAATAAAGAGAACAGTGGGTCCTTCAACGAGACCAAGCTGTGCTCGCGCAGTCGGTGGATCTATGAGCGACTCAGCACTCGAACAGCCGGGCGGTATCACTGCGCTTCGTGAAGACTCCACCCCATGATCAACCAGCCAAGTTTGCTCCGCCGTAGTCAGCGCAACGCATAGGTCGGCTCGCCGAATCGCTTTCAACAGTGAGCCTTTCGGCACCCATTCCCCTAGGTGCAAAATGGGAAGCGCAACAAATGCCGCTCGTTTGCGGGGAGTAAACTTGGCGGCAGCGGGCACAGTCGTAAATGGCGCTGAAACGCCAATCACAACATCAGATCCCTGTGCTGCCCTACGAGCGCCCAGCGCGAGCTTTGCCCCCCAAGGTCCGTAGGCCGTGACCGAAGGAACAATCGGGCGACCGAATCTCGCACCGATACGGCGAAGAGCTCGAAGAAAGTCGTGGGTCCGATGTGATACTGGCAGGCGCAACACCTCGACCCCTGCAATCACTTCGCGGTCAATTGGGATCTTCCCTGGATTCTTGCCTGCTGGGGCGTACAGAGCGTCGGTTGTGACCACGGTTACTTGGTGGCCGTGGCGCTGAACAAGACCCTCGGCAATGCGTTGCACCAATTGTTGCGCGCCGCCAACTGAAGGTGCGTAGTTGATAGCAAGAAAGGTGATCTTCATCATGTGAGCCTAGGAGTGCGCCTTGAAGAAGCGTGGCTTGGTGAACTCAGCGAGAAACTGCTTTTCGAACGGCCTCAATGACCTGGTCCTGATCGGCGGGTTCCAAATAGGGATGCATCGGCAGACTGAGTACGGAAGCTGCAAGTGTCTCCGACACTTCAACTCCCCCGTCGCCGATAGGGAATCCCTGATACGCAGTCTGCTGGTGAAGCGGCCGCGGGTAGTAGACCGCGGTTGGCACGCCATCAGCTTGAAGGGCGGCAATCACGCCCGCCCGGTCATCAACTTGAATGGTGTACTGAGCCCAAGTCGAGCGAGCTCCGACTGGGGTAGTCGGCACAACCACAGCTGCAGTAAGGCCATCCGCATAGCGATCTGCAACTGCTTGGCGGGCCTGAATCTCGTCACCAAACACAGACAGTTTTTGCAACAAGATGGCCGCTTGGATCGTATCGAGCCGACCGTTTATACCAATGCGAACGTTGTCGTATTTTTCGGTCCCAGAACCGTGGACTCTGATGGACTTGAGTATCTCGACGTGAGCAGGGTCTGTTGCAATGATTGCCCCTCCGTCCCCGTAGCAACCCAAGGGCTTTGCAGGGAAGAACGAGGTGGTCGTCATCGAAGCCATCGAGCCAACCGAGGCACCGTTTCTCGCAGCGCCAAAACTTTGTGCGGCATCGGCAATCACCCACATCCCGAGCGGAGCAACAACCTCATCGATAGATGCGTAGTCCGCTGGTAATCCGAACAGGTCGACTGGAATGACGCCGACGGGGCGCAGGCCGTTCGGCACACTAGCTATGGCTTGAGCGAGTTTGGCAACATCAAGGTTGAAGGTCTGTGCATCAACATCAACAAACACGGGGGTCGCCCCCAACAGAGCGACGGCCTCAGCTGTTGATGCAAATGTAAATGTCGGCACAAACACTGCGTCGCCCGGACCCACCCCATGCACCATGAGTGCCATCATCAGGGCGTCGGTTCCACTTGCACAAGAGACCACGTGTGCGGCACCGCAGAACTCGCCTAGGGCGGCTTCTAGTTCTGCGACCTCTGGGCCCATGATGTAGCGACCGTGGTCAAGAACCCGAGTGATTGCTTGATCAATTCCTTCTCGTAGCCGCGCCTGTTGCGCAGCAAGGTCAATGAACTGCATCTGAACTCCGTTATCCGATTTTTGCCGAGTTGGACTGCTCAGGGGTATCCACTAGCGATAACACTCCGTCTATCTCTTGGTATTTCTGGCCGGTTCTTGGACAGGTCAGATCTTCACCAAGACGTTCACCCTCATGGCTCATCCACCCAATCTGACGAGCCGGGGAACCCACAACTAATGCGTGCGCAGCAACATCGCTCGTCACCGTGGACCCGGCACCGATAAAGGCATACGCCCCAATCTCGGTTCCACACACGATGGTTGCATTGGCCCCAATGGTTGCACCGGTGCGAACCAGTGTGGTCATGAACTCGTCTTTACGAGACACCTCAGCCCGAGGGTTATAGACATTGGTGAACACGCAGGAAGGACCGCAAAATACGCCGTCTTCAAGTGTGACCCCGGCGTACACACTGACGTTGTTTTGGATGCGGCAGCGATCACCTACGGTGACATCAGGGCCGATTACAACGTTCTGGCCAAGTGCGCAGTCCTCGCCCACGGTGCTGCCCGAGAGCACATGACTGAAATGCCAAACCTTGGTTCCCGCTCCGATCTGCACGCCCTCGTCCACATAAGCGCTCTCGTGAACGAAGACCCCGGGGTGCACCTCGCTGCTGGTCTTGGCAGTGGTCGTGGCTGCGCCAATGACGGGCGCGTCCGCAGCAAGCGAAGCTTGCGCAGTTGCTAAGACATCAAGCACGCGAACACCCTCGTGTCCATCGGTGCGAGGGGTCTCTCCGGTACGAACACAGTGCAAGAAGTGTTCACATTCCAGTTTCAAAGGCTCAGACTCTGTAAGCGGTACAGCTACGGGCTCACCCCGTACTGGTACTGGTGTGAGTCCATCCCAGGTCACGCCGTGTTCAAAGATGGTGAGTTTGGAATCCCAAGGAGCTAAGTCATCAAAGACCGCCATTGCATCGGAGCCAACCACTACTAGGCGTTGCTCCTTGAAGGGATGCAACCAAGAAACAAAAACATGTGCACGAGGACCACTTGGAAAGGTCATATGCGTAGTGGTGACGTCAGGAACATCCTCACTGAGAAATGTTGAGCCGACAGCTGACACATGATCTGGGCTTTCACCGGCCAGGGCCAGCAGCATTGACAAGTCATGTGGGGCGAAGCTCCAGAGGATGTTCTCTTCCCGGCGGAAACGGCCCAAGTTCAGGCGGTTGGAGTAGAGGTAGCGCAGCTCTCCGAGGGCGCCGTCGCTGACTAGTTGACGAACTGCCAAGAACGCTGGGTGATACTGCAGCAGGTGACCCACCATGAGCGTCTGGTTGAGTTCATCGGCCCGAGCAACCACGCGCCGCGCATCATCAAGGTCAAGGGCCAGAGGCTTCTCGACAAACACATGCTTACCTGCATCCAAAGCTTGCAGCGTGACCGCCGCGTGGTCTTTGGCCGGAGCAGCCACCACAACGGCGTCGATTTCTGGATCAGCCAGAATCTGCTCTAACGAACCGTATGGCACGGAATACTTTGCCGAGAGGGCCGCAGCGTTCTCGGCATCGGGATCTACGATCGCCACCAGAGCGCCAAGTTCGGAGAACGTACGGACCAGGTTTTTACCCCAGTGGCCGCAGCCAATCACCGCAACTCTCGGATCGCGCATTATTGCTGTTGCCACTCGTGCCCCTATCGCAACTTACAGAATTCTCAAGTATACGTTGTCAGTCTTAAGTTCAACCCGAGGGCATTTTGCCGCGCCGCTGCAACGACTTTTGCTTTCACCTGCCGGCCGTATCTGACACCGCCTGCAACCAGCGGGGAGCGATCACATCAACATCATGATGAGTTCGGACGAACTCATGCAACCGCTGCCCAAGGTCTTCAGCTAATGCCCTCGAGGCCAACACCTGCTCAACTGCGGCGACAAACCAGCGGACATCTTGGTGGCTTCCAACAAGTCCTCGACCGTCAGCGAGCAGATCAGGAAGTCCACCCGTAGGCATGGCAACTACTGCTCGGCGATACACGCCTGCCTCAAGGGCCACCAACGGAAGGGGGTCCTCACGACTCGGCAGAACAAAGACTGCAGCATGCGAGAGCAACTTCCATGGGTCAGCCGATTCTGGAATCCAATTCACCAGATCTGTTCGACCAACCGCAGTGGCATCTGCTCCAGTAGGGCGACCGCCCACCCACCCCACCTGCGCAGGGCTGCTCACTCGCTGAAGCGCATGCGCAACTGCTGCGAGCCTGTCCGTTCCCTTACGCCAACCAGGCGTGCCCGCTCCTAAAACCCACTGGACTGAATCAGTTTCAGGAGCACTGCTCTCGGTGACATTGCTCTCGGGCAGATTGCTCTCGAGCTCACTGGTTTCTGCCTCATCGGCAGCGGGCAGTCGCACGCACCCAGGCACCAGCAGGATCTTCGCTGCGTTGGCTCCGCGGTTGCGGGCAAGCTCAGCCACTGGCGCACTGACCACCATCACCTGCTGCGCACGCTGAAAAGCCGCAGCTTGTTCTGGCCTAGGAATGCAGCGGTCAAGCGCTGTTTC
Source organism: Bifidobacterium breve (assembly GCA_945901935.1). Classification (GTDB taxonomy): domain Bacteria; phylum Actinomycetota; class Acidimicrobiia; order Acidimicrobiales; family Microtrichaceae; genus IMCC26207. The sequence continues at coordinate 5,633 of CAMDLX010000055.1, read as the reverse complement.
GAGTTCATGAAGATGAAGCACCACCGGTAGTTTGCTGCTCACTGCTTGCGTTACTGGCCAAGCTCCGGCCCCGTGCACCAGAAGCACATCGGGCTTTGGTCGTCGAGCCAACTTGGCTCTCCATGCGCTGTGTCGAACGACTTCGCCAGCGCGACCCATACCGAGAGTGATCAAACCCAGAGATGCAGCAGAGGACGCGGACCGGCGATCGCTGGGCTCAAGGACGGTCACAGAGGCACACAAACTCTGCAACTCGCGCAATAGCGGGCCGCCATACATGGCAACAAGATGCACAACCTCTCGCTGCCGAGCAGGGCTGGCCTGTAACAAGCGAGCAAGCAGAACTGGAACTCCCGTCCGAGACAAGTCATGAACGGCAATCCAGATCACAGGGTCCTGAGCTGTGGACTCTGAAGCGCTCATCCCTTCACTACCTGCCAGAGTGCGGGGGCAATGTGCTCAACCAAGTGGGTGGAGTTGACCCACTCAGCGAGTTGAGCACCGATCAGTTCCCGGTTCCTGGGATTGTCCAAAAGGCTAGCCACTGCTGCACTCATGCCAAGGGTGTCACCAATCGGAAGCAGTAACTCTGCCTGCCCAACGGCGCGCAGCATGTCGATCACTCCACCTGATTCAAAGCTCACAACGGCCTTTCCTGCAGCACCCGCCTCTAAGACCGACAAAGGGTAGGGATCCTCAATCGCTGTAGAAACCAACAGATCGGCTGCCGCGATATAGCTAGCTGAATCTTCGCGACTCTCGAGCAACACAACGCAGTCCTTCAGACCCGAGGCAGCGATGCTGTGTTCCATTTCAAGCCACACCGAACTGCCCCGCTCGCCACCCAACCAGACACCAACAGGCAAGCTTGGATGAGCAACCAGTGTCGACATCAAGTCCACAAAGCGCTCGGGGCCCTTTCTGTGGTTCATGGCACCCACGTTCAAGATCACGAGTCGATTCGCATCACCAACCATGCGCTGCCGCGCCATAGAGACAGCCCGACTCGAGGGGCGGGGAGCCTCGATGAACTCCTCGATCACCGTGACCCGCCCGGAGGAGATACCAAGGCGGTCTACCAACATCTCAGCTACGGCCTCGCTGGCTGCTGCGAATCGGTCCACGGAGTTCAGCAGTCGCTCTCGAATAGGGGGTGAGGCAGGAAGGACCCGCTCCGCTACCCCGTCGAGTTCATGAACATGACATACCAACTCAGATGGCTTGCTGGTTTGCCCTGACCTCGTTGCAAGCAATCTGGCAGTACTGAGCGAGGCAAATGTGTTTGCCATGACAATCTCGGATCTAGCGATGCCCCGCAGGCCGATTCCTTGAATCGCACTCGGCACCGCAATGGGATGGCCAAGGGAGTTCATCACGGCGCCCAACTGCTCGCTGCTGCGCACTAGGCGCGAGGTCAGCACATGTGTTGGGGCCACCTTTTGGTACTCGCTCAGGAGCGGTCCGGCAGCTAGGAGCGCTAGTTCCACCCCTTGGATTCCCTCGGATTGCAACCAGCGAAGGAAGGAATACAGCATGACAGGCGCGCCTGTTCTACTGGCATCGTGACCCACGAACGTGACGGTGGGTCCCGCACTCACCGGATTCACAAATGAGTCAATCAGTAGATGGCGCACTCAGCGAGTGCGCCTTGATCTGATCTGACTCGTCAGCAACTCGGCTTCCGTAGGAGTAAGCCAACTTGCCGCCGAGCCAGCCTCCGATCAGCATGATCCCCACGCCCACAACGCTCAAGGCCAGCGCAATTTTTGGGGTTCCGTAGAGGTAATAATCAGAATCGGCACGACGCACAAAGAAGCCAACCACGAAGCAGATCAGCACCACGTCCATCAGAATCATGTGACGTGTCGCAACTGCGTGAGCCCTTGTTCCCTTCGTCAGTCTGCGGTAGTCCACGAGTCCAAACAAAGAAGCAACGAGGCCGCCAACGATACCAATCAGAGACAGCCATACTGCCGGCCGGCCATAGGCTCGGCCTTCTATCGTCACAGAAGCAATGTCAAACGCAAGCGTTGCAACAAAAGCTCCAATTGGGATGGTGACCAACATGGGGTGGATCGGATGTCCATATGGTCCTGCGGCCGCCATGCTGGGCCGGTGGGCCGCACGCATGGAACGCTCAGCCTGCTCAGCAGATTGCTCGGTCTGCTCGGGACTCGAGGCTTCAGCAATAGCGGCTGCCTGCTCGGTGGCTTGCTCAGCTTGCTCTTCAGGCTGCTCAGATTCCTCAGGCACGTCATTCTCCATGATTCCCCCATTGCACTGCCGTCTGTGTGATTGGTAGTCATTAATTGTTGCCGATTCTGCGTCCAAGGTGCGCGATACAACAAAGTTTCACCATGGACGGCTCATCACCTTCTGCGGAATTCTCGAGCCTGAATTCGCATCTGCTTACAAAAATCCCCCTCTGGCCGATGCGATGAGTTCGGCCCCAGCGCCTGTAGCCTTGCCTCTAATGGGGATCGATCTGACATGAAGGTAGTAGTTACCGGCGGCGCAGGATTTATTGGTGCAAACCTCTGCAGGGCACTCGTTCAAGCTGAGGAAGTCACCGAGGTTCTTGTCCTTGACGACGTCTCGACAGGATTTTGGTCAAACCTAGATGGGGTGCCCGTAGATCGCGTCGAGGCCAGCATCTTGGACGTTGCGGCGCTGCAGGACTGCGTAAACGGCGCTGATTCCGTGGTGCACCTGGCCGCCCGACCATCGGTACCTCGCTCCATTGCACAACCAGTTCCCTCGCATGAGGCGAACGCCACCGGCACCATGAACGTGCTTGAGGCTGCCCGTCATGCCGGCAACTGCCAAGTGATTGTTTCTTCCTCATCTTCGGTGTACGGCGCAAACCCAATTCTGCCCAAGCACGAGGATTTAGCTGCTCGACCAATGAGCCCTTACGCGGCATCAAAGCTTGCTGCGGAGTCGTACACACTCGCTTGGCAGCACAGCTACGAGATGCCCACCTTGGCCTTTCGATTCTTTAACGTGTTCGGTCCACTCCAGGCAGCTGGCCATGCCTACGCCGCAGTGGTCCCGGCATTCGTTGCCGCTGCACTTGCCGGCGAACCGTTAGTAGTTCACGGCGATGGCACGCAGTCCCGAGACTTCACTTTTGTAGACACCGTTTGCAGCGTGTTGACCGATGCTGTGTTGCGACGGGTCTCGAGTCCCGAGCCAACAAACCTGGCATTTGGAACGCGAACCACGCTGCTAGAAGTGATTGCGCTGCTCGAGGAACTACTCGAGCGTCCGCTAGCAGTGCAGTTCACCGAGACACGCGCAGGCGACGTGCCACATTCCCAAGCTGCCAACGATCGGCTGCGAGCGCTCTTCCCAGACGTTCAGCCCGTGGACCTGCGGACCGGGCTCACTGCGACCATTGCATGGTTCAACAGCCTCGCCGAATAGTTTCTCTGGCTGACTTGTCTGTGCCAATTGGGCAGATGATCCCTGCAGCCTGATTGGACAGATGATCTTTGCGGCCTGATTCGGCAGGTGATCCTTGCGGCCAAACCGATCAGACTAAGCCGACTCTTTTTCCGTCCCAGAGCGTGGATCGCTCGAGAAGTTATACCGGCTAGAGCGAACATCAATCACTGGGTCAACAAGGAACGGATCCTTCAGAGCTGCAACTGTGGGGCTCATAGATGGCACCTCAACCCGCTGAATCATTGGGTGCTCAGAGGCCGAAGGCAGTTCCGTAGGCGAGAACAGAACCTCGTGCATCTTCTCACCTGGTCGCAGACCGGTGTACACGATCTCAACTTGGCGATCACATTCAGCAATCAAACGGCGAGCAAGGTCGGCAATCTTGACCGGCTCTCCCATATCAAGCACAAGGACTTCGCCGTCATGTGAGAGCGCACCGGCTTGGATCACTAGTTCGCAGGCTTCGGGGATCGTCATGAAGAATCGAGTGACCTCTGGGTGGGTCACCGTAATTGGACCACCTTGGGCAATCTGCTCACGGAAGAGCGGAAGAACTGAACCGCGACTTCCCAAGACGTTGCCGAATCGGACGCTCAAATAGGTACCGGAATGTTCTTGTCCGGCATGCGAGGTGAGTTGCTCAGCTATGCGTTTTGTTTGTCCGAGCACCGAGGAGGCATCCGCTGCCTTGTCAGTAGAGATATTCACGAAGCGGTCTACGCCGAACTCACCGGCAAGCTCAAGCAGGTTTTGTGTACCCCAAACATTGGTCTTCCAGCCCTCCTCGGCATGCATTTCGAGCAGAGGAAGGTGTTTGAGCGCTGCGGCATGGAACACAACCTCTGGGCGATGCTCCTCAAAGACTTGGCGAAGTCGGTCGCTGTCACGAATGCAGCAGACAACTAGGTCTCGGCTGTCAAGAAGGCCACGTCCTTCAATAGAGATCTGCACGGCCTGCAGTGCAGACTCGTCACGATCCAACATAACGAGAGATTCGGGGGCGAACCGGTGTATCTGACGGCACAATTCCGAGCCAATCGAACCGCCGGCGCCAGTGACCAGAACCCGCTTGCCGGTGAGATAGCCCGCCACTGACTCAATATCAAGGGAAAGCTCACGGCGACCAAGTAGATCGGCCTCGGTCAGGGGGCGAATATCGCCCAGGTTCACGCCGATGCCAAACATCTCGTCAACCGGAGGCAGGATCAGCGTTCGAAGCTCGAGCTCATCGGCTCGCTTGGCAACGTCTCGGATGAACTCGCCCGATGCAGAGGGAATCGCAATGATGATGTGCTTGGCACCAGTTTGCTCAACGATTTGAGCGAGTGACGATCGGTCGCCACCAACCTTTACTCCCTTGATTCGCAGATTACGAAGATCGGGGTTGTCGTCGATCACTGCAACTGGGTGGTATGGGCCAGCCTTGATCATCGCCGTGATCACCTGCAATCCGCCGGAACCAGCACCGATAACAATAATTGGCAAACGATCGTCACCCTCGGCCCGAGTCCACTTCTCAAGCTTCTGCCGCCAGACCAAGCGGCCGATGCACATGATGCCTAGTGCCACAAACCCAGACATGATCGCAGCGCTGACTGGAACGGGCCGAACGCCAGGGCTGAATGCGTCTGCAGCAGCCACTAGGACGGTCACCATTGCCACGACCTTGAGCGTGCCCACAACCTCATCAAAGGTGCCGTAGCGCCAGCGGTGTACATAGAGCCCACCAAGGCGTCCAAGCACGACCTGAGCAACCATTGCAATGGAGCCCAAAGCAAGAACCCCGAGCAGATCAACTGCCCCAAATTGCAGTTCATATCGAAGCAGGGTGGCCAGCCACAGGCCCAACATCCATGCCCCGCAGTCAAATGTTGCCTGTAGTGCGAACCTGTATTTTGTAAGAATTTCGTTCACTCAACTGCCCCCAGTTGCTCAGAGTTGGGATCCGCAACCCGCACAGAACCAAACTGCCACAGAAGTACAACACTTAGTATGCCGATTTGCAAGCAAAACATGAGCGGAGTTCAGTAGGTAATTGTCTATAATGACTCTGCGTGTTCAAGCGGTCACCGTGGAGGGTATATCGGTCGCAACTTGGACTATCAGCAGCTTCGGCACAAGCCGGCACAGACAGATTCAAGGGGTTTCATGGGGCGCATGACAGACAAAGTGGTAGTTATTGGCCA
>CAMDLX010000054.1 GCA_945901935.1 Bifidobacterium breve | reverse complement strand
CAGATACTGGGGCACGAGACCTCCTCAGCGTCTAAAAATCTCACTCCAGACAGGGTCCACAGCCCCCTGTCACAGCAATCAGAGGGCCGGTATCCGCCGCAAGGGGATGCCGGTCTTCTGCATTCAAGAGCCAAACCCTCGTAGTCTGCCGATGTGTCTTCGCAGATCGAGATCCTGTCCGCAGCGCTCAGTGTTGCGCTCGAGCCAAGCTTGGGCGCGGTTGCTATTTCGGACCTGCGTCGACTTTTAGGAGGTGCCTCCAGGGAAACCTGGAGCTTCGATGCAACCCAGGATGACGGTTCGCTTCGGCAGTTGGTGTTGCGTCGTGATCCACCAACCCGCCCCGGTTGGCCAGGAACGATGGGGACAGAGGCGCGTTGCCTACGGGCATCTGCTCAGGCGGGGCTAGCAGTGCCACAGGTCCTTCTTGATTCCGACTCAGCGGATCTCTTCGGATCGGCCGGGATAGTCATGGAGCGAATCGAGGGTGACACCCTTGCCCGGCGCATTCTTCGAGATGAGAAGTTTCAGGATGCACGATCAGCCCTAGCAGCGGACTGCGGCACCTTCCTCGCTGGTCTTCACGCAATCGACCCTCAAGTTGTCGCTCCCTTGCAGAGCGCAGACCCGCTCAAGCAAATTCGCCTCACGCTCGACGCGCTCGACATGCCTAGTCCGACCTTCGAATTTGCGATTCGCTGGCTGGAAAGCAACCGCCCCCAGACCCTGAGCACAGCAATTGTTCATGGGGACTTTCGCCTCGGCAACTTCATCGTGGGCGAAGAGGGCCTACGGGCGGTACTTGACTGGGAACTTGTCCACCTTGGGGACCCCAGAGAAGATCTTGGTTGGCTCTGCGTCAAGGCATGGCGATTCGGTGCAGCGGAACCAGTAGGTGGATTCGGGACGCGTGAGGATCTTCTTGCTGCTTATCAAGCTGCAGGAGGAGCACCCGTAAGCTTGGCCGAACTGCACTGGTGGGAAGTCTTTGGCACGCTCCGCTGGGGCGCAATCTGCATGACTCAAACCCACGCTCACCTCAGCGGCCTGCTGCGTTCGGTTGAACTCGCAGCTATTGGCAGGCGAGTCTGCGAAACAGAGTGGGATCTGCTACTCCTCCTAGAACCAGTCGCAACAACGGAAGCACTCTCTAAATCAGCATTGGCCAAGGCAGCTCTTCAGCTTGAGCAGAGTCAGCTTGAGCAGAGTCAGCTTGAGCAGAGTCAGCCAGGTACTACTCAGGCCCCGATCGAGGGCCTGCATGGTCGCCCCTCAGCTGAGGAACTCCTACAAGCCGTCAGGGAGTTCTTGACTGAGCAGGTCATGCCGTCAACTGAGGGCAGCCTGTCTTTTCATGCGCGAGTCGCAAGCAACGTGATCGCCATGGTGGAGCGAGAACTCGTGCTCGGGCCGCAGCAAGATCAGCACCGAGCGACTTCTCTGAGAGAGTTCGGCGTTGGTTCTGAGCGTGAATTAGCGGCATCGATCCGCTCGGGTGGCTTCAGCGAGAACAGAGTCGCACTGCTTGAACTACTCGCCGACGGGGTTCTCAGCAGTCTCCTCGTGGCACGGCCCACCTATCTTGATCCGCCATCTTGAGTTACACCGCACATAGGACCGGGCCTGCATTAGGCACAGTTGGCGCACACACCCTCAAGTGCGAAGTGCCCTGGCTCGAGCGTAAACCCGATTGCTTCTTGCGCTTCGAGGATGAACCGTTCGACTGTTGCGGTCGGCAACTCTGTGACGCGATTGCAGGTCCGACATAAGGCGATTAGCCCGTGATCGCCTCCTAATCGCACGAGTGAGGGGCCATGCCCGGCATGGACATGCGTAACCATTCCCCGATCGGACAAGGTGCCGATGGTTCGATAGACGGTTGCCTCGTGAATCTCAGGTACCTCGGACTGGGCAAGCTTGGTGAGTGAGGCTATGTCGAGTGCACCTCCATGGCGCAGAAGCGCTCTCAGTACAGCTATTCGTGGTGCGGTCGCCTTGCAGTTGTGGGTTCGCAGCATCGTCTCAGCGTCATCGACGTTGTTTTGGCCCTTCAGCGCCGCTGCCTCGTCTTGCAATCGCATGTGCCAACTTTACACGTGCATTCCGTCTCACTTCTGCCCGTGTGGCGCTCAGTTTCAGTGTGCGCCGTGAGCAACACCGATGCGGCGACGCAAGGGCACGCCAGCAGCGAACGCAACTATGAAGAAGACTGCAGACGTCAAAACGATGGTCGGTCCAGAAGCGACATCAAGGTGGTAGCTAGCGTTCATGCCAACGAAGCCACTCACCGCACCGATCACTCCAGCCAGTATCAGCATGCGAGGAAAACTGTCAGTCAGCATGCGGGCGACTACAGCCGGAACGACCAGAGAGGCTGCTATCAGGGTCACTCCGAGGACGTTCATCGTCGAGATGACCGTGGCCGAGAGCAGCACCATGAGCAAGCCGTCAATCAGGCCAGTATTCACCCCGGTCGCCTTGGCTACTTCGGCGTCAAAGGTAGTAAATAAAAGTTGCCGATAGCCGAGGAAGATAAAGGCCAGTGCACATATTGACACCCCGATGATCAACCAGACGTCCGCCAAGGTCACGCCCAGCACATTGCCGAACAACAACGCATCGGCATTTGGCCCGTTTGAACCGTAGATCTGCACGATTACAAGACCGAACGCAAACGCAGCGGTAGTAACCACGCCAATCGCAGCATCCGAACCGATTGGTCGGCTGCGCACGATCGCGCCGATCGTAAGGGCAGCGAGTAAACCCCAGGCTCCTGCGCCGAGGAACAAGTTGATACCTAGTAGCCCCGCTACTGCGTAGCCCCCAAAGATCGCATGAGAGAGTCCGTGGCCGATGTAACTCATGTTGCGCAACACCACGTAGCTACCAACAACTCCGCATAACGCGCCGGCCAGAGTGGCCACGATGATCCCGTTGCGGAAGAACTCGAACTCGAACGGCTTCAGAAAATCAATCGCCAGGACAGCGCCGCCACTCATCACGCGCTCTTTTCGTCAAGCAAAAACAGCGGCGAATCGACTACCACGCGCATACCGCCATGTTCGAGTACGCGCATCGGCGATCCATAGGTGCGCTCAAGAACATCAGGAATCAAGACCTCGTTGGGTGAACCCTCTCCGATGACCGTTGTGTTGAGGCACACGATTCGTGGAAGGTGAGCAGCGATGCCGTTGAGGTCGTGCGTTGTGAGCACGATGGTCAGACCCTGCTCGTTCAGTTCACCGAGCAGGTGCAGGACTTCGTGACGCGTGCGGACGTCGAGTCCGGATGTTGGTTCATCAAGGAAGATCACCTTTGCGTCGGTGAACAAAGCACGAGCTAGGAACACGCGCTGCTGTTGGCCACCAGACAGGTCGCGAATATGCCGCCCCTCCAACCCGCCAAGGCCTAGTCGTTCCGTTATCTCACAAATCTCGGCCCGTTCAGACCTCGTTATCCAAGGAGTACGCCATCCGCGCGCGCGAGCCATACCCACGCACTCGGCAACTGTCACGGGAAAGCTCCAGTCAATGTGTTCCACCTGCGGAACGAGCCCAACAGTGAGACCTGCACGCCGCTCAACCTGTCCCGAAAGGGGCGCAACGCTGCCCAACAAGGCCTTTAACAGCGTGGACTTACCTGATCCGGACGGACCGACGATGCCGAGCAGATCGCCTTCAGCGACCTCAAGGTCGACCTCGCGGAGCACCGGTTCTGATCCATAGGTGACGGTCAGGCTCGTTGCCTGAATAAATACCTCGTTCATTGCGGGTACGAGGAGGAATCGGGTGCGGTATTGCGGACGTCAAAGTTGGTGAGCGCGATTGGATTACCACCTAAAGCTTCGGTCATGGTGATGAAATTGAACTTCATTAAACCAACCCACGAGTGATCAGCTTCGCCAGGCTCACCAGGCAGATCGTCGTCACGGAGGTCATCGACGTACTCTGCACCGGTCTCCCTGGCGATCTGTTCAAGTACCGGAGATGGAAACACCTCCGAGCCAAACACCGCAGGAACATTCTCTTTTCGAATCTGTTCGACAAGCTTGATCACATCCGAAGCCGTGGGCTCGCCAAAGTCTGCGGGCTGTACGGCACCGACAACATCGAAGTCGTACGAGTCGGCAAAGTAGGCATAGGCATCGTGGTAGGTGACCAGCTTGCGTTTCGCGGCAGGAATCGTAGCGAAGGCCTCGACAGCCTTTGCGTCGAATTCATCAACGAGATCTACGAACGCCTCGAAGTTGGTGTTGTACTCGGATTCACCGGCGGGGTCGACTTCAATCATCGTGTCGCGAATCAGACCGGCATAAACTTTGACCAACTTCGGATCGGTCCAGAGGTGTGGGTTGGGTTTGCCTTCAGACTCTGGAAACGAGAAGTCGTACTTGTACTGCTCCGGGCTAAGTGTTTCGTCACCGAGTTCGACAAGCGGCACCCCTTCGCCGAGGTTCGCCTCGGCAAGGTTTTTGGTTGGTTCTTCCAACTGGAGACCGTTGATGAATAACACGTCGGCGGTACTCAGCACTTCAGCTGCCGATGGCGGAGGCTCAAACGTGTGTGAGTTCGTCCCTTCTGGCACGATGCCAACAATCTGGGCTCGATCCCCGATGATGCTTGCAGCGATTGAGGTGATCGGCGCCACCGTAGTGACCACCACGAGTTCCTCGGGCGAGAATTGGGCCGCCTCGCCTGCTTTATTAGCAGCCTGAGATGCGGAGTCAGAGGATGCATCACTGCTGCAAGACATAACAACAAGACTCGCAATTGCGCAAAGCGCTGCTACACGGAGGCACTGCAAAGGGGGCATCATTTCAATCTAGATGCGAACAGCTCGCAACACTTGCCGCCGCTGGCATTGAGGTACGTGACACAGAGACCGGCGTTGACTGGTCGATTATTGACTGAAAGACCAAGACCGAGCAGGTGCTCTCGGCAACCTTGCACGTCACCCCCGATTTGGCTACGTTTTCCGATGTGCCTTCGGAAAACGATGACCTAGCTCCAACGCTCATCCAGCAGTCATCCCCCGATCGCCGCACCCGTAAGCGTGATGCCCGCCGCGAACATCTTTTGGACTTGGCAGCAGACATCGTCGAGGACGCTGGCGTCGACGGTCTGACCATGGCAGCACTTGCACAGGCTGCTGATTACGCAACGGCTTCGCTCTATACCTACTTCGCTTCAAGAAGCGCTCTGCTCGCAGCCTTACAGCAACGAGCACTGTTGGTTCTGCATGATCTAGCCGAACAGCGTCTGGCCCAGTGGCAGGCAGCCCTTCGCAGGGCCACACCCATGCCCACCGATCAGGTGGCTTCGCTTGCGATGCTCTGGGCCTTTTCAGATCTCTTCTTATCTGCTCCGCAAACCCACCCCAGGGAATTTCGGCTGCAGCAGCAACTGCTCGTAAATGCTGGAGCAGAAAACACCGCTGACGCTGCCGGAGTCGTACCAGTAGCCATGCTCGTGTTGGATGTACCTCGACGCTTACTTGCCGCTGCAATCACGAGCGGAGCCCTACATCCGCAGCCGCCTACATCGAACCCGCTCGAAGAGTCGCTAGAAGGATCCCTAGTACGGACCTTCGCCTGGGTGCTCGGACTCAACGGGGCGCTCATGGCAGACAGGCTGAGCACGGGACTACCAACCACCGGCGCAGCCCTAGGTGAAGTACTGACTCAGGGTCTGCTTCAGGGCTGGGGCGCATCCCCAAAGGACTCCGCTCTTGCTCGCTCACTGGGCCAATCACTGGGCCAATCAATGGGCAGGCAGCCATGACCATCCTGCTCACTGTTCTGCTAGCCGCAGCGGCATTCATTCTGGGTGCGTTCTTGTGGAGTTTTGCCGAATACCTGTTGCACCGTTTTGCCATGCATGAACTCAAAGGCAAGGGCATGATGAGCCGCGAGCACCTTGAGCATCACGTGCGCTCGACCTGGTCATTTTCGGTCACTCATATTCTGAGCTGGATCGGCATGCTGCTCGTGGGTGCAGTTCTTTGGATGCCTATTGGCTGGATTCTTGTCGGGCCTGTCGCCGGAATCGCCTTGGCCTTGGGCTGGGCATGCGGATACTTCTTCTATGAGTATCAACATGCCGTGGCTCATCGCCGAGCGCCCAAAAACCGCTATCAGCGTTGGGTCCGACAGAATCATTTCCAGCATCACTTTGGCCAGCCAATGAAGAATCACGGTGTCAGTACCCTGATCTGGGACAAGGCCTTTGGCACCTATGTGCAGACCGAGATAGTGAGAGTTCCAAGGCGACTGGCCCTGCCATGGATGATCGAGAATGGCGAACTCCTGCCTGAGTTCACCGACACCTACATCCTTGTCGGTGCCCTTGATGACTCCGAACGCCTTGCAGCAATCGACCGAGCCCGAGCGTTCGCCTCGATAGCCCCACCCGACTAACCCTCAAGCTGCAAGCCATTGACAGGGTCCAAGTTGTGCAGAAGACTAAGGTCGGAGAAGTTTCGACTGTTTCCGGTGGTGGGCACCGCGTGACCGATGGGGGAAGCTATGAATCAGATGATCAGCAGGTTTTCGGGTGGAACGAACCATAAACGGACCAAGCTGTGGGGCCTAGCTGCGGTGTTCGTCTTCGCATCAGCGAGCGTCTCATGTGTACCTGCCCCGCAAGCACCGCCCACACCGCCGCCACCATGCAACGAACCCGTATGCCCGCTGGCGGCTGCCGCGCGTGCTCGCGGGATATACATGGGCGCCGAGGTCAACGCTGGCCGTCTGGCCACAAACCCTGCATACGCTGAGGCTGTTGTTCGCAACTTCACCTCCGTGACGCCCGGGAATGAGCTCAAGTGGTCGGTCCTTCGCCCGTCTCCTACTGAGTGGAACTGGGGTCCAGCTGACTCAATAGTTGAGTTCGCAGAGGCAAATAACCTTGGCGTTCGAGGTCATACCTTGGCTTGGGTAAACGAATCTGGCGATCAAAACGGTCTGCCACCTTGGCTCCGCGGAGTCACCGACCCTGAGGCCTTTAGAACCTACGTCCTTGACGGAGTCGCCGAAACTGTCGGTAGATACCGAGGTCGCATCGACCGTTGGGATGTCGTGAATGAGGCGTTTGTTTACTACAACGGGGAGCGAGCCCCATCCGTGTATGACCGAATGGGCCCGGATTACATCGCCGATCTGTTTGCAGCAGCCCATGCCGCAGACCCGGATGCCTCGCTGTGGCTCAATGAGGTCTTCACCGAACTGTTCCCTGACAAAGCTAACGCCATCTTGAGCCTTGTTTCTTCGCTGCGTAACCGGGGTGTGCCCATCCACGGAGTTGGTTTACAGACCCACCTCACCCTGACACCCGAAGCCCCCGCAGCAGGCTCAATCAGCGGACTTGTATCGCGACTCAGGAGTCTTGGGGTGGAAGTTGCAATCACCGAACTCGACGTTCCTCTGGGGCCACTGCGGGGTGAGCAAGCTCAAGTGGACACCTACCGACAGGTCGTACGCGAGTGCTTAATCGCTGGTTGTTCAGAGATAACAACCTGGGGTGTTACTGATGCATTCACGACCCTAGACAGCGCCGGCCAGCGAGAGAATAACCCGCTACTTTCGGCATTCTTCTCGAATCCAAGCAAACCTCTGCTGCTCGATACCGCCTACAACCCGAAGGCCGCGTATCAAGCTGTTGTAGAAGCGATTGAGCAAACTCCGCGACCTTGAGAGAAGCAACAAATCTGCTTGCTCAGTGCGATTAGTAATCCCTAGATGAAGCAGAATCTCGCTGTCACACCCCCAACCTAGAGTCGTACATATGTTCGATCCAGAGATCACGGCGGCAGACCAGGCCAGTAGCAGCGTGATAGATCTCGATCCACTCCTTACAGCTCTTCGCAGCTTTGCCGTCTGGGATTCCTCCGATGCCACCGAAGAAGAACTGCTCACACTCGCACCCCAAACAGAGGTAGTACGACGCATTCTCGACTCCTTCTCCTGTCGTGTCCTAGCTGAGCTCGAGTCGCGTGGCAGTACCGACTCCGTTGACGGCATGCGCACCGGCCCGTGGCTTGCGCATCTTGCCAAGCTTCCCGTTGGTCAGACCAAGGCCCGAGTTAGAGTCGCAACAAAACTTCGCACCACCCTGCCTCAGGCAGACTCAGCTCTAGCCGAGGGGCTCATCAGCTATGAACATGCCAAAGTCTTGGCCGAGGCATGCAACCCACGCATTTCAGAATCATTTGCTGCAGTAGTACCCGACCTGATTCAGGCCGCACAGCACTCCACGTTTGATCGCTGGCGCAAAGAGGTCGCCGGCCTAGCCGAGCTTCTAGATGCTGACGGCGGCCACACACCAGGCGACTGCGTATCCGACAACAAATTGTCTATGAGCCGCGGCTTAGAGAACACGCTGCAACTCAACGGGCAACTCTGCGGGCAATTTGGGCTCAGTGTGGAACATGCAATCAACACTCGTGCCGATCAGATATTCAAACGCATGCAGGCCGATCAGGAACTCACTCCAGACTTGACCGTTCCGCACAGGTCAACCCTGCGGGCGCTCGCACTGTGGGAGCTCATCAGAGAGTCGGGATCTACTGACCTCGGATGTACCCAAGCACCAGTTACCGAACTCTCACTCGTTGTTCAGGCACAGGATGCTCAAACAGTCACCGATTCAGAAGGTCTGCCAATCGGCAATACCGATCAATCCACACTGCTCTGCGATCCAGTATTTCGGGCTGTGGTCACTGCGGTTCATGGGATCGTGATTGCACTTGGACGAGATCAGCGGCTTGCTAACAGAGCACAAAGGCGTGCAATTGCTCACCGCGACGGTGGCTGTGTGTGGCCCGGTTGCACACACCGCCCGGCATGGACTGATGCTCATCACGTCCAACACTGGCAGCACGGTGGCAGCACAGAGCCCTCAAACCTGGCCTCACTCTGCCGCTATCACCACATGGTCACTCATCGCAACGGGTGGAACATGCAGGTCACCGATGATCAATGGTTCTGGTGGACATCTCCCACGGGCCAAAGGTTCTGGTCACAACGCCACGGCAAGCAACGTGCTGGGCCCTTGCCCAACTAATCAGCTACGGGCTGTGCCGTCATAGCGTCATAGATTCCGCTGGGATGCTCCGTCGTTCCCGGCAACACGATGCGAAGGCCTGCACCAAAATCTTTCATGAAGGGCAGCATCGGTGTAATCACCGTTTGCATGGCCGCGTGTTCAAGAACTTGAGCAGCGGAATCAAACTTGGCTAATTCGATCATGGTCCGAATCGTTGGAAAGATCATTGTGATGCGCGCAGCTTCTTGGTCTGCAAGAGCCGTCGCTGGGGTCAACCATCGCGTGGCTATTACCTCGGCATCATCATGAAGAGCCACTTGTCCCTCAGGTGCGGCCGCCACAAAGAACCGCGTGTCGTAGCGCCGGGGAGCGCCGAGTGGGGTCACCCACCGAGAAAAATAGTGGATATTGCCAACTTCAAGTCGAAGTTGCTCCTCAAGACAAATCTCAGCCAGCCTGCGGCGCCCGCTGTCGACATCACGACGATGGACTTCAAACCGGGCCGCTACCTGTGGATCCGCAAACGAGATCCTCTCCCCGACCATCGTTTCGGCTAGGAGCAGCCCAGCCTCCTCGAAGGATTCACGAATAGCTGCAACCCAAAAAGCCAACCCCCCTTGGTCAACATCCAAGAGACGAGAGGCCTCTTCGTCGGTCCGACCAAGAAACATGCCGGCTAGGTCGTCGCCGGCATCTTGCGGGTCAACACCCCCACCGGGAAAGACATACGCGCCGCCGACATAGTCCGACTGCAAGTTGCGCTGCAACATGCAGACCTCAACTCCATCCGGCCCGTCGCGCAGCAACATCACCGTGGCCGCATCACGAACTTCAACCCCGTTGGGGTCAGACTGGCCCATCACTTCGTAGATTCTAGATGCTTTGGATTTAGCTGCGCTGACTCTCGAGCGACCTGCGCTCGCTTTCGTTCAGACCGCCCCAAATACCGTGGGACTCACCGATCTGGATTGAATAGGCCAAACAGTCAGTCTCTACCGAACATCCGGCACAAATTGCTTTGGCGCGACGCTCGCGCTCAATCCGATCCGCCTTCCGCTCAAATTGCGGTGGTGGAAAGAAAACTGCTGATTGCGGACCACGGCATGCTGCTTTGGCTTGCCATGCACTTGAACACTGTTGTGCACTCACTGGTACGAACCCCCTCGCTTCAGTGCCAATGACCATAAATCAGTACTTGTACCAAGAACAAGGGGAAATCTGAATTATTTTGCGGGTCCCTCGACCTGTGATTCTGCGTCAGGGTCAGCTTCAGGTTCAGGTTCACCCTTTCGATCCGACCGCATCTCGCGATAATCCATGGCGCCACCCTCCTCGGGTTCAACCCCAAGAACGAGCCCATCGATCTCGACCACCCGGATACTGTCACCCACCAAGACCGGTGTTGCACGATTCGTTCGTGCTCGCCACTGCGCTCCTCGAATAAGCACCATGCCCTCTGGATTGATTTCACTACTCGCTTGGCCAAGCTCACCAATCATCCACTCCCGACCAATAGTTGGAGTAGCGAACCGTGTGCGAATCATTGCCGGCATCCCAGAAAACACCACTACTCCCATTCCGGCGATTCCAGCGAGCAGGGCAATCCAGGTGGGTCGGAACTCGACAAATAAGAACACCGATCCAACGCTGAAGGCCACCATCGAAATAATCGTCCAGAGTCGCGGAACGCCAGTTTGCATATCAATGGCGAACCCGAAGAACGAGAACAACAACAGGGCCAGGGCCCAAGGGGTAAACGGCAGCTCCGCAACCCCAAAGCCTCCGAGCAACACGAACACAGCGCCGATCACGCCGGCCACCCCAACACCAGCAGTAAAGAACTCAAACAACAGCAGTCCCAGTCCGATGACCAACAACAGATAGGCAACCGAGGGGCTCGCTGCAGTGTGCATCAGTTGCACCTGAAGCGGAAGCTTCGATAGTCGAACTCGTTGCACGGGTTGCTTCTGCTCACGACCATCCACCTTGACCACTTTGGTCTCTACAGAGTCAAGGTTTCCCACATGATCCACCAAGGTTGGGTCAAAGCGATCAACCAAGCCCGCCTTCACCGCCGCCTCACCAGAAAATGTTCGCGTCAGGCCAGCGGCTGCTCGACCGGCAAATAGGTCGCCAAACTGCTGCTCATCGAGTCGCTGCGAACCAACATCACCGATCTTTGAACCAGGGGTAATCCCAGAGGAGTCAGCAACTTGAGCTAACTCGGCCGCGCCACCCAATGCGTACGAACCAGATGCACCGATCCAGATCGAAACTGGAATTCCTGAGCCTTGGATGGCAGCGGCAACCTGATCTAGACGGGTATCCGAAACGGCGGAGCCGGCACTGTCGAATTGCAGCACCACACCCACCACGTCTCCGGCGGCATTCGCTCGCTCAATGCTGTCGATCATGAAGTTCGCTTCGATCTCATCGATCAGGCCATCAACGGCCACCACGTCAACGCAGCCTGACTTTCCACAGCTGCCTTGAGCAGAAACTGCAGGCGCCAATGAAGCGGCCAACGCGGCAATGCCACCAATCAGCACCAAGGTGATAGCAAGTCGCCGAGTAGGTCTAGGTAGTGTGAACACAGTGCGAACTCCGAACGGAAATCGTGGATCCTAAGCAGTTTTTGACTACATCAGGTGTAATCATCGTCGCCGGGAAAGGCGGTGTCGGCAAAACGGCCGTCTCCGCTGCCCTAGCGATGGCTTCTTCATCTGTTGGATTACGCACGCTTATTGTTGAAGTTGAAGGCAAGAGCGGACTCGCCTCACTGTTCAACTCGGCACAATTCAGCTACAGCGAAATCCAGTTGGTCGAGCCAAGCCTAGGTGTAGGCGAGGTCAGGGCCCGTACGGTTCTGCCAGAAGATGCCCTGTTGGACTACCTCAAGGATCACGGCCTGAAGCGCATCTCCGGCCGACTCGTCTCTACGGGGGCACTCGATGTTGTCGCAACCGCAGTTCCAGGCATCAGCGATATTTTGGTCCTCGGGAAGATCAAACAGCTTGAGCGATCTCGTGAGTTTGACCTGATCATCGTTGACGCTCCCGCCGCTGGCCATGCAATTACTTTTCTTCGATCAGCTAGCGGCCTTGAGGACGCAGTCAAGGTCGGGCCAATCAACTCCCAGGCAAAGGATGTTTTGGCGTTACTCAATGACCCCACAAGGTGTCGAGTGTTGTTAGTTACCTCCCCCGAGGAAACGCCGGTAAATGAACTCATCGAAACTGCCTACAGCTTGGAAGACGAGGTAGGCGTGAGCCTTGGACCCGTGGTCGTCAATGGGGTTCTTCCCGAGCTACCTGGCCTGCAAGCGAATCCACTCGAAGCAGCAGCCCAGGCTGGAGTCGAGCTGCAGCCATCAGAAGCCCAAAATCTCGCAGATGCAGCGCTCTTCCGATTGCAACGAACTGCTTTGCAGCGAGCCCAGCTTGATCGCATGGCTCAGGAGCTTCCTCTGCCTCAGTTGCTCCTTCCGTATGTGTTCACATCTGAACTCGGCCCCGATGGACTGGCTCAACTCTCCAACGGCCTGCTCGCAAAGATTCGCGACCTACCTGATCCAAGTCGGAGCTGATTCAGATGTCGCTTGAGTCGGTGGTAGCGCAAAGTCATGTGATTGTGTGTTGTGGGTCTGGTGGGGTGGGCAAGACCACCACCGCTGCTGTCATTGCGCTGCACGCTGCGCTGCAGGGCCGCAAGACAGTCGTCGTGACCATCGATCCGGCCCGGCGCCTAGCTGATGCTCTTGGTCTCGACGGCCTGACCAACGAGCCTGCTCAGATCCCGGGATTGCCAGAGGGGTCCGGCGAGATGTGGGCCATGATGCTCGACACGAAGGCAACCTTTGATGGGCTCGTGCGCAGGTACGCAGCGGATTCAAACCAGACCGAACAGATTCTGGAAAACAGCTTCTATCGCAACATCTCGACTTCGTTGTCGGGCACGCAGGAATACATGGCTTCGGAAAAGCTCTACGAGCTTGCTATTGAGTCGGACTACGACCTCGTTGTAGTCGACACTCCGCCCACTCGAAACGCTCTGGACTTCCTCGAAGCCCCCAGACGCCTTGCAAAATTCCTGGACCACCGGATCTACAAGGTGCTGATGCTGCCAACTCGCGGCATCGTTAAGGCAGTCAATGTTGCAGCCCAAACTCTGCTGAGATCAATCTCAAAGGTGGTCGGGACAGAGGTCATTGCGGATGCCATAGCGTTCTTTGGTGCATTTGAGGGCATGGAACAGGGCTTCAAAGAGCGTGCAGCAGAGGTTGACTCCCTCCTCTCGCAGCCCGATACTGCATTCATTCTGATTGCTTCACCGCATGCCGACACCATGGCCGAGGCACAGTTTTTTGCTGCTCGACTCAGAGAGCTGAAAATCACCGTTCGGGCGCTCATTATCAATCGAATGCAACCAAGCTTTGGTGATAACCACAGCCCCGAAGACCTTGCTGAACGCTACGCAGGGACTCCCCTTGGCGAGCAGTACCAGTGTCTAGCTGAGGCGCAGCACCTAGCAAGAGGTGAACAGAAACATTTGTTAGGTCTCGCTCAGGAACTCGCGCCGGCACCAGTAGTGCAGGTACCAGTTCAGGCGTTTGAGGTCAGCAACATGGCCACACTGCAGATGCTGGGCCAAGCAATGTTCGACACCGATGTAACCTCGGAACCGTGAGCACTTCAACTCCTCAACTCATTCTGGTAGCGACGGATGCCGACGAGGTCTTCAACGGGATCGACGCCGCCCTCGCAGACTCCACTACTCAGGTCGAGCGCGTTGGCGCAGGCCGAGAAGTCCTTGCGGCTGTTCGAGCATTAGCACCGACTCTGGTCATCTTGGACTTGCAAATTGGCAACATGGGTGGAGTCGCAACCTGTATGGGTTTGCGAAACGAAGAGAGCTTCGGTCGTATTGACCCCCAGAACATTCTCATCCTGCTTGACCGACAGGCAGACGTCTTTATTGCTGGGCGCTCAGGTGCGGACGGGTGGCTCGTGAAGCCCCTGAACTCGCTACGTGTACGCAAGGCTGTGCAACAGGTTCTGGCGGGTGGCACCTATACCGAGGGTGTAGAAGAAGCCGAAGAAGCAGCCCCCGTTACCGTCGAAGCCTCCTGAGAACTACGATCACAACGCAATCCGGGTGGTAGCGCAGCTTGGTAGCGCGCCTCGTTCGGGACGAGGAGGTCGGGAGTTCAAATCTCCCTCACCCGACCAACCTAGATCACCTGGCCTTTCGGGGTCAGGTGATCTTTGGTTTTGGGCAGATCTCGACGCCGGGATGCGATGTTCGTCACAAATTCAAAAAGAATGTCAAGGTCGGGCCTGAGGGGGTCGACAACTAATTCATGATCGGCACCCCCGCCCCCACAACTCCCAGAGGATCTCGAGTTTCTCGAGGAACCACCTTTCGGTTCATCATGGCCCTTCTTGCTCTGGCCTTTGGCGCAGTCACACTTTCTTCTTGTGAATCAACCGAGTCAGATCGCCTTGCCGTGATCGGCGCAGTGAACTGGACCCGAGCTCAAAACGGTCTGCCGGCGCTCGCCGAACATGTCACGTTGAGTATGAAGGCAGATGCTTGGGCTGTGCAACTGCGGGATGAATGCAATATTCGTCACTCCACGCTCTCTGATGGCGCCCCGCCAGAATGGCGCAAGCTGGGTGAGAACGTCGGCAGAGGCGGCAACATCGAGCAGGTTCACACCGCTTACCTCAACTCTCCCGGTCACCGTGCCAACATTGTGGACCCAAGCTTCACCTCAATGGGGGCTGGCGCTGTCTGGGGAACTTGTAACGGCCAGCGAACTGTCTTCACCGTGCAAGTCTTTATGCGCTCCTGAATTCGTTGGATCTCGAGCCGGGATAACGTCTCGGCATGGAAATCTCGGCGTTTCAAGAGTTGATGCAGGAGCTCTACGGCCAAGCAGACCAAGAGCGAGGAATACCCGCAACGGTTGCTTGGCTATGCGAAGAGGTCGGCGAACTTGCTCAGGCGGTTCGCAAGGGCACACCCGAGCAGCAGCTGCATGAGTTCGGTGATGTCATTGCTTGGGTAGCTTCACTGGCCAACCAGATGGGCATCTCGCTAGCCGAGGCGGCCGACCGTTACGTGACAAACCCTCCGGCTTGAGCTAACTCAGCAACTCAGCAATCTGGATGGTGTTCAGCGCTGCGCCTTTGCGCAGGTTGTCGTTCGAGACAAAGAGTGCCAAACCGTTTTCCACTGAGGAATCCTTGCGGACCCGCCCTACAAAGGACGGGTCGGCACCGGCAGCCTCGAGTGGGTTTGGCACTTCGCTCAACACCACACCGGGGGCACTGCCAAGCACCTCACGAGCACGCTCCGCGCTGATTGGCCGATCGAACTCGGCGTTGATCGACAAGGAGTGACCAGTAAACACGGGGACGCGAACGCAGGTTCCCGAGACCCGAAGCTCTGGAAGATCAAGAATCTTGCGGCTTTCGTTGCGAAGCTTCTGTTCCTCGTCGGTTTCTTCGGATCCATCCTCGACCACTGAACCGGCCAAGGGAACCACGTTGAATCCAATGGTGCGCGAGAACTTCACAGCAGCTGGAAACTTTATGGCTTGGCCGTCGTAGGTAAGTTCGCTTGCCCGGTCGCTACCAGCTGCGATTTGACTGGCTAGTTCCTCGACTCCTGCTAGTCCACCGCCCGAAACTGCCTGATAGGTGCTCACGACTAGCCGAATAAGGCCAGCCTCGGTATCGAGGGGCTTGAGGATTGGCATCGCCGCCATAGT
>CAMDLX010000053.1 GCA_945901935.1 Bifidobacterium breve | reverse complement strand
CAACGCTTGCACTCGGTGGGCTGATGTTCCTGGGCGTCCGTGCGTTGATGAGACGATCGGGACTGATTTCTGCATGACTGACGTCATTGACCTGCGGCCAGATCCAGATGAAACGGAACCAAGTTCTGTAGAAGAGTCGACCCTTGACTCCGATCAGGAGGATGAGGTCACGGACCCTGGGGCCTCGCTAAAAAGGCGCAGAATCATTCTGGCAGTCATTGTCTCGTTGATTCTTTTAGTCGCATCAGATGCAGTGATTGGAGCAGCGGTACATGCCGAGCACCAACGGCATCTGTCTGCCGAGTTTGCGATCCCCACCGAGGAACTCGCAGTTGGCGATGCCGCATTTGTATTGCAGATACCGGCGCTAGGAGTAAATGAGGTCGTTGTTGAGGGGGCCTCGGCAAGTGAATTACGGGGTGGCCCCGGTCGCCGTTTGGATTCAGTACAGCCAGGAGATTCTGGCAACACAGTTATCCAAGGGCATAAGACTCGTTTTGGTGGGCCGTTTGGCCAATTGAACGATCTGAAGGGTGGAAACTCGATCTATCTTCGGAGTAGATCGGGAGATGTCACCGTGTATAAGGTGGCCAAGGTTCGCACCGTAGGAAGCGATCAGGTCAAGTACTTGGAATTCGAAGGGCCAAATCGGCTGACCCTGGTTTCGAGTGCCGGCGGCCCGCTAGATGGCTCGCGAGTAGTGGTTACTGCTGCCGCCGACGATTTGTCGGTTACGAATGAGAATCCCGGTGAGACAGCAGGTAAGGACGGAGCAATAAAGGAGGCCTCGCCTGCTGCAAGTGCAGAGGAAGAGGGCGCACCAATTCAGACCTATGACGTTCGTGGACTTGGCGGAGCGGTCCTGCTGCTCACTGGAATCGGGCTGATCGCCGTAGGGATCCTGGTGGGTTTTGACCTGAAAAAGAAGTACGGCTGGGGAGCCGTGCTGTTGGTTGCTGGTAGTTCAGTCGCTTTAGGAGTGATTGTGCTGCTCTTCAACATCTCGATGGTGGTTCCGACTACCTACTAGCAGGATAAATAGTTAGATCTAAATCTATCTATTGTTTACTTTGGGGACATCTGGTGTTTGATTCTTATTATGATTTCAGCGCGCCTTCGTGGGCAAGTGAACGACTAGGGAACAAGTAACAAACACTCATGCGTAGGTCTTGATCTTGGGTATTTCTCCATGCATAGTCACTCTTGGCACTCTGCTGTGGAGAGTCAATTTGATTGAAAGGCGTACCAAGTGAAACCTCGCTTAATTGTAAAGTCACTAGCTGGTTTGGCCCTTGTGCTTGGAGTTGCTTCTATGGCAGCCCCAGCCGGAGCCTCAACAGTGACCGTGACCCCAAACCCCGTTACCGTTACCCCTGATCAGACAACGGCCAACGTGACCGCTAGCTGGACTGGATTGGCAGCAAACACCCTCGTATTCGTTGACATCTGCAAGAAGTCAATCACCGACGCAACCTTTGATGTTTCTGCTGACTGTGGCGCTTACTCAGGCATCACTCCCAACGGCAATGCCGCTGGTGCAAACAGCTCAGTGCTCGAGGTCTTCCGTGGCCAAGATCCAGCTGGTGAATCCTGGGGTTGCTTTGCAGCCGGCGATCAAGCTCCTGCTGGAGTAACCAAGTACACCACCTGCTATGTCCGTGTTACTGACAACTCTGTCTTGAACATGGACAGCGATTCCGAGACAGCCTTCACCTTCTCCGTATCAAGCGGTGACGTTCCAGAAGCACCTCTCACCATCTTGTTGCCAGTTCTTGGCACGCTCGCTGCCCTCGGTGGCTTCTTCCTCATCCGTCGTCAGACCGTCTCGGTCTGAGATTTCTTTAACAACTTCTAAGGAGAATTGATTATGAAACTGAAATCACTCATTGGGGCTGCTCTCGTAGCAGGAACCCTGTTATCAGGAACGGCCATGACTTCCATGGCCGGGGCCGCCTCACCAGAGCCCTCGGGCTGGGATGACGTCAACGACCGTGTGGTCGGTACTGGTTCAGATACCACGTATCCCTTCATGCAGCGCACCGAACAACTGTTCAATCAGGCAACTGGTTGTGACACCGACAACGCTTCACCAGCGGCTTCGCCAGCAACCTACAACCTTGGTAAGTGCTTGACTGTTGGTCAGAATGCCACGAACGTTCTGGGCAACTGGGATCACGACGTGTTTGCTAGCACCTACCCAACCGGGTCCTCTGCAGGCGTTGTTGCACTGAAGAACGGTCAAGTTGATTACGCACGATCCTCACGTGGACCAAAGTCCTCGGGTGAGTCGGCAATGAACTTCTGGGCGTTCGGCAAAGACGGCCTCGTCATGGTCACCTGGGGCAACCGTGCTGCTGGCAACCTGACGAAAGCTGAGATTCAGGGAATCTACAACTGCACCATTACTGACTGGTCATCAATTGCAGGCCAAGCCGCCGGCACCATTGAGCCAGTTGGAATGAATGCATCCTCAGGAACCAAGGCAACCTTCGACTCCTACCTTGGTTTCGATGCCAACTCAGGTGCTTGCAAGAAGAGCCTGTCCACTGGAGCATACCCATTCGAAAATGACCTCAAGCCACTCGTGGCCGATACCGTCCTTTCGCAGGATAATGGGATCTGGTGGATGAGCTTCGCTGCTTATAAGGCGTTCTCGTACCAGCGTCAGACGGCAGCTGCTTGGACCGTGGACGGCAAGTCTGCAACGGCTGGCACGATTGCTAACAACACCTACCCCATTACGCGATTCATCTACCACGTGACCAAGAAGGTTGATGCAACTGCAGCCGCTGCTTCTGCAGAGATCACGGGTGCTGACGGTGGCTCTGCTGGTGCAGCTCGTGAACTTACTGAGTTCATGTGCAAGCCTTCAGCTTCACACACCCTCAATGACTACTCCGGTAAGTCGAACTACATTGAGCTTGGCGCTTTCTACACCCAAACCGGATTCATTCGGGTGCCTGCAGCTGAGCAGACAAACGGCATTTGCAAGTTGGTCCCAGGAGCCTGATTGGTTCTGGAATCTGTACGTGTAGAACGTCTGTCTGAGTTCTACAAGCTCGAGGGGCACGGCTTCGGCCGTGCCCCTCTGGGTATTTTCTGGAGGAGCAAGCAATGCGACGGAGCAGAGTTAGGTTTGGGTTGCTGACCGGGTCCTTGGGGACTGTGGTTTTGCTGCTCGGTATGAGCAATGCCTCCGCAGAATCCTCTGTGAGTGTTGCTCCGGACCCGATTCCCGTCACAGCTGAGCAATCAACAGCACTGGTGCTGGTGAGTTGGTCTGGTCTTGAGCCAAGACAGTTGGTGTTTGTAGATATTTGTCGGAAGTCCATCTCGGATAGCAGTTTCGCTGTCGCCGAGGACTGCGGGGCATATTCAGGACTCACACCAAATGGTTCCGCCGCAGGGGACGGCAGCGCTGAACTAGAGGTATTCCGGGGCCAAGAACCTGCTGGTGAAGCCTGGGGTTGCTACGCCGAGGCCGATACGGCGCCACCTGGTGTCATCAAGTACACCACTTGCTTTGTCCGGGTGACAGATACCACTGTGCTCAACGTGGACAGTGATTCGGAGACCCCGATTCGCTTTGAGGGCGCAGGCCGGGTGGATCCAGGTACATCAGCCACGACAAGTGCTGGCCCGACGCCACCGCAGCTACCAAGCTCTGTTCCATCGAGTGGGGCTCCCGCCGGCACGACCACCGCGGATGATGCAGATGCCCTTCAATTTGCTGGATCAGAATCAGGTGCTGGCGTAGCTATTACCGGCTGAGGCTGAGATCCCGCTAAGCACAGGCCAGCGCGGCGCTTGAGGTTCACCTCAAAGTCAGATTCCGGCAACGTGGAGTTCAGGCCTGCTGCGTACGTTTTGACCGTTGACTACCGACAGGCGAGGAGTCGAGAACGTGACTGCTGCAATGCACAAGAATGTTGAAGATCTAGAACAGGTTGAAGAGGTACCTAACGTTGTCGACCTTACCGACACAGCGAACGCGGTAGACACAGCGGACTCAATGGATCCGGTGGATACGGCGCCAGAGACAGTTGTGACGGTGGTTGATGCGGATCAGCTCGCACATACTGCAGCCGAGGTGGCTGCGATGGTGGCACGCCATCAGCAAGAACTTGCTGCTGTCATGGCCGAACTCACCACCTTGCAGCGAGTTCTGCGATCAGAGGTTCGTGAGGTTGTGTCTGAGTTGGATCGCATTGCCTCTGGAGTGACCACGAGCGCAGCGGGTGAACTCGGGTCTGAAGCAGTGCAGGCTGAACCTGAAGGTGTAGTTCCGCGCTCGCGTGGGCTGAGCCGCTTTCGCCGTCAGAGCTAAGCGAAGAGACCTAGATCAACCTGATGACTCTTACCCCCTCGTTGAGCGAATCCGAAGGATCAGTCTTTGAAGCTGTTTCTGCAGACTCTGTTTCTTCGGCGCGGGCTGCCGCCGCAGCGTTATCGACCCTGCTCAGTGAACGCGAGCAGCAGCTTTCTGCCTCGGTTGATTCGCTCTTTCAAACAGGACTTCGAGCTGACCGTACATTGAGCGAGATCTCGATAGTTCTTAGCGACCTCGCTGCCGCAGGCGGCTATACGGTTCCAGAGGTACTCCGTGCACAAGAAGTGGTTGTTGACGCTCAGCACCCTGCAGTCATCGAGGCGGAGCAGATTCTTGCTGACCAGCGAGTCAAGCTGGGCCGCACCCGTCGAGCGGCGCCCGAGGTGGGCCGCACCGAGCGCCGCATTACCTTTGTAGCCTTTACGGCGTTGTTTATTGCAATTGGCTATATCTCTGCACGCGTTGGTGGAATGATCCCCGGTGACGCGCTGTCTCGAGTGGGTAGCGGTCAGTCGGTGTTCTTTAGCCGTGACCCACATCTTGAGGCCCTTGGCTTTATCTGGGGTCCGTTCCCCACCATGTTCCAATTGCCCTTTATTGCCCTTCGGGCATTCTGGCTGCCCTTCACCAGCACGGGTATGGCAGCGATTGTGGTGTCAGCGCTGTTTATGGCGGGAACACTCAGTCAACTCTTGGCCTGGGGGGTTGAAACTGGAACGAAGCAGTGGTTCCGAATTGTGGCAGTCCTGCTTGTTGCAGCGCAGCCGCTGATCTGGACCCATGGCGGGAATGGAATGAGCGAGGCCTGCTGGCTGTTCTTCTTGGTCCTAGCTACTCGTCACCTAGCTCGTTGGATTGAAACAGACGACACGCGGTCTCTGGTTGTGGTCGGTTCAGCAATCGCTGCTGGATATCTGACCCGATACGAAACAGCTGCAGTCTTCGCAGCAGTGTTGCCGGTGGTTGGTCTTGTTACCTGGAACCGCTCGGCCTCTCAGGGAGTAACTCCCCGTTCGGCTATGAATCGCCGTTGGGACACGGTGGTTGATCTGACGATTCTTGCCTTCCCCGTAGTAGTGACCATGGTGGCTTGGGCTGCTGCTTCTTGGGCAATCATTGGTGAGCCCTTCCCACAGTTCACCTCTGCCTACGGCAACAGTGCCCTTGTTGCACGATCAGCGGCCTCGAATATTGAAATGATTGGTGACGCAGCCTCGGCTGGCAGGGCATGGTTCTTCATTCGTCAGATGTTGGTGGCCTCGCCGCTACTCGTTGTGCTGGCAGTCATGGCGCTGTGGGGATCGCGCAGAACCTGCCTGCGAGCAACTGTTTCGCTTGCAGTACTCGGGTCACCGCTGGCTTTGCAGTTGCTCTTCGCAGCGAGAGGCTCAACCTTCCCATGGTTGCGCTACACCGTGATTGCAGTGGTGCTCGCCGCCGCTCTAGCCATGGTCATTGCTTCGGAACCACCCAAGCGTTCGGTCTGGGTCACGGGGTTTGCCCTCTTTGCGCTCGTGCCTGGAATCTTCTGGACCTTGAATGTCGTCCAGACCGAGCAGTACGCCTCCTTCGATCAGACGGAGGCTATTGAGGCGCTATCGCTTGGAATCAATGGCGATTCGGTAGACCCGATGCGCTCAATGACCATCATGGGTCAGCAAGTGGCCGAAGACATTGACGCTCGTGTAGATGTCGAGCCTGGAACCATACTGATGGATCAGGCAGGAATTGGGGTTCTGCCTGCTGCACCAAGACCAAACGTGTATGTGGTCCCTTCGGACCGAGACTTTGGCCCTGCAGTTGCAGCGCCTGAAGACTTCGGGGTTCGGTATTTGCTGCTCTTGGAGTCATCCGGGGCGGATCAACTCGTTTCACAGTTCCCTGATCTTTGGGAGGGTGGCGGAACTGGGTTTGCCAAGCAGGTAGCTGAATGGGGCGACGAGTCAGCACCAAAGACCCATTACCGGCTCTTTGAAGTCAATGACCCCGATCCAACCAATCGAGCACAACCAGACCCGGAGTTCGGAAGATGAAAGCCCTCCTAGCAAAGATTCCTCGCGACCGCAGCCTGCTGTTGCTGCTGGTTCCGCCCATTGCTGTGCTCGCCTTTATGGTGAACGCGCAATCTCAGGCTAACTATGCACTACCACCGCCCGTACCCGTGGGAGCGCCAGCAGCCACCGTGCCAAGCACCGTGCCCGACCTATCTGCTGATGCAACAGGGGCCGAGGTAGATCAAGCTGAAGTTGATGTAGCGGGAGCAAGCGTCAGCCGCACAGGCGTAACCCGCGGCACGCCTACTGGTTCAACAGGAGGATCACGTTCGACTGGCTCAAGCGGTGCCGTCACGGCGCAGGTGCAGGGTACGTCAGCAGAGAACACTTCTCCAACAACCACAGTTCCGGAAGGTCAGACGGTGCCAGAAGATCAGGTTGGGCCCGAGGCTGCCGTGAGCGAAAGCCCTCTGGCTTTGCTGCTCCCGCTTTCGGCTCTGTTGATGCTTGCAGTTGGCATGTTCTTTGCGCTGCGCAGACGCTCCAAGCCTGTTGCTACTAAGGCCATGAACTAGTGGCTCGCATGTGCTCTCAGGCTAGAGAAAAACGAGTCCTGCCATGCTGCTAAATCCGCCCCCCGCAGATCCAATTGAGCAGGCTGAACAAGCACCTCGGTGGTCCGAAGATACCCGCAAGGTCGGGAAGAGGACCGCTGTTGCCCTCCTAGCAATTGTGCTGTGTTATCACACCTCGCTCTGGACTCTGATGAGGGGTCTCACGGTAGATACCCCGCTGGCATATCTGGGCCTTGTACCGATCATTGCCGCCGTGCTGGGATACGCGCTGGCAAGGCCAAGCATCAACGAGCCGAATATTCATGATCGTCACATTGATCGCATTGTCGGCGTTCCTCTTGTGCTTGCGGCTTTTGCCTCGCTGGTGTTGCTGCCGGCACGTCTCTCAACGATGTACTGGCTGTACCGGATTGATCTGCTCACGATGCCGTTGTTTGTTGCGGGTGTTGTGGCCCTCGCCTTTGGGGTTCGGATGCTCTGGCGGACCAAAGCAGCGATCTTGTTTTTGTTCTTGGCCTGGCCAATACCAATTCGCGGAGTTGTTACGTTGGGCCTTGAGCCGCTCACTGGCCTGACTGCTGGCGCAGTGCGCATGGTCGTTGGCGTGATACCCGTAGCCACGGTCATGCCCGGCGATGGCATTACTTTTCAGATTGTGCATGGTGGTGCGCAGGGGACCTTCTTGGTTCAAGTTGCATCGGCCTGTTCGGGTGCGAACGGCTTGTTGGGGTTCTTGTTAGTTGCTTCGGCATTCACGTTGGTTGCTCGGGGAACGAAGTCGGCAAAGTTCAGCTGGTTAGCTGCTGGAACTGCACTGGTGTGGGTGTTCAACGTGATTCGGATTGTTGCGATCTTGGCCGTTGGAAAATTCTTCGGTGAGACTGCTTCCATAGAGATATTGCACCCCGTTGCTGGACTGTTCACCTTCAATATTGCGGTGCTCATCATGGTGTTACAGGCCCACAGGTTTGGTCTGTCCCTTCCTGTATTTAGTGGCCCCTCGCGCACACGCGCAGTACTAGCAGCCGTACCGACTGCAGGACGTGCCATGTTGGGAATTGTGGTGCTAGCGCTGTTGGGGTCGGTGTTCAACCACAACCTGACGGCTTATGACCCAATCTCGTCTTCGGTTGGTAACCCGCGTGTCGGGAAGTTCTCCCAGGTCTCGTTGCGACCAGATGGGTTCCGCGGCGAACGCGTCGGAACCTTTGAAAACGGTAAGCGTTTCTTTGGTGAGGATTCAAGCTGGGTCCGATATCAGTATGCGGCGCTTGGAACGAGTCAGTTAGGGAGCGATGTTCCCGTGCTGGCCGACGTGATCAACACTGGCAAGCTCCAAGCGTTTAGCGACTTTGGAATTGAGGCCTGTTACCGATTCCACGGATACAGCACCGAGGGCGTGAAACGCGTCGACCTGGGTAATGGCGTGGTGGGAACAGTGTTGAACTGGGCCGATCCGGATGGCCTGGCTTGGACCACGGTCTACTGGCTGTGGGCAGTTCGTGAAGGCAGCGGCCTTCGCTACGAACGAGTGGTTTTGCTGCTCAATGACAGCAACGCTGCGCGGGTAGCTAGTCCACCGCTCGAGGATTCCATCGCCCGGCAGGTCGGGATTCGTGCCGATGAAGCAGTGCGCGGTGCAGAGACCGGAGATGTGACTGCGCGACAGGGCGAACTTCGAACGTTCCTCGTTCAGTTCGCACGCGGAGTGATTCAGTCTTCGGCTGATCGGTCGGCGCAGATGCCTGAGCCAGTGGAGTTTGGCGGATGAAGATTCGTGAAATACCAGAGGAACTCGCCGAAGAGGTACTTGCTGAGTCCTTAGGTTGGGTCGAGGCCAAAAACCCCGGCATGACAGCGGCTTCACAGGTCAACCGGGGTCAGAAAATTGGTCTCATCGGCATGGCAGTAACTGTTGTGCTGTGCCTGATCCTGGCGCCACTTGGAACCCTCATTGTTCTGACCACTGCTGCCACGTTGGTGTATCTGATTACGTTGTGTCATCGGATTTATCTGGTTCGAATCGGCCTTGGGGATGACTCTTCGATTCAGGTTGCTGACGAGGATGCTCGGGCAGTTCCCGATGAAGAACTACCGATCTATACCCTTTTGGTACCCGCATACGGCGAGCCGCAGGTGCTTCCCGACTTGGTGGCCGCTTTGAATCGGATTGAATACCCGCGGGACCGTATTGACGTAAAACTTCTGCTCGAGGTGGGAGACGCTGAGACTATTGCAGCTGCTCGCGCCATTGAGACTGACCTTCCCATTGAGGTGTTGCTGCTACCGGCAGGGGAGCCTCAGACAAAGCCCAGAGCGCTGAACTTTGGTTTGTATTTTGCTCGTGGTTCTCTAGTAACTATCTACGATGCAGAGGATCATCCTGACCCACTACAACTGCGGCGGGCCGTGGTTGCATTCAGTCGCGGATCCGATGACGTGGGATGCCTTCAAGGCAAACTCTCGTTCTACGGAGGAACCACCAACCTGCTCACTCGCTGGTTCACAGCGGAGTATCTGACTTGGTTCAACTTGTACTTGCCGGGCCTCTCCGCGACGAAGTCCCCGATCCCCCTTGGCGGCACTTCAAATCACTTCCGGCGAGAGGCTCTTGAGGAGGTTGGTTGTTGGGACGCCTTTAACGTGACCGAGGATTGTGATCTGGGAATTCGCCTGCAACGAAAAGGCTGGCGCGTTGGGGTTCTGGATTCTTCGACGATGGAAGAGCCAAACGTTGATGTTGTCAACTGGGTGAAGCAGCGCAGCCGTTGGTACAAGGGATATTTGCAGACCTGGTTGGTAGGTATGCGAGACCCCCGCGGCATGGTGCGTGACTTGGGTTGGGCTGGGTTTGGGCACTTCTGCTTGTTCGTGGGAAGCACGCCAGTTCTTGCTGTTTTGAATCTGTGGTTCTGGGCCATGACCCTGCTGTGGTTTGTGACCAAGGCCTCGTTCATCCAGGCGCTGTTCCCAGGAGCGCTCTACTACCTTGCAATCTTCTCTTGGTTCTTCGGCAACGTGGTGATTATCTACCTGTCGATTCTGACTTTGCGTGCAGTCCGCCGGCCCGAATTATTGCTCTCTGCACTGCTCTCGCCGTTGTACTGGGTACTCATGGCCGTTGCCGCTTTGCGAGCCATGATCCAACTCTTTACAGATCCCTCGCATTGGGAAAAGACCCAGCATGGTCTAACGCTGGATCACGGTGAAGGACGAGGTGATGCCGCATGGGCCAAGCCGCCGGCTCGGGAGGCTCCAGCAACATCTGAGGATGAGGAAAAGTCACTCAATCAAAGTTGACTCATAAATACCTGAGCTACATACTAGATAGATGAGCATCCCGACTGACCTGCGCTCGGCTCGCCATGCCGCACTCGGTGACCCTGTCCGCTTGGCCATCGTTGACGAACTGACTGTCTCTGACTGCTCGCCGGTGGAACTTCGCTCGGCATTTGGTTTGCCCTCAAACCTATTAGCTCACCACCTTGATGTCCTTGAACAGGTTGGTTTGATCTACCGCTCGAATTCGAGCGGGGATGCCCGACGACGGTACATCCACCTCAACTCAGAGGCACTCAGCGGTTTGGCTCCCAGAAAATGCGTCCCCATTGGACCCGCGCTGTTCTTGTGCACCAGAAACTCTGCTCGAAGCCAACTAGCTGCTGCTCTGTGGGAAGAACTCTCGGGTTGTGCAGCGGACTCTGCTGGAACTGAACCTGCAGAGCGAATTGATCGCCGAGCAGTAACGGCTGCAAAACGCAGGGGACTACAACTTGTGGGTAGCGCTCCCAAAGGACTTGGTCAGATCAACATGACACCAACGCTTGTCATCACCGTCTGTGATGTCGTTCATGAAGAACTGGCTCATGAAGAACTAGCTGATCAGGTGCAACCTCTGCGAGCCGGCAGTTGGTTGCATTGGTCGGTGCCCGATCCTGTGAAGCTCGGTACGGCAAGTGCCTTTGACTCCACGCTCGATGAGTTGACTCTGCGGGTGTCGGCACTAGTTGAGTCTGGAGGTTCGGCAGCATGAGTTCGCAGATGCCCCCAGATGATGCTCAGCTAGCAGTACTGCCTGAGACAGGCACCGGAACGCTTGGCCTTGACTTGATTCGACGGTTGGCGGCCGAAGCACTTGGCACAGCGCTGCTGATCATTGCAGTGATTGGCTCGGGCATCATGGCCACGAATCTGTCTAGTGATGTTGGTTTGCAGTTGTTAGAAAATGCTGCGGCAACCGGGGGAGCGCTCATTGGTCTGATCCTGATGTTCGGGGCCGTCTCCGGAGCGCATTTCAACCCGGTTGTGACCCTGACCGATCGGTTTTTGGGTTCCACGTCTACTAGCGACACGGTGTTGTATGTCATCGCGCAAATCTTTGGCGGATGCTGCGGGGCGGTCCTCGCCAATCTGATGTTTTCGCTGCCAGCAGTGGAGGTCTCGACCAATATCAGAACAGGCGGCGGTATCTGGCTTTCTGAAGTGATCGCTACGGTGGGGCTGTTGCTAGTGATTCAAGGCTGTGTGCGGACCGGACGTGCCTCGGTAGTGCCCTTTGCCGTTGGTGCGTGGATCGCTGGGGCCTACTGGTTTACCTCGTCCACGAGTTTTGCTAATCCCGCAGTCACGATCGCCCGCATGCTGTCCGACAGTTTTGCTGGTATCGCACCGTCCTCAGTGCCGATGTTCATTCTGATGCAACTCATTGGAACAGTGATTGCTTTCGGCTTGATTCGCCTGTTCTATCCCCATCCTGCTCCACCTGTCGAAGGATCTTCCGATGTCTGAAAAACTGCCCGAAGTCTTGTTTGTGTGCATCCATAACGCTGGCCGGTCACAGATGGCGGCTGCGTTTCTTGCACAGGTTGGTGGATCTGGAGTTGTGGTTCGCTCAGCAGGTACTGCTCCCGCCGAGTCCATCAATCCTGCTGTGATCGAAGCCATGGCCGAACTTGATATCGACTTGCTGAGTTCGGGAGCGACTCCGAAACGACTTGAAGATGCCGCCGTAGAAGCTTCGGATGTGGTCATTACTATG
This sequence comes from Bifidobacterium breve, assembly GCA_945901935.1. Lineage (GTDB taxonomy): Bacteria > Actinomycetota > Acidimicrobiia > Acidimicrobiales > Microtrichaceae > IMCC26207. The sequence goes on along the minus strand of CAMDLX010000053.1, from coordinate 4,049 downwards.
GGGTGTGGGGATGAATGCCCCTTCTATCCGGGTACGCGCTACTTGGACTGGAAACTCGATGACCCTGCAGGCCAAGGCGTTGCGGCCGTTCGACCGATCCGCGATGAGATCCTGCGCCGGGTTCAAGAACTCTGGGCCGAACTCAGCGCTGCGGCCTCGTAGCGGCCGTTCATCAGAAACTCTCTTTACTCTTTACTCACTACTCACTACTCACTAGCTAACGGAGCAACCATGTCACGAGTACAACTAGCCATCAACGTCACAGATATCGATTCAGCAGTCATTTTCTATTCCAAGTTGTTTGCAACCGAAGTAAACAAACGTAAGCCAGGTTATGCAAACTTCGAGATTGCCGAACCACCTCTCAAACTGGTTCTGATTGAGGGCCCCGAAGGAGGCACGCTGAACCACCTTGGAGTTGAAACTGAAACAACGGCCGAGGTGCAAGAAGCAGAAACCCGACTGTCGGAAACTGGCCTAGAAACGACCGGGGTTGACGACACCGTGTGCTGCTTTGCAGAAAAGACCGAGACTTGGGTCACTGATCCGGATGGCGCCAAGTGGGAGTGGTACGTCAAGACTGGCGACGCTGATCAGATGTCGCTAGAGAATCGGGGAACTGAGAGTTCCGAGGGAACCGCCTGCTGCGGCTGAAAAGGCCGGTTCTGTTAGCAGTCCCGGTGGTTACTGGAGCCGTTGCTAGACAATACTGATGCTGCCGCTCTCTTATAGAGCATGTGCAGAAAGTGATCTCACCGTGCAAACAATTGGTCATTACCTTGATGGTGCGCTCAGTCTAGGAACCTCTGGGTTGTCAGCACCTGTGTTTAATCCTGCCACTGGCGCTCAGCAGGCAGAGGTAGCACTTGGCTCGATAGCCGATGTGGACGCCGTGGTGGCTTCTGCAGTCACAGCATTCGAGTCCTGGCGCGGTAGTTCGTTAAGCACTCGAGCAAGCATCATGTTCAAGTTTCGTGAACTCATGGATGCTTCGCGAAACGAACTGGCTGAACTAGTGAGCCTTGAGCATGGCAAGGTTCCCTCTGACGCACTTGGCGAGATTGCTCGCGGCATGGAGAACGTTGAATTCGCTTGTGGGATTCCGGCACTATTGAAGGGCGAATACTCCGAGCAGGTCGCGGGTGGAGTTGATGTGTATTCATTGCGCCAACCCCTCGGCGTTGTCGCCGGCATCACGCCATTCAACTTTCCGGCCATGGTGCCCATGTGGATGTTTGCGAACGCCATCATGTGCGGAAACTGTTTCATTCTGAAGCCCTCCGAGAAGGACCCCTCTGCAGCGCTCTTTATGGCCAAACTCCTGAGCGAGGCTGGACTACCGCCCGGCGTGTTCAACGTGCTGCAAGGAGACAAAGTTGCAGTAGATCGGCTGTTAGAGCATCCCCAAGTCAAGGCGCTGAGCTTTGTGGGCTCCACGCCGATTGCCCGTTACGTGTACGAAACCGGATCAGCTCAGGGCAAGCGCGTACAGGCGCTCGGCGGGGCAAAGAACCACATGCTCGTGCTGGCCGATGCAGATATCAACGCCGCAGCAGACGCTGCGGTCTCTGCTGCCTATGGGTCAGCCGGTGAGCGCTGCATGGCAATTTCGGTAGTCGTCGCAGTGGGAGCAGTAGCAGATGAACTTATCCCTGCTCTAACGGAACGAATTGCCAAAATTGTGGTGGGTCCCGGCACTGACCCGAAAGCCGAGATGGGCCCACTCGTCACTCGACAGCACTGCGACAAGGTCACGAGCTATCTCGATGGTGCCGAGCAGGCCGGAGCAACCATTTTGGTCGATGGCCGAGACGTATCGCTTCCAGGCGATGGATATTTCCTTGGTGCTTCCCTGATCGACAATGTGACCCCAGAGATGCAGCTTTATCAGGACGAGATTTTTGGTCCGGTTCTAGCTCTCATGCGGGTCGACACCTATGAAGAGGGTTTGGCACTCATCAACAGCAACCCGTATGGCAATGGCACGGCGATATTTACTCGAGACGGTGGAGTTGCTCGCCGCTTCCAGTTCGAGGTTGAAGCCGGCATGGTCGGGATCAATGTTCCGATTCCGGTACCAGTTGCTGCGTACTCGTTTGGTGGCTGGAAGAGTTCGCTCTTTGGGGACCTGCACATGTACGGACCTGACGGGGTCAAGTTTTATACCCGCAATAAAGTAGTGACCTCTCGTTGGCCAGACCCGGCCACGAGCAGCGTCAACCTAGGCTTCCCTGTACTTAAGTGAGCCCTGTACTTAAGTGAGCCCTGTCCATAAGTGAGCCCAGCTAACAAGTGAGAGAATCATGACCGCTACAGAATCTCAGTCGCCAGAAATCCAGCTCAGCCAGACCTATCTCGATGATCGAGCACACGTGTTTCATTCTTGGTCGGCTCAAGCTGCGCTGAAGCCGCTCGTGGTCACCGGCGGTGAGGGCGCCTGGTTCTTTGACGAGACTGGCAAGAAGTATCTGGACTTCTCCTCGCAACTGATCAACTTAAATCTGGGTCACCAGCACCCAAAGATGATTGCAGCAATCCAAGAGCAGGCGGCAAAGCTGGCAACCATTGCACCAGGAATGGCAAATGATGCCCGCTCCACTGCCGCACGGATGATTGCCGAGCGCACTCCGGGCGACTTAAACAAGATCTTCTTTACCAACGGTGGAGCAGAGGCCACCGAGAACGCCATGCGCATGGCGCGCCTTCACACGGGCCGGCACAAGGTGCTCTCGATGTATCGCAGCTATCACGGAGCAACTGGCGGCTCAATAGCTCTGACTGGAGACCCGCGCCGGTGGCCCTCTGAGCCCAGTGTCCCGCCCGGAATCATCAAGTTCTTTGGTCCCTACCCATACCGATCTTCGTTCTGGTCTGATTCAGTCGAACAAGAGTCGGAGCGTGCCTTAGAGCACCTCCGTGAAGTGATCATGTTTGAAGGTCCAAACACGATTGCAGCGATCGTGTTGGAGCCAGTTGTTGGTACGAATGGAATTTTAGTTCCGCCACCGGGGTATTTGGCCGGGGTGCGAGAACTCTGCGATGCGAATGGAATTGTCATGGTCTGCGATGAGGTCATGTCCGGATTCGGCCGATGCGGAGAATGGTTTGCAGTTGATGCCTGGGAGGTCACTCCCGACCTGATTACCTTCGCCAAGGGGGTCAACTCCGGCTATGTGCCACTTGGTGGGGTAGCAATCAGCGATGAGATTGCTGCAACCTTCGACACTCGGGTCTATCCCGGGGGGCTCACCTATTCGGGTCATGTCCTAGCCTGCGCGACTGCCGTTGCCTCGATGAACATCTTCGAAGAGGAAAACATTCTTGAGCGGTCTCGGCACCTTGGGAACGAGGTGTTTGGCCCGGGCCTTGCAGAACTCAAAGCTAAGCATCCAAGTGTGGGAGACGTTCGAGGGCTTGGCTGCTTCTGGGCGATCGAATTAGTGAAGAACCGAGAGACCAAAGAGATGTTTGTGCCCTTTAATGCCTCGGGAGCAGATGCTGCCCCCATGGTTGAGGTGGTGACCGCCTGCAAGGCAGCAGGGCTGTCTCCGTTTGCACATTTCAATCGCCTGCATGTCACCCCACCGCTGGTGATCTCGGATGAGGACGCAATGCTCGGCCTCGAGATTATTGATCAGGCCTTGCTGTTAGCGGATCGCCACGTTCACTAAGACAGAGTAGTCAGCGAACTAAGGCCAAATTTCAACCGGGGTACCCGCCGGTACAAGAGTTGCAAGCCTCAAGATGTCTTCATTGAACAGCCTTGGGCAGCCATTAGAAGCTGACCGGCCAATAGAAGCGGGTTTGTTGGTTCCGTGGATTGCGAGCACAGGAGCTAGTGAGTCAGGAGCGCCCTCTGCGTTTTCGCCGCCGAATGTATCCATTGCTTCGGAGTAGCCGTTCAGTGCCAGAGCGACTGGCCCGTAGCCTCCTGCAGGATTTGCCGAGGGCACGATGTCTGTCACATAGAAGCTTCCCGTTGGTGTGGGACTGCTCGGGCGACCAATGCTGATAGGAGCAGCAAAGAGTTCTTGGCCGGCCTCAACCAC
>CAMDLX010000052.1 GCA_945901935.1 Bifidobacterium breve | reverse complement strand
GCAGACTACGAGGGTTTGGCTCTTGAATGCAGAAGACCGGCATCCCCTTGCGGCGGATACCGGCCCTCTGATTGCTGTGACAGGGGGCTGTGGACCCTGTCTGGAGTGAGATTTTTAGACGCTGAGGAGGTCTCGTGCCCCAGTATCTGCTGATGGGTGGCGAAGCTTGGACATGGCCCGAGCCTCGATCTGACGGATGCGCTCACGGGTGAGTGCGAAGTGTTCGCCGACTTCTTCCAAGGTGCGTGGCTCGCCACGATCAAGTCCAAAGCGGAGTTTGAGTATCTCACGTTCACGCTCGTCAAGGGGGGACAGTAGGCGGCCAATCTCCTCTGGTAGGAGTGCGACTGAAGCAGCCTCGAATGGGGTGACGGCTCCGCGGTCGGGAACTACGTCTCCGAGTTCGGCATCGCCATCTTCACGAAGTGGGGTGGAGAGAGAGAGTGTGTCCGCTGCAAAGAGCAGGGTCTCTGTGACCTTTGCTTCTGGCATCTCTAGGTCGGCGGCAAGCTCGGCCAAAGTTGCTGGACGACCCAGTGCAGTCTCTAGACGGGTGCGAGCCTTTTGTACACGGTTCATGGTGTCGCCAGCATGCACAGGTAGGCGGATGGTACGACCAGTATTGGCGATGCCGCGAGTGAGTGCCTGACGGATCCACCAGGTTGCGTAGGTGGAGAACTTGAAGCCCTTGCGCCAATCGAACTTCTCGACGGCGTGCATCAGGCCTAGGTTGCCTTCTTGGACTAGGTCGAGCAGAGGCATGCCAGAGGCTTGGTACTTCTTGGCGATTGACACGACGAGACGCAGGTTGGACTGAACGAAGGTGCGCTCGGCATCCTCGCCGTCGCGGGTCAGGCGCTTGAGTTCGCGCTTTCGGGCTGGTGAGACGCTCTTACCGGCCTCTTCTAGCTCGGCACGAGCCTCGCGGCCGGCTTCCATGGCCTGCGCGAGACGAGCCTCATCATCTTTGGTGAGGAGGGCGTACTGGCCAATGTCTTTCAAATACATTCTGACGAGATCTTCTTCGTCACGTTCTACTCGCTGGTTTGCCACCGGTTGACCTCATTGATAGTGAGCGGGCGATCACTGCGTGTGGGTAGAGAATTACCCACCTACTAACACTGACCGAACCTCTAGTGTACGGGTGGTGTCAAGACCCCTGAAAGTGATTAACGCGCAGAACCAGAAAATCCTTGTGACGAAAGTCTCAGAATTGGTCCAGTATCCCCTTATTTAGTGGGATCTGCGTTCGCCGTATCGGTAACAATGTTACGAAAACTGTATGGGAAACCTCTCAGAAACTTGGATTTAGTCCGAAAGGCTCAGGGTTCGCGCGCCAGCTTGCTCTGCTAGGTCCAAACTTCGCTTATTACAGGTCAAAAGGATCACTTGTCGGTTCTTTGCGGCCCTGGCTAGCAGGACCATGGCTTGGGGGGCACGTTCGTCGTCAAGGTGTACGAGCGGATCGTCACAGATCAGGGGTAGCCATACCCCGGTGCGAACCGACTGTTCGTCCGCCACGGCAAGGCGAAGTGCCAGGTAGAGCACTGCCCGCGCACCAGTAGAGAGTTGATTCGCTGGAATGAACGCCCCGTTTTCCAGATCGATAATTAGCTTGGCTTTGTTGTTTGTTGATTCAGAGTCTCGAATCACTCTGACACCCGACCAACTCGGCGCAACAGAGCGGGCTAGTTCGCTGGTGCGCTCAATGAGCTTTGGTTGGTTTTGTAGGTCTGCAAGGTCGGCTTGTTCGCTGAGAAGTAGCGCAGCCACGGCATAAACGGCAGCGTTCAAGGCAGCCTCGGATTGCTCTTCGCTCAGGGCATTTACTCGCTCATTTAGAAATGAAAGCTGACCCTCGGTGGAGAGGTCCTTGATCCGCTGATTGATGCTCCCCAATGCGGTGTTCTGCTCGGTGAGTTCAGTATCAAATTGAGCGAGTTCGGATTCCACCTCAGTTTGCTGTGCTGTGAATTGATCAACAGTGACGTACTGCGTCAGCAGGACAGCTATGCGTTCAGAGCCTCCGATCTGATCCTGTAGAGCCTGATCCTGCTCACGGATACGCTCGGCAAGCTGATCCCTTTGAGCCAGCGTATCTTTGGCAAGCTCGGCCGCTGCGAGTAGTGCCGCTAGGTCAAGCACTTGCCCGGGTTGCGCCACGGGCTTGCACACCGCTTCAACCTGCTGGCGATGAACGCTGAGCTTTGCCCTGGCATCGACTGCCGACTTGGCCTGCTCGGCGGCTGTGCGAAATCTACCGAAGGTGTCCGTTGCAGCGGAGATCGGTGAAGGGGCTGGGAGGCGAAGCGAGGCTAACTGATCACTGATCGCTCTCTCGGCGTTCCGAACCTGAACTGCGGCCTCCGCAGATCGGGTCTGAGCTTTGACCAAGCTGTGTTCAGCACTAGTAGCCAGGTCAACAGCAAGGCGAGCTTCTTGGTACTTCCTGAGTAAAGAGTTGACTTCGGACGAGTTCCTCACCGTGGGAAGGCCCGCGTTTTGCAGAGTGGAATCTATTGAGCCCTGGGCTTCGGCGTGGTCTTGTTCGGCAAGAGCTTGCGCGGCTTGGCGTGACTGCAGGTTGGTTTGTTGCTGATTGAGCGCGAGCGCAGCCGCAGAAGCCGCATTCGCAGCTGCCTGAAGGGAGGAAAGATCTGCTTGGGCCTTTTCGGCTGAGCTTGTAGGGCCGGCTTGGCCTCGAATCGCAAGAGCCAAGGTGACGATGAGGCCAACAGCCGCCAGGATCCCAAGAATCGGCTGCCCGAGAGCAAAGCCAGCAACCGAAAGGATCCCAAGAATCAGTGCAGGGATGAAGCGGGTAAGGCCACTTGAGGCTGAAGCCGCAACAGGTGTTGACAGGCGAAGCTGACCGTCACTGAGCCATGCCTGCGGTGGAGTCCCTGTTCCGAACTGCTCCCAGTTGGCGAGGGCCTTTTGTTGAGCCTCATGTGCAACCTGCACGTTTGCTATCGCAATACGGGACTCATCTTGTGCCGCATCGAGAGCGGCAGCGCTCTGGTCGATATATGCCTGGGCTGCCAGAATTCGCCCCTGCGAGTCTGCGCCAAGGTCTGCTGCTAGAACGGTTGCCGGAGTGACCTGCTCACCGAGAGCGGCAAGGGCTTGTTCTTGCGACTGGATTGCAAGGGGCAGGGCCGCCTCGGCAGTCGAATGCTCTGCGAGCCGCTCACGTTCTGTGCTCTGGGATTGGGCGAGAGTAGCAACTGCTTTGGTGAGCGTGACGGAGTCGTCATGGGTGAGCGTGAGCGAAGCAAGTTGCTCCACGGATTCACCCAAGGCTCGCGCCGCGTCCTCGCCCCGGCGGATCTGTTCGTTGAACTGCGGTTCTTGACTTCGGCTGAACTCCTGCAGGGCTAGAAGGTCAGGGATTTGGTTAGCTATCACGGCCCAGTTCGGCTCTACCTGTTCAAGGCTGGCCAGTTCTCCTTCAAGGCTGGTCTTGCGGTGCGAAATAACACAGGCTTGACGGGCCGATTCCAAGGCATCGCGTTCGGAAGAAAGGCGGAGCTTGTTCTCTGTGGCCTGCTTGACCTTGGCCTGAACTTCTGACTGCTCGTTTTTGGCGACTAAGTAGTCATCGGCGTTTTTGCCCACCTCTGCGAGTGCTACCTCTACGCCCTGAATCTCGGTTCGTATATTTGCAACTGAACGCTTTCCAGCAGCAGCGCCAGTACTCAAGGCCCTTGCCTGTTTGACCAAACTGGCTTCGACAACTCGCGGGTCGACCCCGCCAAACATTCCTTGGCTCGCTAAGTCAAGGACCTGTTCGCCTTGATCGACTTGGTGACCGTCGGCACCGTCAATGCGATGTACTGCACGAATGGACTCCGAGGAGGTCCCACCGAGCGTGGCGATCCATGCGTCGCGTGAAAGGCTCGAATCTCTGTCTAGTTCGGCAGAAAACGGAGAGTTCGTGGAGATGCTGTCCTTGAGAACCCTGAACTCAGATAGCAGTCGGAGTTCGGACTCGCCCAATATCCCGACTAGTTCCGCAATGAGTATGTCGGTCGGATTGCCAAAGGACCGGATGCGATCGCGATTCGTAGTTGGCCCAGCAATGAGCCACATGATGGCCTCGGCCAGAGTGCTCTTTCCGGCTTCGTTAGAACCGAAAATGGTGATGAGGTTTTCTGAGGGGAACTCTCGAGTCAGGTTCTTGAGCCCACCAAATTTAGTGACCCGAAGCGTCGAGATTTTTAGCTGGTTGCTCATTCCTGCACAGTTCCTTCGGCTAATTCGGCCTCGTCCTCGGTGCTAGGCGCAAGACCCTCGATGAGTAAGCGCTCGACCTGATCAAGGAACTCCTCGGGAGTAATGGCTCCCAGGCTGACCGACTTTTCGGTCAGCGTCCTCGCTGGCGATCCAATCGTGCTGGCTGCCCGTTCAAGCAGTGCTGACATGACCGGGTTGGGTTCGCTGGTGGCCTGGCTGCTGGTTGATGTATGACGCAGTTCGTCAAGCTTGGTGAGGACGGCACCGACTACGTCGGGTCTAGCGGCCAGCCTGTCTCGGTCATAGGGAACAGTGGAGTCGAGCGAGATTTTTTTGATGCTGGTGTTCGCTGGCAGAAATTGAGCGAGGGTTTCAGCAAACTCGTCCTGGCCTTTGAGCAACTGTTGTAGCTGCGGGTGAGCAGGCGTTGCTCCAGATATTGCGATACGGACAACAGTAGGAAGGCCGAGCGGGTTGTCCTGCTCAATAGCGCGTCTGGCCTGTTGGCCGATCTGATCGAGCGCAGAACTTAGGTCTTCAGCACCTGTGACCTCGGCCTCAACTCGCAGAAAGCGGCTGAGATCACAGGCCACAAACTCTGGCTCGGCGAACCCAGTGGCGGCGGCTTCAACAATGAGGACCCCTTTGGGGCCGCATTCGGTTGCTTTGGTGCTGCGGCCTTGCAGGTTGCCTGGGTAGGCCCACCATCGTCCGGCTGGCATTGGGGTGACTGTGCGGTCGTGGATATGACCCAGCGCCCAGTAGTCGATATCTGAGTTGAGGAGATCATCCCTAGTACAACCGGCGTAATTATCGTGGCCGGGTAGGCCCTCAACATTGGCGTGAACCACAGCAATTCGTAGATCGGCGACCACAGTTGTGGAGCCGACTTTATGCACAAGGTTTGCCTCTTCTTTTTGGGTGGCGAAACTCACTCCCGTGACGGCTAGTCGGGTTGCGCCAACGGTCATGAGAAAGGTTTGAGGCTCACCCGCTGTAAAGGTATAAACCCCCTCGGGTAGAGGGGCTACACGCGTAAAGTTGGCTTCGACAGGGTCGTGGTTTCCGTGGGCGATAAAGACGCGAATGCCTTTTTCGGTCAGCCGGGTGAGCCCCTGAGTGAACTGCAACTGAGCGAAGGCCGAGCGATCTGCCGAGTCATACACGTCGCCCCCCAAAACAACGAGGTCTACGTTTCTCTCGAGAGCGAGTTTGACCAGATTCTGAAACGCTTTGGGCGTATCCCCAGACTTTCCAAGGTGAAGGTCCGAGGAGTGCAGAAAACGGACGGGGCCGCCATCGGCATCTCGAAGGGACCCAAGGTCGGTGACCCCTGTGATTGCGGTGTCGGAGGTTGCGGTGTCTGTGATTGTGGGGTCAAAAGCCATGGGTCAGCCAGTATGGCTGACCCATGTGACAGCGGCCGTGAAAACTGCTGAGTGGCTTCGGGCTGGAGGGCCTACGGGGTCTCGGCAGCGCCAACGCCGCCAGTGGTGCAACCATCCCAAGTAATCGTTCCCGGCTTGGTCGTTGTTGCTGGCTCGGTGGGGGACGGTGGCACCCAACCTCCGAGTACCTTCCACTCGAATGCCTTGTCTACCTCGCAGATGCCCCAATAGGCATATGGCATGGTGGCCCGATCGCCCGAAGCATCGAGTGTGATCACGCCGGTCACGCCCTTGTAGCCTTCGGCAGTAGTCATAAAGGCAGTCCGCAAATCAGCTCCCTTGAGGTCTGCGCCATCTTTGGCAAACACGGCGGTGAGAATCATCAGAGCGTCATAGGCCCCGTATGCAAGTGGGTCTGGCTCTGGATCGGCTTTGACGAGTTCCTCTGGTGGGGCTTCAGCGTCATCACCGATCACGGGCAGCGGGCTTGCGAAGCCATCGGCGGAACCAGCAGCAAAGGCTGCACCGGTGGCGTCATCGGTCAGGTCGGTGGACTGCGCCGAACCGTCTCCGCCATAGAAGGGAATATCCTGGAGGGACGCAATGCCTGAAGCCTCGGCCAGAATCTGCGCAACTTCACCGTAGCCAGCGAGGTACACAGCTTTGGTTGCGCCACTGTCAGCTTGTGCGACTGCATCTGCAATTTTTTGGGCAACAGCGGCAAAGTCAGTGTCTTCGGGTGCGTAGACGGGCCCGGCGATCACAGTGCCTCCGCCGGCTGTGACATCAGCGCCCACTGTGGAAACAAGTCCGTTGTTACCAGCGTCATCGCGGTGGGCCGTGATCAGCGTGACTGGGCCGCCGTTGGTGATCAAGTCGCCCGAGGCAACGCCTTCAACCTTGTCGGTCGGAACCATGCGGAACAGCGAGTCAGTCGGGACTGCCAAGGTGGATGCAGTACTGCCCTGAGAGATGAGAATCATTCCGTTCGCGTCAGCATAGGGAAGGATGTTTTTTGCTTCAGAACTGGTCTGTGGGCCAATCACAGATGTGACTCCGGCCTCGTTCAGACTTGTGAGTTCTTTGAGTGCAGTTTCGGGGTCTCCTCCGGTGTCACGCACATCAAGCTCGATCTTGACCCCTTCTGCGGCTGCTGACTCAACCCCGGCCTCTAGGACACTCTGCGAGGCAAGACCCAACGTCTTTCCATCGCCGGTGAGGTCAAGAAGGGCTCCCACCTTGACAGTTGTAGTAATCGCAACCGTGGTTGTGGTGGAGTCAGAACTCGAGGAGTCGGAGTTGGAACAACCAGCGAGGGCAATCAGCGACAAGCTGAGTACGGCGGCTGCTGCAACGGTGAAACCGCGCTTTGTGTGTCGCCCTGCAGTTACGCCGCGAGTGGGCCGAGTTTGTGAGTTGTTGCTCTGCATCAAGACTCCCATGATTTGAGAAAGCAACTAGAATGACGCTTTCTGGAAATCCATGTTGGCACATGTAGATGCATTCGGGGTGAATAAAGTCGATGGAGGAGCCTGAACTTCCGCCACCACCGCCGAGCTCATCGGCAGCAGTACTTGACGATTTTGCGCGCCACCGACCGTGGTTTATTCGAGCCACGATCTTGTCTGGTCTCGGCGGTTCGATGGCTTGGCTGGCCACCTCGTATGTGGTGTACGCAAATTCTGGCTCCGTTGCGATTAGCGCGTTGGTCACCGTGGTGTCCTCGGTTCCATCCCTATTTTTGGGTGGCGCAGCTACGAGCCTGTCAGGAAAATACAGCGCTGCAAAGCTCTACATCTGTGGCGGTGTAGCACTAGGAATCGTTGGCTTTGTGCCCGTATTCTTCTCGCTCGCCGGCGAGCTTGCTACAAGAAACCTTCTGCTGTGGTACCTCTTGATCGGCATCATCACTGGACTCACTGCTCCCGCTGGTGCAATGGTCACTCGTTTCTTGGCCCCTGCGGATGCCGTACCCGAGTTCAATGCTTCTATTACCAAGGCTAAGGCAATCTCGTCGGTGATCGGACTGCTTCTTGGTGGGGCTATTTATGCGGCCCTCGGACCAACCTGGATCTACCTTTTTAGTGCTCTGACCTTCTTTGCCCCCGTGCTAGCTGTTCTGCCCGTGACAGGAAAAGCCCCGCAGGCAGTTGCTCAGGGCAAATTCCGCGAGATTCTTCAACTCCGCAAGTCGCAGCCTGGGCTGAGGGCAGTATTCGCTGCCTGCATGGTCTCTTGTGTTGGCGGCAGTTTCACCGTCACGCTGCCGGCAGTGGCAGCCGAGATTGGGTCAGGAGCGTGGATTCTGTCCATTTTGCAGACTGCTTATGTGATCGGTGGCTTAGTAGTTGTTGTCGCTGTCAAGCGTTTTCACAGCCGGGTGAAATGGGGGCAGATGCAGAGGATGTGTCTGTTGGTTGCAGGGCTGGGCTTGGTAGGTATGGCGTTTGTGACCAAGATGAACGCAAGCCCGGGCAGGGTGTTCATGATCGTGGTCCTGTTGTTACTTCCGGTTGGCTTGGCCTTTGCCATCGATATCTCTGTTTTGGCAGCGCTTGTGCAGGTGCATTCCCCTGAGGAGTCACGCGGATCGATCTTGACGGCGTATCACATGGTTCCCATGTTGATATTTCCGGTGGCTCAAGAGATTGTCGGACTGTTGTCTGATCAGTACTCACTAGCAGCAGGATTTTGGGTTTGCGGTGGGGTCCTGCTCATTGTTATGCCGATCGGCAAGCGAATGGGCATTGGTGCAGCGATCAATGTGCTTGATGACAGCGATGCTCCTCCGGAGGTCACAGCAGTTGTCCCACGGTCGGTAGCCGTTCATGACCGACACATGGAAGCAACCGTGGATGAGCAGCCTGCGTAGCTGCAGGCGCCAGTAGGCACCAGTCAGTAAAGCAAGGTACTGAGGGTAAGTTGCCGCTATCGATATCGACTCCGAATGTGGTTCACTATTCGGGTAGCAAGATGCACCTTGCGAGAATGACGGTGGAGCAACCACACAGTCGGCGGCAAGATGACTGTGCGGAATTATTTCGAAGGAAGATCTTTGTGAGAGCAGTAGCTGAAAAGCGCGTTGGAGTTCGTTCAGTAACAGCGGTGGCGCTTGCTGTTGTTGTGGTAGCCGCGTTGGCTCCGATGGCGCAGGCTGGAGCGGCTCAGAGCGGCCCCACAAATCGGTCGGCTGTCCCGGCGCCGGTTGCAGCGACTGCTGGCGACACACGCGCAACAGACCAAATCATTGTTCGATACCGCGACGGTGTTTCGCCGAACACCTCGGAGTTGAGTCGAGAAGCAGGTGAGGCAGTCAGCGTGCAGCGCCGCATCCAAGGCGGGGCCATTGTGTCAAAGCTTGGCGCACGGCGTTCGGGAAGAAGTGTTGAGGCCATAGCTAGGAGATGGGCTTCGCTGCCCGGAGTGGAATATGCAGAACCGGATCGGATCCTTCAGCCTTCAGCAGTTCCGACGGATCCGTCCTATGTGAGCCAGTGGGACTTGTTTGGACCCACGACCCCAGCACCCGGTTCGACCTTGGTTGGAGCGAATTTGGAGCCAGCTTGGGAAATCACCACCGGTTCGCCAGACGTGGTTGTAGCGGTGCTTGATACTGGAATCACTGCTCACGCCGATCTAGCGGGGCAGACAGTACCCGGTTACGATTTTATTACCGATGCTCGAATTGGCAATGACGGCAGTGGCCGGGACGCAAATCCGAGCGACCCTGGGGACTGGATTAGCTCAACTGACAACGCCTCGGGCTTTTTTGCAGGCTGTGGTACCGGGAACAGTTCATGGCACGGCACGCACGTGGCCGGGACGATTGCAGCCGCCACGAACAACGGTTTAGGTGTGGCAGGAATCGCACCGGGTTCCAAGATTCTTCCGGTTCGAGTCCTCGGGAAATGCGGTGGCTACAGCAGCGACATCGTCGATGGCATGCGTTGGGCCGCAGGCTTAGCAGTAACAGGAATTCCGGCAAATCCAAACCCAGCCGCAGTGCTGAATCTGAGCTTGGGCGGCGGCGGTGCATGCAGTGCTATTCAGCAGCAGGCAATCAATGACATCACCGCAGTGGGTGCGACGGTCGTAGTCGCCGCTGGCAACTCCAATACCGACGTCTCGGCCGCACAGCCGGGCAACTGCGCGAACGTAGTTACCGTTGCCGCTACAGGCTCAACAGGAAGCCGTGCCTACTACAGCAATTACGGATCGCTGGTTGAACTCGCTGGACCGGGTGGAGACACACAGTTGACACCCGGCGCGATTCTTTCGACGTTAAATACAGGGCTGACCAGCCCTTCGACAGATTCATACGTGGGCTATCAAGGAACCAGCATGGCCACGCCACACGTGGCCGGCGTGGCTGCGTTAGTGAAAGCCGTTCGACCCTCAACCTCAGCATCAGAGATGGTCTCACTCTTGCAGTCCACATCGGCGGTATTCCCGACCGGCAGCACCTGTACCACAGCACTATGCGGCACTGGAATGTTAGATGCGGCTGCCGCGGTGACAGCCGCCTCGGTCGGTGGCCCGAGCACAGTCGGTGCTTTCTCGAAGACTGCACCGTTGCCGGGAACAACTGGCATCGGAACATCGACGACATTGCAATGGACGCCAAGCGCTGGCGCAACGAGCTACGAGTACTGCCTAGTTGTTGGCCTGAGTACCCCGTGTACCACGTGGACTTCGGTGGGCACAGCGACCTCTGCAGTTGTGAGCGGACTTGCCGGAACCAGCGTCTATGCATGGCAGGTTCGCGCAGTCTTGGGTACGAGTTCAGCCGAGGCGAATGTTTCGCTTCGCTCCTCGTTTACCACTGCAACTCCCGTTGCGTTGCCCGTAGCCTTTGCCAAGACCAGCCCAGCCACAGCGGCAACAGGTCAGGCAGTTTCGTTGGCTTTGTCCTGGGCAGCGAGTACAGGCGCAACCTCGTATGAGTACTGCTTGGACTCCACCATCAACTCGGCATGTGACGGGAGCTGGGTGAGCTCGGGTACTGCTCGAACGGCAACGGTTTCTGGGCTGTTGAATTCTACGAAGTACGAGTGGCAAGTGCGTGCGAGAAATGCGGGTGGGACAACCGATGCTTCGGCCGGTGTGTGGTGGGCATTCACCACGGTTTCGCTGCCAATTCCGGGAGCCTTTGCAAAGACCAGCCCGACCAACAACCAGACCGGACGGGCCACCACCCTGACGCTCTCGTGGGGTGCGAGCACCTCGGCTGCTTCGTATGAGTACTGCTTGGATCGCACCATCAATTCGGTTTGTGACGGGAGTTGGGTGAGCACCGGCACGGCCCGAACAGTGACCGTGTCTGCGCTCTTGAACTCTACAAAGTATGAGTGGCAGGTGCGGGCCCGCGCAGCAGGTGGCACAACCAATGCTTCTGCCGGTGTGTGGTGGACATTCACTACGGTGGCGCTGCCTTTGCCTGGTGCCTTTAACAAGAGCAGCCCGAGTAACAACTTGACCGGACGGGCCACCACCTTGACGCTGTCTTGGGGCGCGAGCACCGGGGTAGTGCGCTACGAGGTCTGCTTGGACACGATCAACAACTCCGTGTGTGATGGAACCTGGACCTCGGTAGGTACGAGTCGTTCTGCAACAGCGAGCGCTCTGACGAGAGCAACGAGTTACTACTGGCAGGTTCGAGCAGTCAATGCCGGTGGAGTGACCAATGCAAACAGCAGCGTCTGGTGGAAGTTCGTCACTGCCTAGTTCGACACTGCCTAGTTCGACACTGCCTAGTCGCTAGGTTACGGGTGGTTCTGGGTCGTCCCAGTCTTGAAACTGCACTCCTGTTTCTAGGAGATAGGCATCGACGGCTGTTCCAAGAGTGGGAAAGAAATGGTCTGGCGGGAATCTCTCGCCAAGGCCAAACCGAATGAGTTGGTCTTTCACGGGCCCTTTCATTTCTGCGAAGCGGAGTGAGATCTGGTGACTCTCCAGGTGGTCATCCAATTCAATCAGCTCGTCTAGAGCCGTCGTATCCACGCCCGTGATCGGTTCGGAAGCAATAACTACCCACCGGACCTCGCCGTCGGTTTGCTCAACAAGTGAGCGCACATATGAATCGAATATTGCTCCGTTCGCGAAGAACAAAGGAGCATCAAACCGGGCAATTACTAGGCCGGGGATTCTCTCGCCTTCAGGGTGACGCTCCACAGAGTGGTAACCCTTCACTCCAAAAACGCGTACAAGCTCAGTCCGGTGAGGTCGCCAAGCTTGAGCAACAAATTCAAGAAGCGATAGCCCAATCGCAATGAGGATTCCTTGCAGCACCCCCAGCAGCGCCACGCTCAGGAAAGTGACTGCAGACAGCGCAGTTTCTCGTTGGCTCATTCTGGCTAAGTTGCGAACAGCTCGTAGGTCAATCAGCGAAGTAGCGGCCACGATGACGACCACAGCGAGGGTGGCTGAGGGCAGATATGCAGTCAGGCCGGGAGCTACGAACATGAAGAGCAGCACAAGTGCAGCTCCAATTACGCCCACGAGTTGGGTCTTGCCTCCGGCGTCTTCTGCAACGGGTGTGCGAGATGCGCTTGCAGAGATTGAGAATCCTCCGAAGAGGCCGCTAGCAACGTTAGAGATACCAATAGCGGCCATCTCTGAGTTGCCATCCACTGTCTCGCCCCGGCGTGCTGCAAAGGTTCGAGACAGCACGCCAGTGTCGGCAAAGGCAATGAGCGCAATGCCGGCCGCTGGGGCGAGCAGGCTAGTTATGTCGCCGAATTCAAGACCACCGAGAGCCGGTGCGGGAAGGCCAGTGGGCAGTGCTCCCACTACTGCAATCTTCTGATTCAGGCCCAACCAGGCCGTCACAATGATTGAGCCCACGACGGCGATAAGCACACCGGGAATCTTGGGTGCAAAGAGTTTGGGAACAACAATGACCACCAGTGATGCAAGGCCCATGAGCACCGCAACCCGGTTTGATTCGCCGTTTAGGACTCCCTGAACGATCTCGCGGATTTCAGCAGGTATCGACTTTGACGGAATGCTGAAGCCGAGCACTTTGGGTATCTGCCCAACGATGACGACTAGGGCGATTCCATGTAGGTATCCCAGCCGAATTGGCTTGGACAGCAGGTCGGTTAGGAATCCCAGTTTCAAGAATCCGCCTACGAGCAGCATGGCTCCCATCAGGATTGCTAGGAGGCCAGCGAGGGCGATAGCGCGAGCGGGGTCGCCAGCCGCAAGCGGAAGGATGGATGCACCGATAATTGGGGCAAGAGCCGAATCTGGACCAAGAACCAGCAGGCGTGATGGACCAACAACTGCATAGGCAAGCAGCGGAATGATGGTTGCGTAGAGCCCGGTAACCGGCGGTAGACCAGCCACCTCGGCGTAACCCATGCCTGCAGGGATGAGCAGACCAGTTAGTACGACCGCAGCAATGAGGTCACCGCGAAGCCAAGAGATTTTATAGCTGCGCGCAACTTGTAGTCCCGGAGGCCATTTCTGCAACATGATGCCAACTGACTACCACTTACTGATCGCTACAGGGAGACCATTTGGACATCTAATCGTTCTGGAAGGTCTTGGTAACAAGCGCTGACAAGCCCATGCGCCTCACAGGCTTCAACTGCCATGGCCACTTGCCACGGCAGATCCGTGACCATGTGATCACCCTCAATGCGAGTGTCCCAACAGGCGGCGTAGCCAGTGTCGACAAAGCTCAGATGCCAGTCGATTTTAGCGATTCGAAACAGCATGTTGCGGGTGCGCTGCGAATGGCGACCCTGCTGTAGGGGTCGACTCACTGTGACGGGTGGTGCACCATGGTGGAACTGCTCGCTCATCTCGAGCAACTGCTCGGTGAGCTGAGTGAACATCGATTCGACCACGATGGACTCAAGGGAACCGGCCTCAAGATTGGTGCCAGCGAGTTGCCGTCTTTTTAGGCCAGCGGCATCGCCAGGCCGCGGTCGACGGTCCCACTCGGGTTGGCTCTCGAGCGAAGGCAGCCCCTGCCAATGCAGGTGATCGATGAGTGGCAACATGCCCGCTATCTGTAATTGAGAAGAGAGTGAAGAGGCCAACTTGCCCAGTTGCTCACGAAGCGATGACGGCAGCTGAGCTAGCAGGGCTGCATGCTGTGGTTGTTGGATAGCCGCAGCTGTGAGTACTCCTGCAGTTTGTGCGCAGCGCTCTGCGAGAGGTCCGTTTTCTCTGCCGGCCTGAGTGAGTTTTTTACGAAGCGGGGTGAGTGCCGCGGACAGATCCCTGTGTAGATGACCTGCGAGCACGCGCGAGCCGGGCACTCGAATCTCTGAGAGTTCGATGTCATGAAAGGACTCGAGCAGCTGCGAGCAGGCGATCACCCAAGCAACACTTGGGGCAAGTTTGCTGTTGAGGAGCTGAGCGCAATCCGTTTGAATCTGCATGAGTTGAGTTGCCTCGGGCGTACACAAGGCCCAGTGACACCATTCGCATTCCTCGAATGGCCGTTGCGGGGAGCAACATTCGTCGAGGTGAGTAGTTGCGCGTAGGTGTTGCAGCATCTGAACTGGTTCGAGAACACCCAGGCTCACCGGGGCTCCTCGATCCGAAGCGAGGTGATTCCCGGCCCCTCTGGAAGTGGGGCGTGATTGCCGATGATGATGGCGATCAGCTTTGTGCGCGCCGGCGCCTCTTGAGGCCACGGCGTGAAGCCATCGGTGAGCACGACGATAATCTGCGGGCTTGGCCGGCAGTCCGCTGCCGCCGCAATTCCGACTCGAAGATCGGTGCCGCCGCCACCGCTCAACGCAAGCTCGCCAATTCTGCGAACTCGTTGAGGGGGAGTTGCCGCTGCGTCACAGACGACCACGATGAGTTCGCTCACACCGAAGCGCTGCAGCAGTGCATTGATCTCGGTTACTGCAGCGTTGAGCAATGGTCGAGACATCGAGTAGGAGGTGTCGATTACGACGGCGACCTGAGGGCGCACGTGACGTGAGCCAGGCCGAGGGAACTCAGGGCGGGAGTCACTGCGCCTGTCGGGCCGAGCCCAATCTGGCTGCGGCTTTGATGTGATTGCCCGTGCGCTTGAACCCAGTGCTGAGCGGAGCAAGCTTTGCCAAGGCACCTGTGGATTGAGAAGGTCCTGTGCCCAGAGCACCAGCCCTGGCGATACGTTTTGCCCTGTTCCCTGAGCAGCTACGACATCGTGCGCCACGGCGCGGCGTATGGCCTGGGCCTCTACCTGATCTATTCCCTGCGGCCCAGCGGGGTCTGCTGCGTCGGGTTCTTGGTCGATCTCAGACTCGAGGGGAGTTCCACCTGAGCCTGACCCACAAGAGTTCTGAGCCTGATCCTGTTCCTCTTGTTCGAGCAGGTGGCGAAAGTAGGTTTCTTCGAGTAGCCCAGTTTGAAGACCGAGGTGCTTGGGTAAGACCGGCGAGGGCAACGCCAGACCATCCTCGAGGAGATCGTCGTTGATAGCTGCGTCACCCGCAAGATTCCAGAGGTGAGCGTGATCTGCTTCCACGCTGATTCGATCAGCGCGTGCGTGATGGTCTCGAACCACGTGATGCGCCTCATGCAGAATGACGGCTGCAGTGGCCGCAATTCCCCATTCTCTTGCTCGGTCCATATCTAGATAGACCCGCCACCAGCGATCTACTCCAAAGGTGCCGTACCCAGGTTGGGCCACGGGCACGAGAGAGAACACCGCTGAAGCCAAGTAGGGCTGCAGTCTGGCGGCTCGGAGGCGTGCGGCCGAGAAAAACTCGGCGTCTGCGCCAGAGAGAGGCGGGATGCGGGTGGCGCTGATATTGGTTGCAGTCATCTCGGTGCAGTCACTTGTGGCGCAGTCATTTGTGGCGCAGTCATTTGTGGAGCCTTAGACGAGTTCTGCAGCGCGCAGGACCGGGGCGAAGGCTGCTGCGGCAGCAGGCGCTGGCCAGTCGGGCTGGCGCATCTCGATCAGACCAACCGAAGCCACGGCGGCGACATCGGCTCGGCCGGCCTCGCATGCAACGGCGAGAACTTGCCATGCGCTCTGCCAACGCTCAAGGGTGCAATTCACTGATACAGCTGCTGTGACTGCTGCGAGGGAGGCCAACAAAAGGTCCACCCGGCTTTCTGTCAGCAAGGTTGATGGCTCGGCGAGTAGGAGTTCAGGGTCGGGAAGTTCCACAGTCTCGGCAAAGCGCAGGAACTCGATTGCGGCCCCGAATCCAACTAGGCCGGTGACCAAGGCGGATCGCACTGAACGTCTTGCGCCCGCTGCATCCGCTGCGGCTGCTACTCGATGCGCTTGATCCCAGGTTCTAGGAGAGGGCCAGGCTCTTCCTTGATTGACTGTATCGGTGGGTACTTGTCGCAGAATCGAGGGCCTTGCCGTGATGAACCCGGCCAGCATTGCTCGCCAATGAGCAAGTTCGACGGTTTGGCTTGTTGGAACAATGGGCACTGCATCTGGATCCCAGCCTCG
>CAMDLX010000051.1 GCA_945901935.1 Bifidobacterium breve | reverse complement strand
GCTCAGCAAGCAGAGCAACCCGTTGCTAGCGATAATGACCAAGAACTCGCATTGCCCGAAATCATTGAGTGGCTTGATGATGCTGATGAAGGTTCTGACCTACCTGGTGGATGGAAGCAGAGCTACCCCTAATCGCTCAGCGCTCAGCGCTCAGCGGCAATCTTTCGCCAGAGCGCCGAGGGAAGATTCGTGAAGACGGCAAAGAGCGGGCCTAGTTTTCCAGGAATCCAGACCACCTCTTTGGTGCGTTTCTTGCCAAGCACACGTGCCGCATAAACGGCCACCTGCCTTGGGTCAGAGGCGAACGGCGCTGGCTCAAGTCCCTTGGTCATGCGAGACCTCACAAAGCCTGGGCGCAGCACCATGACGCGCACCCCAGTTCCGACTAGAGCATCACCCAAACCACGGGCAAACGAGTCAAGGCCTGCCTTGGTGGAGCCATAGACAAAATTCGATTTTCTTGGTCTCGCTGCGGCTACCGATGACAGCACCAGCAGTGTTGATACCTGTGAGCGATCAGCCTTGTTCTGCTCAATCAGAAACTCTGCTGCAGCAGATAGGGCACTAGCTGGCCCAGCAAAGTTTGTTTGCACCATGAGCCCGATTGCTTCGGGGGCCATGCCGCGACCGGCGTGATGCCCGAGCATTCCGACTGCACAGACCACTAGGTCAATTCGCCCCAAAGTCGTTCCCGCATCGGCAACCATCTGTGCGCTGCCACTGCCATCGGTTGCATCCCAGCTGCAGACAGCTAGGTCTAGTCCAGGTAGCAGCGAGTCCAGTAGCGGCTCGATTTCCTGGGGGCTACGCACGGCAAGAACGGCACGCTTCAGGCCCTGCGGTTTGAGTTCAAGAAGGATCGCTTGGGCTATCTCACTGCTGCCACCAAGCACCAGAGCAGTCTCGATCATTCGGTCTCTATCATTCGCTGACTGGGCGCTGCTGCAACTCAGCATCCTGCGAGATCGCTAGCTGCTCAAGTGCCTCTTGATCCTGGCTCAAGAGTTCAGCTAGGCGATCATCGCTCAGAGCCAGAATCCTTAGGGCAAATAACCCAGCATTGCGAGCACCGCCAATTGCCATGGTCGCCACGGGTACGCCACTTGGCATCTGCACGATGGAATGCAAGGAGTCCACACCACCGAGGTGTTTGGTAGGAACTGGCACGCCAATCACTGGCAGCGTGGTGAGCGAGGCCACCATCCCAGGCAGGTGCGCTGCGCCACCCGCTCCTGCGATGATCACCCGCAAGCCCCGGGCCTTGGCAGTACTCGCATACTCCACCATCCTCTTGGGGCTTCGATGGGCGGAAATCACTCGGACCTCGTGACCCACACCGAACTCCGTCAGCACTTGGGCTGCCGCTTCCATAATCCCCGAGTCCGAGGAACTCCCCATGATGATTCCGACTTGCTGCTCGCTAGTAGTCATGTAGTGATCCTTCCTGAGAAGACAATGCTGCCGCAGCTAGAGCCGCAGATGTTCGACACTGCTCAAGACTTTCACCTGTCACGGTCACATGGCCGATCTTTCTTGCAGGTCGAGAAGCCTTTCCATAGAGATGCAGGTGCGCTTCGGGCACTGCGCTCAGCGCTGCAGCTTGATGATCCCGCGGGTCTCCAGTTTCGGCCCCCACCACATTGACCATGACAGCTGCCGGCTGCAGCGAGTGGGTTGGCCCGAGCGGCCAATCCAGAATCGCTCGGAGGTGCTGCGAGAACTGCGAGGTGGCGGAAGCCTCAATCGTGACGTGGCCCGAGTTATGCACCCGAGGGGCGATTTCATTAATCAATAGTTCGCCCGAGGACACAAAGAGTTCGACAGCAAATACCCCCACTGCTTCGAGCAACTCTGCAATCTGCCGGCCGATCTGCTCCGCTTGGGCAGCCAGATCCTCGCTGATTCTTGCTGGCAGGAAGACCTCGGCACACATGCCATCTACCTGAACGGTCTCGAGCACGGGCCAAACGGCTACTTCGCCCGAGGGGTTCCTTGCCACCAGCACCGCCAGCTCAAGATCCAGCGGAAGCTTTGGTTCAAGCACTAGCGGCGCACCCGAATACTCGGCCAAGAATGCCTCAAGGTCCTCGGATCGAAGCATCCAAACACCACGGCCGTCGTAGCCGCCACGGCTGGCTTTGAGCACAATCAAGCCCTCATCATCGGCATGCTTGGCAGAGAACCTGAGCGCCTGATCCAGCGCGTCATCCTGATCAGCGTCCAATACAAGGAACTCTGGAACAGGCAGGCCCGCTTGTGAAAACATGCTGCGCTGATGTGCCTTGTCCGCACTCTTGAGGAGTCCAAGTCCGGGTCGCACTGCTGTGTCCGTTCGTTCAACTTGGCTCAGTGCGCCGTGATCCACATTCTCGTGATCAAAACTCAGTACATCAACAGTTTTCGCAAACTCGATAATTGCTGATGCGTCATCCGGGCTTCCTAGGGTGAAGTCGGGGATGACTTCAACAGCACCTTCGTCATGTGGTGCTGCCAGCACTCGCACGTGGATCCCAAGGGGTGTGGCTGCCTCTGCAAGCATTCTGGCGAGTTGCCCGCCGCCCACGATGCCAACCACAGGACCAGCACCGGCCTGGGTCATAAATCACTCGCAATATCTGATCGGTACTGCATTCCCGGCCACGAGATTTTGGCAACGGCTTCGTAGGCACGCTCTCGAGCTTGTTCTAGCGTCGAACCCACTGCAGTCACGTCCAGCACTCGGCCACCAGCGGTAACAAATTCGCCCTGAGAGTTCTGGCTTACGCCGGCACAAAACACGGTGACACCGGGTACGGACTCGGCAAGCGATAAGCCGTGAATCACATCACCCGTTCGTGGTGCCGAGGGGTAGCCCTCTGCGGCACAGACCACGGTCACCACAGCGTCCTCAATGAACTCGGGTTCAGTCTGCAGATTGCCAGCGGCAGCCTGAGCCAACAACTCAGCAAGATCACTACTCAGGCGAGGCACAACCACCTGACATTCCGGGTCCCCAAAGCGCACGTTGTACTCAATCATCTTGAGCCCTTGAGGGGTCAGCATGAGCCCGGCGTACAAGACCCCGCGGTAGTCAATTCCCCGAGCAGTCAGTTCTGCCAACGTGGGCTCAATGAACTCAACCATCACCTGTTTGAGTAACTCATCAGTCACCAGCGGGACGGGAGAGTAGGCACCCATACCGCCAGTATTTGGGCCAACGTCTCCATCGTGGATGCGTTTGAAATCCTGAGCCGGGGCAAGCAGAACGGCCCGCGTTCCGTCACAGATTGCCAGCACCGAGAGTTCTGGCCCGGTGAGCCCCTCTTCAATCACCAGTCTGCGGCCAGCATCTCCAAAAGCTTGTCCCGACAGATACTCCTCGACTGCATTTCTGGCCTCTGCCAGAGACTCCGTTACAACAACTCCCTTACCGGCAGCCAGACCATCTGTCTTGATCACAAACGGCGGCGTCATGCGGTCAAGAAATGCGAGCGCTGCGTCGATCTCGGTGAATGACTCATGCTGGGCAGTGGGTACCCCGGCGGCAACCAAGAGTTCCTTCATCCAAGCTTTCGAACCCTCTAAGCGCGCTCCGTCTGCTCCCGGACCAAATACCAAATTCCCAGCAGCGCGAAGTCGGTCAGCTAGGCCATCAACGAGCGGAACTTCGGGGCCGATCACAAAAAGGTCGGCTTCGATCTGCTCTGGGTCAGTGTCTACAGAGTTGGGGATTCCCGGGTTACCTGGGGTGACTACAACCTGAGCAGTTCGCGCCAACACATGCGCTAACGCATGCTCGCGGCCGCCGCTACCAACTACGCACACCTTCAATGGCGGCACTGCTCAACCAGCACTGCTGGGCGGGTTCACGCGCTCCACTAGCTCAAAGGCCAAGAGTTCGGCACCCGTGGATACCGGACGCTGACCTTCTGGTCCGCCTGCTGGAGCGCCGCCTGCTGGAGCGCCGCCTGCTGGTGGGCCGCCAGCATTTGCATGACCCTTGGCAAAGTCTTGGCTGTTCATCCAACCTTGAAATGCATCCTCGGATTCCCACCAAGTCATCACAAAATAACGATCCCCGCCCTCGGTCGGGCGAAGCAGTTGAAACCCTTCAAACCCAGGGGAGTTCTCTACTGCGCCTGCTCGTGCAGCGAAGCGCTTTTCTAGTTCCGGGCCTGCGCCCTCTGGTACAGAAATTGCATTGATCTTTACAACAGTCATGAGACTCCTCTAGTTCTGGGCATGTAGTTATTCCGCATTAAAATGGACATACTGATCGCGGCCGGGACCAGTACCGACTACACCAATCGGAACCCCAACCTGCTCTTGCAAAAACTCCAAATACGCAATTGCGTTAGCCGGAAGCTCGTGACGCTCACGAACCGCAGTCAAGTCGGTATTCCACCCAGGGAACTCCTCGTAAATCGGGACTGCGTCAAACAAATCTGACTGGTGATACGGCAGGTGATCATGGCGCACACCCTTGACGTCATAGGCCACACACACCTTGAGGGTGTCAAAGGTGTCAAAGATATCCAGCTTGGTGATCGCGATTTCAGACATCGAATTGAGCCGCACTGCATGTCGCAGCATGACGGCATCAAACCAACCTGGTCGCCGACGACGCTTGGTGTTCACCCCGTACTCATGACCCAAGTCGACAATTTTGTCACCGGTTTCATCAAAGAGTTCAGTGGGCATTGGGCCAGAGCCAACGCGGGTGACATAGGCCTTTGCAATGCCAATCACTCGGTCAATGTGACGTGGCCCCACACCAGCGCCCACACACGCTCCGCCCGCAATCGGATTGGATGAAGTCACAAATGGGTAGGTGCCGTGATCAAGATCCAAGAATGTTGCCTGTGCGCCTTCAAGCAACACATTCTCACCGCGCTCCAAGGATTCGTGAATCAACGTCACGGTATCGGTGACGTAGGGAGCAATGCGAGGGGCGACCTCGGTCAGGTATCGATCTGCCATTTCATCGGCGTCAAAGCCCAACCGGTTGTACACCTTGGCAAGGATCAGATTCTTTTCGGCCACCACTGCCGACAGCTTTTCTCTAAAGATCGCTTCGTCGAGCAGGTCCTGAACCCGCAGTCCAACTCGGCTGGCTTTATCGGCATACGCAGGGCCAATTCCGCGCTTCGTGGTCCCGAGCTTGTTCTTTCCTAGGTGCCGCTCAATCAGGCGATCCAGTTCTTGGTGATACGGCAGGATCAAGTGGGCGTTACCCGATACGCGCAACTTGGAACAATCCACTCCACGCGCCTGGAGGCCATCGATCTCAGCGAGCATCACTACGGGGTCCACCACTACACCGTTGCCAATCACCGGGGTGATGTGGTCGTACAGCACCCCAGACGGGATGAGTTGCAGAGCAAAAGACTCTCCGTTGACCACCAGAGTGTGGCCAGCGTTGTGGCCTCCTTGGTACCTCACAACCAACTGCATCTCTTTTGCAATGAGGTCAGTCAGTTTTCCTTTGCCTTCATCACCCCATTGGGTGCCTACCACGACGGTCGCTGGCACGTGGATCCTCTCGGTTAGGCCCCAAATCGGGCACGCTTTAGGTTACCCGCTGGCTCCGGTCGGTTGAAATGATGAGGGATAGAGCCGAAACCGAACTGATTGGGGCTACCTTCAAATGATGCGAAGTTCGCCACTCCTTCCGTTACTACGCGCCGACTGGGCCGCCAACAAGGCAAATCCAAAGGGTCTGGTGGTCACAACAGCGTTTCGCATTGCGCACCATGTACGCGGAACTGGCCGCCCACCCGTGTGGTCATTGCCCATCATCGTGTTGTACCGACTGCTCGTTGACTGGATTCTTGGAATCGAGATCCCACCTAGCGTGCAGGCTGGACCTGGCCTGTGCATCTGGCATGGAACGGGCTTGGTTCTGCACAAGGATGTGCAACTGGGATGCAATGTGACGCTGCGTCATGGGGTCACGATCGGCACCTTGGGCGAAGAGGAACTGAGCGCCGCTCCAACCCTCGGAGATTCTGTGAGCGTAGGGGCCGGAGCAATTATTTTGGGTCCGTATCAGATTGGTGATGCCGCGATTATTGGCGCTGGTGCAGTGGTCGTGACTGATGTCCCCGCCGGCGCAACTGTGGTTGGAAATCCAGGCAGAATCCTGCCGAACAAAGACGCATCCGAGCAATGACTGAGTCGGCCCAACCTGCATGTACCGGCATACGCGTGATCGTCGTGGCTCATGGGCCACCTCTGAAGGGCGGAATCGCAACCGTGGCTCTCGACTTGGTTGAGGACCCAGGGTTGAACGCCGAGTTTGAGATGGTGTTTCAGAACACAGCCCAAAACGATAGCCAACGCGGCAAGTTCGCAGTAGAAAATCTCAAACGCGCCGCAGCGGATGCTTGGAACACTTTTCGCTTAGCCCGCAAAGGCAGTGTGGTTCACTCGCATGCTGTTCAAGACCCATGGCTCGTTGCATGGAGGCAGGTATCTATTGCGCTCGCTGCTCGTCTGCGCGGTGCTCGTGTGCTGTTACACAATCACAATCAAGCCCCGTATATGGACCTTCCCGGTGAGTACAAGGTCAGCCGACTCAACCGCTGGGCATTTGCGCTCTTAGACAAACTTGTTCAGGCGAACATCTTGATCGCTCCAGCGGGCGAGCCAAATATTCGCAAGTACATGCCAACCGTTGCGTTGCCAGTCATTGCAAATTCCGTGGTGGTCGAAACTGTTCCTCAGAGCAGCGCTGTTCATGATCCGCCGGTGATTCTCTTTATTGGGGAACTACTCGAACGTAAAGGCATCGTCATCCTTCTTGATGCCCTTGATCAACTCGATGCGCAGGGAGTTGGGAACTACGAACTGCGGATTCTTGGCGATAACCGCCCAGGGCTAGATCCGCTGAAGGATCAGATGGTGAACGAGATCACGGCCCGGGGCCGCGGCGACACCATGACGGGGCCGGTCTCACGCAGTGAGGTCTACCGACATTTGTCCGAGGCAGACCTGTATGTCTTTCCCACCTTTACTGAGGGTCAACCCTTTACGGTGATCGAGGCGCTTGCTGCCGGAGTGCCCATTGTTGCAAGCAATATTCAAGCCATTTCCAACATGATTACCGAGGGCGTTCATGGCCGCATGATCGCTCTCGATGACACTCCAGGATTTGCAGAGGCCATCTCTGAGTTGCTCGCTGACCCTGAGCGCCGCTCGCAGATCTCGCAGGCAAATCGAACTCTGGCTCTGCAGCGCTTTGACCGGGCAGTGTTCCGAGAGCGAATCGCCGAGTTGTACCGCGAGCACGGCCGCGCTGCTCAGTAAGGCACAGCAGCGCGCTAGGTCAGTTCAAGGTCATGACTTGAGGGCAAAGCTGCCATCCTCAACCTCAAGAGTCACCCGATTCCCTTCCCCAACGGAACCGTCAAGGATTGCCATAGCAAGACGGTCCCCTACTTGCTTTTGAATCAGGCGCTTGAGCGGTCGAGCACCAAATGCAGAGTCATACCCGTCATGTGCAAGCTTGGCGATAGCGGCAGGAGTCACGTCCAAGGTGATACGTCGTTCTTCGAGCCTGTTGCGAAGCAGCGCCAGTTGAATCTCCACGATGGGTTCAAGGTCCGCCTCCTCTAAGGAGCGGAAGCGAACAATCTCATCTACGCGATTGATGAACTCAGGCCGAAAGAAATCAGCTGGGTCACCCGGCAGGTTCGAAGTCATAATGAGTACCGTGTTTGCAAAGCTGACCGTTCGACCTTGCCCATCGGTGAGTCGGCCGTCATCGAGCAGTTGCAACAAAATGTTGAACACATCAGGGTGTGCCTTTTCGACTTCATCGAGCAACACGACTGCGTAGGGGCGCCTTCGTACTGCCTCAGTGAGTTGGCCACCTTCGTCGTAGCCCACGTATCCAGGAGGAGCACCAACGAGACGACTCACTGCGTGCTTTTCCATGTACTCGCTCATATCGATGCGCACCATCGCACGCTCATCATCAAAGAGGTAGTCGGCCAGACTGCGCGCAAGTTCTGTCTTGCCCACGCCTGTGGGCCCCAAGAATAAGAAGCTGCCGATTGGCCGGTTCGGGTCACTCAACCCAGCGCGACTGCGACGAATTGCGTTAGCCACGGCCGAGACGGGTTCATCTTGTCCAATCACCCTGTGATGCAACACCTCTTCTAGGTGGAGCAACTTGGCCATCTCGCCCTCCAGAAGACGAGACACGGGAACACCCGTCCACTTCGACACCACTGCTGCGATGTCTTCGGCGTCTACCTCTTCTTTCAGCATTTTCTTATCTGCTTGCAGTTCTGCCATCGATGCCGTAGCGGCCTCAACCTCTCTCTGCACAATGGGAAGGTGCCCATAGGTAATCTCCGAGGCGCGAGTGAAGTCACCATCGCGCTCAGCACGCTCGGCCTCTGCGCGAAGGTTCTCGAGTCGCTCCTTCAGTTCTTGAATCTGCGCCAGTGACTCCTTTTCAGCCTGCCAATGCGCATTCATCGAGTCGTGTTCCTCGCGCAGGTTGCCAATCTCTGCTTCGAGCACGGTTAAGCGTTCCTGGGAGTTGGCGTCAGTCTCTTTTGCTAACGACATTTTCTCGATCTCAAGACCGCGCAACCGGCGCTCCACGATGTCGATCTCGTTTGGCATGGATTCGTTTTCAATCCGCAGACTCGAAGCCGCCTCGTCAACCAAGTCGATGGCCTTATCAGGCAAAAATCGGTCCGTCAGGTAACGCTCTGAGAGCACTGCAGCAGCAACTAACGCCGGGTCTTGAATGCGCACACCATGGTGAATCTCGTAGCGCTCCTGCAGGCCACGAAGAATGGCAATTGTGGACTCCACCGAAGGCTCCCCCACAAAAACCTGCTGAAAGCGGCGTTCAAGTGCCGGGTCTTTCTCGATGTACTTTCGGAACTCATTCAGGGTGGTTGCGCCCACCATACGAAGCTCACCTCGGGCCAGCATGGGCTTTAACATGTTGCCCGCATCCATGGCGCCTTCACCAGTGGCTCCGGCTCCCACCACGGTGTGCATCTCATCAATAAAAGTAATGACCCGACCATCAGACTCTTTGATCTCTGACAGGACAGCTTGCAGCCGCTCCTCAAAGTCGCCCCGGAACTTTGCCCCGGCCACCATGGCGCTCATGTCGAGCGCTATGACTCGTTTATCCCTCAGGGAATCCGGGACATCGCCATCGATAATGCGCTGCGCAAGACCCTCGACTACTGCAGTCTTTCCAACGCCTGGCTCCCCAATCAGCACAGGGTTGTTCTTGCGCCGGCGCGACAACACCTGAATCACCCGCCGGATCTCTTCATCGCGGCCAATTACTGGATCAAGCTTGCCTTCGCGAGCAGCCTCGGTCAGATCCTGCCCATATTTCTCGAGGGCCTGCAGCGTGTCCTCAGGGTTCTGAGAAGTGACCCGCTTACTTCCGCGTACCTCGAGTAGCGCTGCAAGAACTTGCTCTTTTTCAACTTCTCCCAAGCGCCGCTTGCCGAGCGGCTTGGATGCATCTGTTACAACGAATGCCAACAGCAGATGCTCAGTCGAGATGTACTCGTCAGCAAGTTCTTTACGTTCAGCATCGGCTAGTTCTACGAGTGAGGTAAACGCCTTTCCGACCCGCGACTCTGAACCATAAGAGGTCGGTAATTCCTCAAGTGCTTGATCTGCGCCATCGCGAATCGCTAATGGCGAGAGCCCAAGCTTTGTCACGACTGGTAAGACCAGTCCGTCTTCTTGACGCAGAAGTGCTGCCAACAAGTGATCGGGAGTGACCTCGGGGTTATTGCGCGCCTTGGCCGAGTCAAGCGCTGCGCTCACAGCTTCCTGCGTCTTCAAAGTCCAGCTATTTGGATCGAGTCCCATATCAGTCCTTTTACGGTGTTGCCTTATTACGGAGTTGCCTTATTCGGGCTGCTTTGCTCCAGCGCCAACTAATGCCCAAGTTCCAAGTGCCGCCCCACCCAAAGCCAACAGCAGCACTACCAAGGCAAAGCCGCCGCCCAAGGTCCACCCCAACGCGCTGCCGACATCCACTCCCCCCGAGTCAAGTGCCTGCTCCATCCGCTTGCCACCGGCGGTTGACTTGGGCAGAACTGCACCCAAGCGAGTGCTCGAGGTTGTGCTCTGGGGCAGGCTCGTGGCCGTTTCAGGCAGCGTTGTTGGCGTGACGGTTGTGGCCGGCAGCGATGTAGGTGGTGCAGTCTCTGGCGGAGTAGTTGCTGGTGGCGTGGTGGCTGGTGGGACAGTCTCTGGCGGCGGAGTTGGTCCGGGGGCTGGGGCAATTTGTGGAACAACCGAATTGACCACTGCACCGAAAACTAAGTCAGTCATGGCCGCTGCTCCCGACCCTGTCAGATGTAGACCATCTCTCGCGGTCAACCCTGTCGATCCGGCAGTAGCTGCATTCCAATCCAACACAGTCACGTTGGGATGCCCGGCTGCTACTTCTCGTACGGCTTGATTTGCAGCGGGGTAATAATCGCGAACCTCTCTGATGGTCAGCCAGTACACATGCGGAACCCCCGCCGTGG
The DNA here is from genome assembly GCA_945901935.1 of Bifidobacterium breve. Taxonomy (GTDB): domain Bacteria; phylum Actinomycetota; class Acidimicrobiia; order Acidimicrobiales; family Microtrichaceae; genus IMCC26207. Next base: position 5,591 of record CAMDLX010000051.1, on the reverse strand, counting down.
AGCTCAGAATCTGCTCGACCTTCTGACGGTACGCGGCCGTGTTACCGGCATCATTAGCACCAAGGTTGATCACTAAAGAGTCCGTCAGTTCCATCCAGTGAGAGTCAATTGCGGCTGCGCCCGCAGAGGTTGACCGACTGACCGCCGCATCAAAATTGATCCCCCAACCAGCGTTGCTAAATGCTGCGACCATGGGTCCTTGAGCTCCCAAAATGACGCTGTCTCCGACGACAACAACGCTGCGTTGCTGAGCACCCGAGGGAGCAGCCCAAGTCAAACAAACAGCACCGAGAACACAAGTAAGGAGCAATGCCAATAAGCGTCTCATCTGCGCCGGTCCCTCTGATAGAGCACTACGGCCTGTTTTACTGGAACAAGATCGCGGCGATAGTGCCGATGTACCGAATCAACATCTTCTGCTGCCTGCGACTGCGCTCGCTCAAGGGCCTCGCGCAGAACTTCTATCTCGTGCTCGAGTTGCAACACCCGCTTCACTCCAGCCAAGTTCATTCCCTCGGCAGTCAGGTCTTGGATTCTGCGGAGCAAGGCAATATCGGCCTCGCTGTAGCGACGACTTCCCCCACGGGTTCGGCCAGGGTCAAGTAATCCCTTGCGCTCGTAGATTCGCAAGGTCTGCGGATGAACACCCGCAAGCTCCGCAGCTACAGAAATGACATAGACGGCACGATGGAACTCAGCCATGAGGAGCACCCAAATGCGCGCGTGGCGATTCCGAAGCAAGTGCCGCATAGGCCTGCAGCGCTTCACGCTCCTCGGTGGACAGGTTCTGAGGGATGTCTATTTCTACGGTAACGAGCAAGTCACCTTGGGCTTTCGCCCCTGCAACTCCTCGGCCTCTCACCCGAAAGGTACGACCGCTTGCCGTTCCAGCAGGCACGCGAATAGTGACCGGCTCGCCCTCAGTTGTTGGCACGGAAATATCTGCACCGAGCGCAGCCTCGGGATAGGTAATCGGCAGAGTCACTGTGAGGTGATCGCCTTTGCGGCCAAAAATAGGATGCGACTCGACATGAACTCGCACGTATAAGTCGCCTGCTGGGCCACCATTTGCCCCAGCGCCACCCTTGCCCTTAATGCGAATTTTTTGACCGTCTCGTACGCCTTGCGGAATCCGAACTTTGACTTGTCGAGGCCGACGAACTGCACCTGTGCCAGCACAGATCATGCAGGGAACCTCAATCACCCGACCTCGTCCACCGCAGGTTGAACAAGGTCGACTGAACGAGAAGAAGCCTTGGTCTTCGTCAACGGCGCCCTTGCCATGACATTCGGGACACACCTTGGGCGAAGTTCCCGGCGCTGCACCGCTGCCCGAACAGTCGGGGCAGCGCACATCCGAGGTGACATTGACCGTAGTGGTCGCCCCTCGAATCGAATCGTCAAAGGCCAAGTGAAGATCGGCTTCGATGTCGGTTCCTCGGCGGGGCCCAGAAGGTGGCGGCTGCTGCTGTCCCCTTCCGCCGCGACTAAAGAGATTGCCAATCAGGTCAGAAATATCTCCGCCCTCGAAGCGCGCTCCACCGGGGCCGCCGAAGCCTGGGCCACCAGGCTGGGTGCCGCTCGGGCCAAACCCCTGAGACATCGGCCCCACACGTCGCGCCTCGTCGTATTCGGCGCGCTTGTCTGCATCGCCGATTACCTCATACGCGGCTGAGACCTCTTTAAATTGGTCCTCTGCGGCAGAGTCCCCAGGGTTGGCATCTGGGTGCAACTTGCGGGCAAGTTTGCGATAGGCCGCTGTGATCTCTTTTGCAGTGGCTTTGGGTGCCACGCCAAGGAGCGCGTAGTAGTCCTTCTCAAACCACTCTCGTTGCACGCGACTCACCTAACCCTTCTGCTACTCGTTCACTCAACCCAGGACTCTCAACCCAGAACTTTGACCATGGCTGGCCGCAACACTCGATCGTTCCAGAGGTAGCCCGTCCGCAGAATTTCAGTTACCACTGCGGCCTCCTCTTCGGATTCACCCTCCTCATGCATGACAGCTTCATGGATGTTGGGATCAAATTCCACGTCTGACTCGGCTACCCGGGCCAAACCCTGCTTTTCGAGGGTACTCAACAACTGGTTATAAATCGCTGCCGCATCCTGCATTCCTTGGGCAGAGGCCGCTTCGCCTGCATCGAGGACTGGGAGCAGTTCCCTAGCAAGCTGTTCAGCAGCCCGGGCCCGCAGTTCCACATTTTGTTGATCCACGCGCCGCTTGTAGTTCTCGAAATCAGCCTGAACTCGCCGGGCAAGATCAAGGTACTCATCGCGCTCGGCCTCGAGCCTGCCAGCAAGCTCGACTGCCTCGAGTACTGCAGCGTCGGCATCTGCTTCGGCGTCAATGATCTCTGCGTCGATTCCCAGACTTTTGAGCAGGTCCTCCATCTCGGAAAGGTCGGCTGAAATATCGCCAAGATCCGGGGTAGGAGAACTCTGCTCTGGGTCGAGATCATCCTCGAGCGGGCTTTCGCCACTGCTCACTGGTTGTCCTGTGGCTGATCTTGTTCAGCAGCGTCATCTTCGATGATCTCTGCATCGACTACCTCGTCATCCGAGGGGGCCTCAGCGTCTGAACTACCCGAAGAGGCGCTTGCGTCGCTCTGCGCAGCCTGCTCATAGAGGGACTGTGAGAGCTGCTGGCTTGCAGAGTTCAGAACCTCGGTTGCGGAGTTAATGGCAGCAGCGTCGCTGTTGTTGAGAGCCGCACGCACTTCGATCAGAGCGGACTCAACAGCGGCCTTCTGATCGCCAGGAACTTTGTCTCCCTGATCGGCGAGCAGCTTCTCGGTTTGGTACACCAGCGTTTCTGCACGGTTGCGGGCGTCGGCCTCTTCACGACGAGAACGATCCTCATCGGCATGAGACTCTGCGTCGCGAACCATCTGATCAATCTGATCCTTCGACAACGAGGACTGCCCCGTGATCGTGATCGACTGCTCTTTTGAAGTAGCCCGATCCTTTGCAGCCACGTTCACGATGCCGTTCGCATCAATGTCGAAGGTGACCTCGATCTGCGGTACGCCGCGCGGGGCAGGAGGAAGATCAACCAACTGGAACTTGCCAAGCGTCTTGTTGAAATCAGCCATCTCGCGCTCACCTTGGATCACGTGGATCTCTACAGAAGGCTGATTATCTTCAGCAGTAGTAAAGGTCTCGGTGCGGCGAGTTGGGATGGTGGTATTGCGCTCGATGAGTTTGGTCATCACGCCACCCTTGGTCTCGATGCCAAGCGACAGTGGGGTCACATCCAAGAGCAGCACGTCTTTGACGTCACCCTTGAGCACGCCAGCCTGAATGGCGGCACCCATGGCAACTACCTCATCGGGGTTCACTCCCTTATGGGGCTCGTTTCCAGTGAGTTCTTTGACCAACTCTTGCACGGCCGGCATACGGGTTGAGCCGCCCACCATGATGACGTGGTCTACCTCGCCGGTGGTTAGGCCTGCGTCTTTGATTGCGTGATCAAATGCAACCTTGCAACGCTGAATCAGGTCTGCGGTGAGTTCTTGGAACTTGGCGCGAGGAAGCGTGTAATCCAGGTGAAGTGGCCCAGCGTCGGTAGCGGTGATGAAGGGCAGATTGATCTGTGTTTGGGCAACCTGGGAGAGTTCAATCTTGGCCTTCTCGGCAGCTTCACGAAGCCGCTGAATTGCCATCTTGTCTTTACTGAGGTCCACGCCATGGTCTCCCTTGAAGGAGTCCACTAGCCAATCGATGATGCGCTGATCCCAGTCATCTCCACCCAAGCTGGTATCACCATGAGTGGACTTCACCTCGAACACACCGTCGCCGATTTCAAGCACCGATACGTCGAACGTTCCACCGCCAAGGTCGAAGACAAGAATCGTCTGATCCTCGTCTTCTTTCTCCATGCCATAGGCAAGAGCAGCAGCAGTTGGCTCGTTGATAATACGAAGGACCTCGAGGCCAGCAATCTGACCGGCCTCTTTGGTTGCCGTGCGCTGGGCATCATCAAAATACGCAGGCACGGTAATGACTGCCTGAGTGACCGAATCACCCAGGTAGGCCTCGGCATCTCGCTTGAGCTTCATCAGCGTGCGAGCCGAGATCTCTTGTGAGGTGTACTTCTTGCCGTCAATGTCGACCGTCCAGTTGGTGCCCATATGGCGCTTCACTGATCGGATGGTGCGGTCTGCGTTGGTCACTGCCTGACGCTTCGCTACCTCACCGACAAGAACTTCTCCGTCTTTTGCGAATGCCACAACCGATGGGGTGGTGCGAGCGCCCTCGGCGTTGGGGATCACCACAGCCTCGCCAGCTTCAAGAACGCTGACTACTGAGTTCGTGGTTCCTAGATCGATTCCTACTGCTTTAGCCATGCTGTCACGCTCCTATTTGTATGCTCTGCGCCCAAACTAGGGCACTCTTGGGTTGGTTTCACAACCGCAACGTGTTCATGATAGCAAAGTTGAGTGTCATTGCATCAACTTTTATGATGGCGAGTCATACTGCCCTGAGAATCCTCTTGCTATTGGCCCAGCTTTTTTTAGCGGCTCAGCTTCTGCTTCAGCTTCAGCTTCAATCCGTTCGCAGATCTCAGCACCTGATAGCCACGCGAACCCGCAACGCTTAGGGCAGCAGCCGCTGTGCGGAGCCTCCAAAATTCCGCTGTACGGCGGAGTTCAGGGGCCGAGGCAGCGGCCTCGCCCAAGTACACAGCCGCACGTTGCGGGTCCTGTGCATCATTGAGCGACTGCCAGGCCAAAATCATGGCGATTTTCCCTGTAGTCAACGGTCGTAGTGCTGCCCGCTTCGGATCAACATCAGCGAACACCACATCCACCATGTTGCGGTACGCCGCATCAAGTGAGTCCAGGTCGGTCGAGGAGTTTCCCTCGTGACGGCGGTAGCGAACCACCACCGTGGGGGTCAGCCCGACTCGCCAGACAGCAGCTATGCGAATCCAGAGTTCCCAGTCCTCAACGTCTACCCGGAAGCGGTCACGGTTCTCGGCAAAAACTCCCACCTGATCAAACACCTCGCTCCGCACCATGACTCCCGAGGCCCCAACAGGGTTAACGCTCAGGAACTGTTCCCACACGTCCCCTTGAATATCGGACTTACGGATTCGACCGGTTGATTCCCCTGCTGCATCGACTACCTCATAAAACCCGTAGGCCAAACCGATTCTGGGATCGGCATCAAAACAGGAATACAACTCGGCCATTGCGCGCGGGTTCCACATATCATCGGAATCGCAGAAGGCAACAAAGGCCCCTTTCGCTGATGCGATACCTAGATTGCGAGCGGCAGAGACACCGGCGTTCTCTTGGCGAACGACACGCACTCGATCATCCCCACGCTGCTGCACCCACCCGCTGAGATCATCCGATCCGCCGTCATCCACCAAGATGACTTCAAACTGATTCTGCAGGCTTGGCGTAAGTTCTTGAGCCAGCACAGCATCCAAGGTGGCACCGAGAAACTGCAATGAGTTGTAACACGGGATCACCACAGAGACCTGCACGACCGTCAATAGTACGGGTTGTTGTCAACAAGTACCGTGTGGGCTAAGCCGCAACTACTACGAACGCACTGGAGACCCCCATGCATCAACTTGT